>CANREY010000055.1 GCA_947629755.1 uncultured Oscillospiraceae bacterium | reverse complement strand
TCCTTCATATAACTATGCTCCCCCTATCTCGACAGTGTTTTTCCTTTTCGCTGTCTACTATAGGGGGAGCATATCAAAATGGGGAGGGGCGCTTTGAGTTTGGGGGGTGCGGAAAAGACCGGGGGCTTCGCTTCCTCAGTCGCCTGCGGGCGACAGCTCCTCCGTTGATGCGGAGCCAGAGATGGGGAATAAGGTTGCGGCCTGCGGGCCGCGTATCCCACCTCATCTGGCCCTGCGGGGCCACCTTCCCCGCCCAGCGGGGAAGGCTGGGGTGTCGCCTGCGGGCGGGACGGGGGACGGGGGAGCGGGCGGGTTTGGAACACGCCCCTACGGGGGAATTGGGGGATTTCCTATAAATTGGCGTAGGGGAGGGTTCTGAACCCTCCCGCTTTTTGGCTGTTTATTACTCCGTAAAATGGACGTGGGAGTTTATGTGGTCTTGGCAGAAGCAGTGGTAGCCTTGGCATTTGGAGCAGTAGCGAAACTCAAGCTCAGGATTTGTGACGTCGGTGCGGCCGCAGACGGAGCACTTGTGGCGGTAGGGCTGGGAGCGCTCCTCGCGCTGGGCCTGATGGACGGCTTTGTCCCACTGGGCGCGGCGCTTGTAGGCCGTGCGGTTACGGCGGAGGCTGCCGAAAAGGTCGGAGCCGCAGAAGAGGAAGAAGTTGAGTATTGCCACAAGCGGCAGGAGATTTAAGGGGAATACGCCGATGTTGCGTATTATGGACCAGCCGAAGAACACCGCGTCCACGATGGCCAGCCACTTCATCTTGATGGGGATAAAGAAGAAAAGCAGGACGCGGGTGTCGGGCCAGATGGAGGCGAAGGCGAAGAACATGCTGAGATTGAGATAGGAGGCGTTCATAAAGGCTCCCACCATGGAGCCTGCCAATATCCCGGCGGAGGGCTTTATGATAAAATAGAGGGCCATGCCGAATACGGCGTTAAAGAGCACGCCCGTGAGATAGTAGATGGTGAAGCGGGCCGTGCCCCACTGGCGCTCAAGGCTGGAGCCGATGAAGTAGTAAAAGTAGAGGGCCACGACCTCAAAGAATATGTTGCTGTCCGTGGGCATCAGCAAAAAGGTCACGATCCGCCAGACCTGCCCCCGGAGAATGAGGGCGGGGTTGAAGGCGATGTAATTTACCAGCGTCCCCGTGCGGTCCATCATGACGAATATATAAAATATACCGCTGGCCGCCACGAGATAGAGCATCAGGTTCCTGACGCCGAAGTTGGGGTGCTTGTGGCAAAAACGCGTTATGGCTCTGTCGAGAGATTTCAATGCTATCACCTCTTAAATGTATTATAACCTCTTCAAGGAAAAAAGTCCATAATATAACGGCAAACATTTTATTAACAAAGGCGTAAGGGCCAATGATGGGGGCGATTTTTAGGTGAAAGGGCGAAAAAAGAATAAATTATAGCAAAAAGTTTCAAATAGATATGGCGTTTTTTAAAATTATGTGCTACAATATAGTGTATATTGCTATAATCATATATAAAACACATATTTATTGAGCGGAGGAAGACAATGTCGAGCAGGATTTTTACATCAGAATCGGTGACAGAGGGACACCCCGATAAAATTTGCGACCAGATTTCCGACGCGGTGCTGGACTATATAATCTCTCAGGACAAGCACGCCAGAGTGGCCTGCGAGACGGTGTGCACCACCGGCATGGTACTGGTGATGGGCGAGATAACCACCGAGTGCTACGCGGACATTCCCGCCATAGCCAGAAAGACCATAAAGGAGATAGGCTACGATAAGCCGGAGTACGGCTTTGACGGCAACTCCTGCGCGGTGCTCACCAGCATCGACGAGCAGTCGCCGGACATAGCCATGGGGGTAAATTCCGCCTTCGACGACTCCAGCGACGAGGGGGCGGGGGACCAGGGCATGATGTTCGGCTACGCCTGCGACGAGACGCCGGAGCTCATGCCGGCGCCCATCTCCATGGCGCATAAGCTGTCAAGGCGGCTTGCCGAGGTGAGAAAGACCGGGGAGCTGGACTTTTTGCGGCCCGACGGGAAAACTCAGGTCACGGTGAAATACGACGGCGAGGGGCATGTGGAGTGCTGTCCCGCCATAGTGGTGTCCTCACAGCACTCGCCGGAGGTGTCGACGGACAGGCTCCGGGAGGCCATAGTGGAGACGGTCATAAAGCCGGTCATACCCGCCAAATTCATAACGCGTGACACGAAGCTCTTTGTGAACCCCACCGGGAGATTCGTGGTGGGCGGCCCGGTGGGCGATTCGGGCCTTACGGGCAGGAAGATAATCGTGGACACCTACGGCGGCGTGGGCGGCCACGGCGGCGGGTGCTTCTCCGGCAAGGACCCCAGCAAGGTGGACAGGTCGGGGGCGTATATGGCCCGGTACATCGCGAAAAACGTGGTGGGCGCGGGGCTTGCCAGAAGGTGCCAGATAGAGATAGCCTACGCCATAGGCGTGGCGAGGCCCGTAAGCGTGCACGTGGACACCATGGGCACGGGAGTTATGGACGACGAGAGGCTGGCGGGGATAATAGAGGAGCTTTTCGATATGCGCCCGGCAAGAATAATAGAGAAGCTGGGGCTTTTGGCGCCCATATATCTCAAGACCGCGGCCTACGGCCACTTCGGAAGGACGGACATCGACCTCCCGTGGGAGAGGCTTGACATGATGGACGAGCTCAGGAGCCGCAAGTGATGGAGGAGAAAAGGAAAAGAAACGGGGACGCCAAGGGCGGCTACGACAGACGCCGGGAGGTAAGGCCGGAGGAGGGCGCGGACGAGAGCCTCATAGAGGGGCGCAACGCGGTGACCGAGGCACTGAGGGCCGGGAGGACCTTAAACAAGGTCTTCGTGGCCTCCGGGGACACGGACGCGGGGCTCAGGAGGCTTGCGGCCGAGGCAAAGGCCGCCGGGGCGGTGGTGGTGGAGACGGACAGGCGGAAGCTTGACCAGATGAGCGCCACCGGGGCCCACCAGGGGATAATAGCAAGGGCGGCGGTGAAGGAGTACTGCGCCGTGGAGGACATACTGGCCTACGCCAGTGAGAGGGGCGAAGCGCCGCTCATAGTCATATGCGACGAGGTGTCGGACGACCACAATTTGGGGGCCATAATACGGACGGCCGAGTGCGTGGGGGCCCACGGGGTAATAATCCCCAAGCGGCGGAGCGCCAGCCTTAACGCCGTGGTGGCAAAGACCTCCGCCGGGGCGGTGGAATATATGAGAGTGGCGAGAGTGCCCAATCTCACCTCGGCCATAAGGGAGCTCAAGGACGCGGGCGTGTGGATATACGGCACGGCGGCGGACGGGGCAAACGGTCTTTGGGATACGGACCTTACGGGGCCCATGGCGCTGGTCATCGGCTCCGAGGGGGAGGGCATGAGGCGGATAGTCTCCGAAAGCTGTGATTTCGGCGTATTCATACCCATGCGCGGAAACATATCCTCCCTGAACGCCTCCGCCAGCGCGGCCATCGTGCTATATGAGGCCATGAGACAGAGAAGAAAAGCTTAAGCGGGAAAGCCCCGCGTTTAAAGCTTTCAAAGAGCCGGCGCAATAGTCGCGGGCTCGATAAAACCATGAAACCGAGGCCCCGGCCGATATGGGAATACGTCCGGGGAGAAGGGAGACTTATGGCTAACGACAAAAACTTTCTTGACGACATGGAGCTTACGGGAAGCTACGACTCCGACGAGAGCTTTGACCTGGACTCCATACTGGCGGAGTTCGGCGGCGGGGCCGGGAAGGGCGAAGCCCGTAGCTCAGCGGAGGCCCCGGCCTACGAGTGGGACGAGCCGGAGACGCAAAAAGCGCCGGAGCCGGAGCTTGAGGCCACGCGGCAGTTTACCCCCGTGGAGCGGGAGGCCGAGGCCGAGCCGGAGCCTGAGGAGCCGGAGCGCCGGGGCCTTTTTGGCCGCCGGAGGACAAGACGTGACCCTGAGCCCGAAAAGACGCGGGAGCCGCCGGTACGCACCGAGCGGTTCGTGGTGAAGCTCCACGACGAAAAGCCGGCCTACGAGACGAGGCCGGAGATAGACCAGTCCGTCTTTGAGGAGCCGGAGGAGGAAGCCCGTGACCGAATGATGGAGGAGTTTTTCAACTCCGTAGACGACGGGCCATTCCACGGAATGGAGGAGCCGGAGCCTGAGTACTCGGCCCCGGACACCTCCCGCTTTGAGCGGGAGACCGGTGAGACGGAGGAGCTGGGAGAGGAGCTTTTGGAGGAGGACGAGGGCCGCAGAAGACGCGGCATATTCGGACTTTTCCGCCGCCGCGGGGGCGAGCCTGAGGACGAGGATACGGACGACGACGGCGAGGACGACGAGCTTAAATTCGACGAGAGCCTCTGGGAGGACGAGGGGCCGGAGTACATAGACGACGAGGACTTCTATGCAAACGAGCCGGATCCGGATTTCAAGGCCGAGGCCCACAAGTACGCCACGCGCATACCCTCGCTGAGGTTCAGGATACTGGGTGAGACCGTTTTGTGCGTGCTCATGTTCTTCGTCACATATGCGGGACTTCGGGGGACGCCGGGGCTTTTCGGACTTGGCGACAGCCCAAGGTCCGCAGTGGCGGCGCTTCTCATAATGGAGCTTGTGTCGATCGGTCTCGGCATGGACGTGATGATAAGGGGACTTGAGGACATTTTGACTTTCTCCGCCGGGGCGGAGTCGCTGGTGTTCGTCTCCTGCCTTATGAGCGTGCTGGACGGCTTTACCATGCTCACCGGAGGGCGGTACGCCCTCGGTATGCCCATGGCGCTGGTGTCCTCCGTGTCGCTTTTGGGTGCAATGTCCTCAAGAAAGTCCTTTTATATGGCCATGTGCGACTCGCTGAGGGCCTCAAGGGCCTCCACGGGCTTCTACGGGGTCACTGCGGACTTTGAGAGCATGGAGGCCCGGCACATCTTAAAGAAGGTGACCGGGGCGGACCAGGGCTTTTACACAAAGCTCACGGGCCGGGACAAGGGGGAGAAGATATACGACAGACTGACGCCGCTTCTGCTCATCGCGGCCTTTGTGCTGGCCTCCTTGGCGTGCTTGCGTCAGGGGAAGGTGGGATACTTCGCCCACTGCTTTTCCATAATGACCGCCGTGGCGGCGTCCTTCACGGCCACGGGACTTTTCGCCCTGCCATTCAAATACGCGGCTTCCAACCTCAAAAAGGCCGGGGGAGCGGTGGCGGGCTTCATCGGGGCAAGGGAGATATATTATACCGACGGGGCGCTTATAACCGATCAGGACATATTCCCCACGGGGTCCGTTACGCTGAGCGGCCTTAAGATATTCGAGGGCGTGAACCAGCAGAAGGTCATAATCGACACGGCATCGGTCATAATCGCCTCGGACTCCGGCCTTCGGAGGGTGTTTGAGGAGCTTTTGAAGTCCCAGGGGCTCATAAGGCGCAGAACGGACGAGTTTACCTGCTACGACGGCGGCGGCATCGGGGCGCTGGTGGACGGCGAGCGGGTGCTGGTGGGCACCGGGGCCTTCATGAACCTGATGGGCATCAGGGTACCGGAGAGCGTGAACAACTCAAGCAGTGTGTTCACCGCCATCAATGACGAGCTTGCCGGGGTGTTCTCCTTAAACTACATGCCCTCAAATTCCGTCCAGTCGGCGCTGGTGGCGCTCCTGGGGACGAACACCAATCTACTTATGGCGGTGCGGGACTTCAACGTGACGCCTAACACCGTAAAGCAGAAATTCAAGGTCTCCATGGACGGGGTGGAGTATCTGCCAATAGAGACCACATATAACTTAAGCCAGAATGTCATATCCCCGGAAAACGGCGTGTCCGCCATACTCTGCAGGGGCGGCCTCGCCCCATTCGCCGAGGTCATAACGAGGGGCAGGCTTTTGAAGCTCATAACGGAGCTCAATACGTACCTTACCGTACTCGGCACGGCCCTTGGAGGCATAATAATGTTCTTCCTGTGCTGGACCGGGGCCTTCGCCGCCGCTACGGCGGAAAACATATTCATCTTCCTTGGCATTATCGGTATAGCGGTTTACATAATGTCGCAAGGGGCGAGAAAACGTATGAAGTGACCGGGGCGCTGGAACAAATCTGAAAAAATCCCCAAAAAAACGGCAAAAAAATATTGTGTTTCCGGTCAACTTGTATTATAATATCCCTTTAGTACGGGTATTTTTCCCCGCTGACTCCAACATTTTTACGAGAGGATCATGAAACTTATGGGCTACGCTGTTGAAAAAATCCGCAATATAGCGCTCCTCGGCCACGGCGGGAGCGGAAAGACCACCTTGGCTGAAAGTATGCTTTATATCTCCGGCGCTACCTCCCGTCAGGGCACCGTCGCCGCCGGCAATACCGTCTCGGACTACGACGCCGAGGAGATCAAGCGTCAGACGAGTATCTCCGCCACCACCATGTTCGCGGAGTTCAAGGGAAACAAGATAAATATTATCGACACTCCGGGCTACTTCGACTTCGTGGGCGAGGTCTTTGAGGCCCTGCGTGTGGCCGACACCGCGGTCATCTGCGTGTCCGCCAAGGACCAGATGAACGTGGGCGCCGAGAAGGCGTGGAAGTACGTAAATGACCGCTCCCTCCCAAGAGCCATCTATGTCTCAAAGGTGGACGAGGAGCACGCCAACTTCGAGAAGGCCTTTGACACGCTCCGCGAGAGCTTCGGCTCCTCGGTCTGCGCCCTTATGGAGCCCATTATGGAGGGCGAGAAGGTCGTGGGACTTGTGGACGTCCTCAAGAAGAAGGCCTACAAGTTCGTCTCCGGCAAGCGCCAAGAGGTCCCCATGCCCGACGACATCGCCGGTAAGGTGGAGGAGCACTACTCCGAGCTCGTTGAGAACGCCGCCGGCACCAGCGAGGAGCTGATGGAGAAGTACTTCGAGGAGGGCGACCTCTCCGAGCAGGAGGTCTATGACGCGCTGGGCATCGGCATCGCCGCCGGTGAGATCTGCCCCGTGTTCTTCGGTAGCGCCGCCACCGGCATGGGTACCGAGGTGTTCATGGACAGCGTCATAAATCTGTTCCCGGCTCCCCGTGAGGCCGGCGAGCCCGTCAACGTCTCCGGGCCCACAAAGCTCATAGTCTACAAGACAATTTCCGATCAGTTCGGCAAGTTCAGCTTATTCAAGGTGGTCTCCGGCAAGGTCAGCGCCGATATGACGCTTACCAACGCCCGCAGCGGCTCACAGGAGAAGCTGGGACATATCTACACCATGCGGGGCAAGCAGAATATAGAGGTACCGGAGCTTTCCTGCGGAGACATCGGCGCCGTGTCGAAGCTCTCCGACACCAAGACCGGCGACACGCTCTGCGACGCCAAGGCCGTGGAGGCCGTTCCCGGCATCGACTTCCCGTCCCCCTGCTACTCCATGGCTATCCGGCCTAAGACAAAGGGACAGGAGGACAAGGTGGCTCAGGGGCTTTCCCGTCTTCGCGAGGAGGACGTGACCTTTACCGTCACCAACAACGCCGAGACCCGCCAGATGGTGATCTCCGGCGCGGGCGACATGCAGCTTGACGTGCTGTGCTCAAAGCTTAAGAACAAGTTCGGCGTGGAGGTGGAGCTCTTCCCGGCCAAGGTGCCCTACCGCGAGAAGATCCGCAAAAAGATCGAGGCCCACGGCCGTCACAAGAAGCAGTCCGGCGGACACGGCCAGTTCGGCGACGTGTGGATCCGCTTCGAGCCCCAGGACGAGAGCGAGGATCTTATCTTCGCCGAGGAGGTCTTCGGCGGCTCTGTGCCGAAAAACTTCTTCCCCGCCGTTGAGAAGGGCTTGAGGGAGTCCGTGGGACGCGGCGTTCTGGCCGGATACCCCATGGTGTATCTGAAGGCCACCCTGTACGACGGGTCATACCACCCGGTGGACTCCTCCGAAATGGCCTTCAAGACCGCCGCCAACTTGGCCTTTAAGGAGCTGGTCAACGCAAGCCCCGCCCTTCTGGAGCCCATCGGACTTCTTAAGGTCACAATCCCCGACGCCAACATGGGCGACATCATGTCGGACCTTTCAAAGCGCCGCGGCAGTCCCATGGGCATGAGCGTGGAGAACGGTATGCAGGTGGTTGAGGCCGAGGTCCCCATGGCCGAGATGGGCTCATACGCCATCGACCTTCGGAGCATGACTCAGGGCCGCGGGTCCTTCACCTTCGAGTTCGTCCGCTACGACGAGGCCCCGCTGAACGTCCAGCAGAAGGTCATTGAGGAAGCCAAGTCCGCCGCTGAGGACGAGTAAGCAAAAAATATTGACCCTCCCGGAAAGCTCCGGGAGGGTTCCGTTTGTCAAAAACCCAAACTCAATCAATTTTCGCGGCGACATGTGCGTCGCGAAAATTACCTCTTGTTTTGCGGAGTGTATGGCCCTCCGGGCCATGCGCGAAGCAAAACGGCAGAAAAATACCGCAAATAGGCCCGCAGGCCTTTTTGCGGTATTTTTCACACGTTCCCCTTGTCGGAAAAAGGCCGTCAGGCCTTTTTCGACAGCCTCAAACCCTCCCGGAAAGCTCCGGGAGGGTTTTTCGCGTTTTGTGAGCTCGTCAGCCGTTACGGCGGCCGTCGACTACGGCGTCGATGTAGACGGTGGCGTCCTCTATGTAGTAGTAGATCTTGTACCACTTTCCAAAGAGCGCCCGGCGGTAGACACCTTCGGGGAGGACGGGGTCGTCGGCTACGGGGAACATGTAGGGGTTTTCGGCAAGACGTTTTACCGTTGCGGCAAACTCCCTGTAAAATTTCCTTGCCGCCGGGAGGCTGACCTTGGCGATGAACGCGGCGTGTGAGCTGAGGTCGCCACGGATCTTCCGGCCGAATACGACGGAATATTCACCCATTGTCCGCGACCTCCCTTATTGCGGCCTCCATCTCCGCCAAAACCACATCGGCGGGGACGTATTCAGCGCCGTTGGCCCTGTCTATTCTGGCCTTGAGAAGGTCAGCATACAGGGATTTTTCGGAGCTGAGGGACAGGGAGAGGGGGACGGCGCGGTCGCGGACTATCTGGTTTAAGAACATGTTTATGGCCCCGTTCATGGTCATGCCTAATTTGGACAGGACCTCCTCGGCCTGGGCCTTGAGCTCGGAGTCGGTGCGGATTGACATGTTTACGCTTGACATTTTTATCACCCCTTTCGTTACATATTATACTCAATAATGTGTGCAATGTCAATACAAACGCGTAAACAATTCACGCTTTGACATTCTACCGTATTTTGTGTATAATAGGCGGGTGAAATTCAACTCGCTTAAGGCGACGGGAGCTGAACCCGCGCCGCTCCACGCGGGCCCTTTTCGGCGCTTTTCCGCTTGTCGTCGTTGCCTTGCGGTCGTCGTCGCTGATGCCGCTTTACCTCGCCCTCCCTCTGGTCGGGCTCAGGCGCTGGCATCGCTCCTCCTCTCCCCACGCAATCACGATTGCGCGGGGACCCCGGAGGCTGCCTCCTCCGCGCGGAAAATCGCTCGAAAATTGCTCCGCGTGGAGTGCGAAGCAGTTTCTGGCGAGCGGATTTGTGTCCGGGCAAGGAAAAGCCCGCGGGGAATACTTTCGTATTGTCAAGGGCTTTGACGATGCACGGGCGCAAATACGCCGCCAGAAACCGGCGTGGGTTCAACTTCCGTCGCCTTATGGCGAAAAAAGGAGTTACATATGTGGTTTGACGAGGCGACAGTCTATCAGATATACCCCCTTGGCATGTGTGGAGCTATGGAGGGGGAGGGCAGCAGGATACTGAGGGTCCTTGACTGGGTGGAGCACATTAAGTCGCTTGGCTGTGATACGGTGCTCTTTAACCCCGTGTTCGACAGCGACTGGCACGGGTACGACACGAGGGACTATTTTAAAATAGACCCAAGGCTTGGGACGGAGGAGGATTTCAAGAGGGTCTGCGACGAGCTTCACGCTAATGGCATACGTGTGATGCTGGACGCGGTGCTCAACCACGTGGGCCGGGGCTTCTGGGCCTTTCAGGACGTGCGGGAGCATAAGTGGGACAGTCAGTATAAGGACTGGTTCCACGTGGATTTCGGTGGGAACACGGGCTACAACGACGGCTTCTGGTACAAAAGCTGGGAGGGACACGAGGAGCTGGTGGAGCTCAACATCTGGAACGACGCGGTGGTGGAGCACCAGTTCGCCGCCATACGCTCCTGGGTGGAGAGGTTTGACATCGACGGACTGCGCCTCGACGTGGCATACTGCCTGCCACAGGAGTATTTAAGGCGGCTCCGGGGCTTTACAAACGGCTTAAAGCCTGACTTTGTGCTCATGGGGGAGACGCTCCACGGGGATTATAACCGCTGGCTGGGGGAGGACATGTGTCACTCGGTGACGAATTACGAGTGCTACAAGGGCCTTTGGTCAAGCCTCAACGACATGAACCTCTTTGAGATCGGCCACTCCCTGTCCCGGCAGTTCGGGCCGGAGCAGTGGACGCTATATAAGGGAAGGCACATGCTGAGCTTTCTTGATAACCACGACGTGGAGAGGATCGCCAGCAAGCTTCGGGACAAAAACCAGCTCAACGCCGCCTGGGGGCTTCTATTCGGTATGCCCGGTGTGCCCTGCGTCTATTACGGCAGCGAGTGGGGGATTGAGGGGCGCAAATCGGACGGTGATCAGGCCCTGAGGCCCTCCATAGAGCGCCCGGAGAGCAATGAGCTTACGCGGTTCATATCGGAGCTTGCCGGGGCGAGGAGGTCCAGCGCGGCCCTGAAATACGGCTCTTACAGGAACCTCCAGATACAAAATAAGTACCTGGTCTTTGAGCGGGAGTGTGATAATGAGCGGGTGATCGTGGCGGTCAACGCCTCCCCGGAGACCCAGTGGGCCCACTTTGACGCGAGAGCAGGGAGGGGCGTGGACCTCATAAGCGGTGAGACACACGATTTTGGCGGCGGGAGCGAGCTTGCGCCGTATTCCGTTTATTTCTGGCGGGCGGAATGAGCCGGTAAAGGCCAAATTCTCGGATTTCGAGAGACATTCCGTGTCTCGTGGGTGGAATTCTCTCCGACGCGGCCGTAGAATCAAGCCATCAATGGGACACAGTCCCGGAAGGAAGATGGTTTTTATGGAAAAGAAAACGATAGGTGCTTTTATCGCCGCCCTCAGGCGGGCAAACGGCATGACACAGAGGGAGCTTGCCGACAGACTGAGCGTCTCAGACAAGACGGTGAGCCGCTGGGAGCGGGACGACGGGGCGCCGGACATATCCCTTATACCCGTCATAGCGGAGATATTCGGCGTGACCTGCGACGAGCTCCTGCGGGGCGAGCGCCGGAGCGCGGAGGAGAGGGAGGAGATAAGCGCCAAGGGGGCAGAGCAGAGAAAATACCTCATGCGCAGGGCCATGTCCTCATATGAGATACGCTCCGCCATATCCGCGGGCATAATGTGCCTGGGGCTCATCGCCGCGTTCATATGCAATTTCGCCTTTTTGCGCTCAAGGCTGGGATTTTTCCTTGGTATAACATTCTATTTAGTCGGGGCGTTTTGTCAGGGGATATTCATAAACCGGGCGCTTCTGAGCGTTGAGGAGGCTCCGGGAAGGGAGGAATTTAAAAACCGCGTGATCCGGCTGGCCGCCCTTGTTTTCGGCCTTGCCGTGGGGCTTTTGGCCTTCACGTGGCCCATGGCGCTGGTTGACACGTATTCGGGGGTCACCGCCGGGCCACTTTTTATGGCGGGGCTTATTTTTGCCGCCGGGGCCATTGCGGTTTACGGCATAGTTTTTGAGCTCGTTATGAGATCCATGATAGAAAGGGGAGTATACCTCCTCGACGACCGGGGAATGGACGTCTACCGGCGTAATTTCAGGCTCAGAAGGACATTGGCCATTGCGCTTGCGGGAATTATCGCGGTGACGGCTGTCGCCCACGGGTATCTCAGAGATAATCCGGAGATATTTGTCCGGGATCATAAGTTCTATGACAGCGAAAGCTTCGTGGAGTTCATGGGAAGTACGCCGCCGCAATTTGGCAATGTGCCGGCGGCATCTGTGAACGTGGAGGGTGATGAGGAGCCGGAGGAGCCAGTGCTGACATTGAAGGACAAAAACGGCGACACGGTCTGTGAGTATGTCTGGCGAAATCACACCGTCAAATCGATCGAGGTAAATGATCGCGGCGATTCGCCCTTCCCAATAACCGTTGTGATAAACAGGGCTTACACCAACGCATGGCGGATCGTCTCCATAATAGACAACTGCGCCCTCGCGATCTACGGTCTTGAGATCGTTACGGTTATCGCGATATACTTTAAAAAACGTGGAAAATAGCAGATTAAAAAAGGACGGCGCGTGTGCGCCGTCCTTCAGATTGTCGGCAAAGGCCCAAGGACCTTTGCCGACAAGGGGGAACGAAAAAATCGCAAAAAGGCCTGCGGGCCTATTTGCGATTTTTTCCTGCCGTTTTGCTCCGCGCGCCGCCGAAGGCGGCACACTCCGCAAAAACAAAAGGGATTTTTCGCAAGGCGCATGTCCTTGCGAAAAATATTTGATATGGGGTTTGTCAACAGGTTTAAGGGTCCGGTAAATCGTAGGCGTTACCTGATTGGACGGCCGAGGTCCAGCTCACGCCGCCACTGCGGGGGGACGCCGTCGTCGGCCCAGTACTCGTCCACGGACGCTATCTTATCTCCCTCAAGGCGAATAAAGGAGACCACGTGAAAGGAGCACGAGCGGTCCTTCGGGTAGACCCGCACCACCGTGACCGTGACGTCGCCGGCGTTTTCGACGCGCTCGATCTCGCCACCCCACCTGCCGGGGTATTCGCAATTTGCCCGGATAAACTCGTCAACGGTGAAGCGCTCGTTTGTGCAGTGCCAGTTGACGTGGGCGCCGTCCCGGAAAAAACGCCTTATCCCGTCCCTGTCCTGAGCCAAAACCGCTTTCCAAAATTGTTCTATCATATTTATGTCTCCAATTAAAAACCTGACCTTATTGCGAGGGAAGGGAGCTTGTACGTTGAGCGAAGCTTGACGCGGAGGGGTCAGGAGTTCAAGATTGCGTCTATTTTGGCAAGCTCCGCGTCGGAGAGGGTGAGGTTTGAGATACAGCCGACGTTTTCGGTTATCTGCTCCGGGCGGCTGGCGCCGATGAGGACGGTGGCCACGGCGGGATTGCGGAGGACCCAGCTGAGAGCCAGCTGGGGCATGGACTGATGGCGGTCGAGGGCGACGTCATTGAGGGTCCGGAGCTTGCTCAGCATCTTTTCGTCAAGCTGGGCGGCGAGGCCGGACTTTGTGGAGGCGCGGGAGCCCGCGGGAATGCCGTTTATGTACTTGCCGGTGAGAAGTCCCTGAGCCAGCGGGCAGAATACGGCGAGGCCGACGCCGTTTTGAAGGCAGAATTTGTCAAGGCCGTCCTCCTCCACACGGCGGTTCAACATGTTGTAGGAGGGCTGGTTTAAAATAAATGGAGTTTTGAGCTCGCGGAAGATGGCGAGGATCTCCTCGGTCTGGGTCTTTGTGTAGTTGGAGATGCCCACGTAGAGGGTTTTCCCCTGTCTCACCGCGTTGTCGAGAGCCAGTGCCGTCTCCTCCATGGGCGTGTGGGGGTCGAAGATGTGGTGGTAGTATATATCCACATAGTCGAGGCCCATGCGGCGAAGTGACTGGTCGAGGGAGGCGGTCAGGTACTTGCGGGAGCCGTTTCTTGTGCCGTAGGGGCCGGGCCACATGTCGTAGCCGGCTTTGGTGGAGATGCAGAGCTCGTCCCGTAAGCCCGGCATACCGCGAAGTATGCGGCCGAAATTTTCCTCGGCGCTCCCGTTATAGGGGTCGCCGTAGTTGTTGGCAAGGTCGAAGTGGGTTATGCCAAGGTCGAAGGCAGTGTGGACCATGGCCTCCATGTTGGCGAAGGCACCGGTGTGGCCGAAGTTCTGCCACAGCCCCAGCGACAGGACCGGGAGCTTAAGGCCGCTTTTACCGGCGTTGCGGTAGACCATGGTATCATATCTTTTTTCGTTCGGTACGTACATTTTTTATCCCCCTCAATATAAATTGCCGGCGGAGTGGAGCCCCGCCGGTCAGACCGCTGAAAAACCAAAGCTAAGCGTAACCCCACATCAAATATTTTTTGCAAGGACATGTGCCTTGCAAAAAATACCTTTTGTCACGCAAGTGTGCCGCTTGCGGCGCGCGCGGCGTGACGGCAGGAAAAATTTGCGAATAGGTCCGCAGACCTTTTCGCGAATTTTTCCGCACGTTCCCCCTTGTCGGCAAAGGCCATCGGCCTTTGCCGACAATTTGTTAGTCCATATACCCTTCCGCGCAGAGAAGCTCGGCTAAGAGTATGGCTCCGCCGGCGGCGCCGCGAAGGGTGTTGTGGGAGAGGCAGACGAACTTGTAGTCGTACTGAGTGTCCTCCCGGAGGCGGCCAACGCTGACGGCCATGCCGTTTTCAAGCATACGGTCCAGCTTCGTCTGGGGGCGGTTATCCTCCTCGAAGTAGTGGAT
>CANREY010000054.1 GCA_947629755.1 uncultured Oscillospiraceae bacterium | reverse complement strand
GCACCGGCTCACACACCGTTTCCCTCGTCTCCGCCGTCATTGCGTGGAGCGTGAGGGGAATTTTTTTGCCCACGTCCGCCGCGGTCAGGTCCATCGCCTCCCCGGCCCGAAGCTGGCAAAGCTCCCCCACCTGGACAAAAGAGAGGTTTTCATCGTCCCCCAAAACCTCAAAATCCACCCGCAAACGCCCGTTTTTCACCTCATACGTAAGCGCCCTCGTAATCTCCGGCTCTTTGATTTTCTCGCCGACCACCTCAAGATACGCCCGCTGACGTAGCGGCCCAAGTCGGAGCTCCAGCCACCCCTCCCGGTCGCGCCCAACGGCGTCGGAGGACAAAAGGACCTCCCGCCCATCAAGCCTGACTTCCACGTTCTCCGACGCGCTCACCTCGTCCGGAGCCCGGTCCAGCAGTAACTTTCCGGCCTTCTCAAGCCTCCGCGGGCCCTCCACATCGATAGTCAGCGTGTCCGGCCGGCCGCGCCTCAGCTGATCCGCCTCCCGCTCGCTGAGATCAATGAAGGACTCCTCCCAGCCCCGGAACCGGGCCTTCCGCCCGTTGTACGTGGTGTTGAAAATGTAGTATCGGGACTCCCGCCTTGGTTCGATCTCCATACGAAGCTCCGGGAGCCCGCCGAATATGCGGCAATCCAGAAGCGCCAGATTTCCGCCCCGCTTGGTGAAGGCGAAGTCCTCCACCTCCGGGTCAATGTGAAACTCACACCCGTCAAAAACGCACCTTTTCGCCCCGGCGGACCACATTGGGTACGGCCCCATGTGCCGGACGCGGCAGTTTTTGATATAGGTGGAGTCCCCGATTGGCAGAAAGTCGTTGTTGCCCTGAATGTAGCTGTCTGTGACGGTCACGTCGCTAACATTTTTAAAGCCGAAGGTATCTAAAATCGAGTAAAACCCACATTTTTCAATACAAATCCGCTCCGTATCCCATGCCCCGAAGGCGTATGCCTGGGTGACCACGTCGCTGACCTTCGGCAGGAGCTTTCCCCGATACTCAAAGTCGATGTTGCACCCGTTGACGAAGGTGAGCCCCCGGATCTCCGCCTCCCGCGCCTCGATAAGCACGGTGTGCGCAAGCGTCGAGGGCTCCATGGGCTTTGGATGGGCGTTTATCATGTGGCCACGGTTGTCGTAGATCACCACGTCACCCTGCCCCTCCATGATGAGCCGCTCTTTTTTGATGCGCAGACACTCCGTCTTGTCCCCGCCGGCAAAATACAGCCCCTCCGGGAACAGGAGCCTGACCTCGTCCTCCAAAATCTCCCCGATCTGCTCCATCAGCGTCCGTTCGGTGGTCATTATATACGTTCTCACGGGCCGCACCCTCCTATTTTAAAGCTGAATCCATTATATCACGCACGACCCGTCAAGCCAACCGGTATATGCGGATTTAAGGTTATTTATTGAAAAATCGGACGCTGTGGGGTAAAATGGACGCATCTGATTTTGGCGGTGATATAAGTGCTCAAATCAAATTCGATAAGTGAGGCGATCTCCGCCCTTTTCGGCCCCTCGGTCACGGTGGCCGACCGGCAGCGGGTGTCCGGCGGGGACATTAACCGTGCGTACAGGCTGGAGCTTTCAAACGGTGAGTGCGTCTTTCTCAAATGCAACCGCCCCGATCTTCTCGCCATGTTCACCGCCGAAGCCGAAGGGCTAAAAGCTCTGAGAGCCACCGGCACCATCGGCGTACCGGAGCCGTTGGCGGTCGGAACAGACGGCACCGAGGCATTTTTGATAATGGAACACCTCACCCCCGCACCTCGCCGCGCCGACTACTGGGAGGCCTTCGGCCGCGAGCTTGCAATGCTCCACCGGGCAAAGTGCGAAACCAGCTTCGGCTTTCCGAAGGACAACTACATCGGATCCACACCGCAACAAAACACGCCAATGGACAGTTGGGCAGCCTTCTTCCGCGAGTGCCGCCTCATCCCGCAGATGAAGCTCGCTTGGAGACTTTTAGATGAGCGCTCCCGCCGCAACCTCACCCATATCACTGCCCGTCTTGATGCCCTCCTACCGGAACCTTCCTTTCTCTCCCTCATCCACGGCGACCTTTGGTCCGGCAACGCCGTCTGCGGTCCCGACGGTAAGGCGTGGATCATAGACCCGGCGGCCTATGTGGGGCACTTTGAGGCGGAGCTTGCCATGACCGAGCTCTTCGGCGGCTTTCCCGCCCGTTTCTACCAATCCTACAACGAAATCAACCCCATTAACAACGGTTACAGCACCCGCCGCGACCTCTACAACCTCTACCACCTCCTCAACCACCTCAACCTTTTCGGCCTCCCCTACCTTGCCGAAGTGAAGGCCGTTGCGGACCATTACGCCTGAATTTCCTATTTTGCTTATACCGTCACAAATTTTGAATTTGCTATACGAAAAACCCCATTCCACAAACACAGACAGGAGGCTATTTAGTGAACGATTACAACATTTCCGAAAAAGACTGGCGGGTCTTCCGAGAGAAGGTTCCCGGATGGCAGGAGCGGTATATGGACGGGCTTTGTAAAGAATACGCGGAGCTCCTTAGCAGTGGCGGCAACCCGTCAGAGAGGTTTTGGGCATTGCATGACAGGATACAGCGCGACAAGCGAAGCATCGGAGTGCAGATAGAGATGCGCCGGTCCATGATGTGGCAAAATCTGATACTACTGTTGCGGGAAAATGTCATCGCACCGGCAGACCTTGGCTGCTTCAGCGACGATTTTCGTGCGCAGATAGAGCAACTTCTGTAAATCTCTCTTTTTGCTTATACCGTCACAAATTTTGACCGTCGTCCGCGTCAAGAATCTCCATCATCATCCGCGCCCCAAAGCGAACGCCGGTTTTGAAGGCATCGCACTCAAGGTCGGCGGTGAGAGTCAGGTGCTTGTCCAAGAGGGCCTCAAGCATTTTGCGTTGCTCCTCATTTAGCGTCTCCGCGAGCTTTTCCTCCGCCTTGGATGCCTGGTTCATGGACTTGCGAAGCGGTGAGTCTTTGGGCACTTCCCTTTCGCACATTTTGAGGTTTCCATACCAGAGTTCTTCAATCACCTTCATTTTTCTCCCCTCCTACACAGTGAAAGAGCGGCCCCGTTGGGTCGCTCTCTTTTCATGTTCAGTTTCCGTGCCATACGCAGCACCTCCTTGTGGGAACAACAAATACCACAAGGTTCGGGGAAAGTCCAGAAGAATTTTCATGTAGGAAAGTCCAATAGAATTTTCAGCACTTGATAACTATTTCTCTCTGTGGTATACTTCCTATAAAATTATTTTGGCCATTTGGGCGTAGAAATGAAATAGGAGTGACCATGGAACGCATCACAATTGAGCAGGCATCCATAGATGCCCTGGCCGAAAAGGCTGGCGGCTATTTCTCCGTTCCGTCAAAGGAAAGCATAGAATATACCGAGTTGCTCTATGACATATGCCGTCAGTTTGGTATCCATTATTATTCGGCGTCTTCCAAGGAGCGCGAGTTTGTGGAGGAAGTGACTCGTGTCACTTGGGCAACGCAGAGAGAAGCGGAGTCTGGTGTCAAGCTGAACATCCACCCTGCCTTCTCCGCCTGACCCACGAATTGATCCACCACAGCGGGTGATAACAGTGGACCGGGCAAGATATGACAAGTGAAGTATCGTCGTGCAGATAATTTGCCTTCCGCAAATTCCTCTTTTTGCTTATACCGTCACAATTTTTGCTTGCGAAAACACTTGACATCCCCCCTCCCCTCAAGCTACAATACCCTCACTCCCTCACCCGGCCACTGCCGGGTGAGGGAGTGGCAGCTTCTGACCACATATTTCGCCACAGACACGCCCGGAGGCATTGGACCGGGGCGGAGGGAAGAGGGGCGGAGAGTGATTGGGACGGAGCGGAAAGTGTCAAAAAATAGCGGAAACGAGCGGAAAAAGTTTTGAGGTTCGGTTCACACGCAGGAGGTCGGCGGATAGGGCGGCGGGGGGGTTATTCGGCTACCCTTAGTGCTCCGCAATTTGAATTAATTCAACACGTAGCGTGTATTTACTGTTACTTTTGCCCGTTTTTGTCGTCTATGTATATAGACGCGTCTGATGATCGCAAAGGAGAAGGGGGTGGAGGGCATCACGGACGAAGATATTATCACACTGTATTGGCAGCGCGACAGCAACGCCATTGAAGCTACAAGCAGGGCTTACGGCACATATTGCTATGCGATCGCAAACGGAATTTTAAAAAGCCCGGAGGACGCGGAGGAATGTGTGAACGACACGTGGATGCGTGCATGGAACACGATCCCTCCGCAACGGCCCCGAAATCTCCGCGTATTCCTCGCGAAAATCACAAGAAATCTGGCTTTTGATAAATTCAAGAGCCGGCACACCCAAAAGCACGGTGGCGGGGAGATATGCCTTGCGCTGGAGGAGCTGGCGGAATGTATCGACGCGGGGTCAGATTTAGAGTCGACAATAATGGCAAAGGAGCTCGAACAGAGTATCAACAGCTTCCTTTATGGACTACCCAAGCGGGACCGGGATATATTCCTTCGGCGGTATTTTTTCGTAGAGTCCACAGACGATATTGCCGCGCGGTACGGGACGACAAGGGGCGCCGTTCTCATGGCGCTGTCGCGGGTGCGGCAAAAGCTGAAGCTCTATTTGAAAAAGGAGGGTCTTATATGATGACAGCTGAAAAGCTTTTTGAGCTCATCGGAGCTGCGGAAGATGAGCTTTTGGAACGGAGCGAGTGGAGCAAGAAAAAAGCCGGTTGCAGGTTGAAAACAGTGATAGCGTTCGCCGCCGCTGCTACGGCACTTTTGGCGGTTATTGGGACCGCGGCGGCGGTGATGGGGGTCGATCCCGTAAGCCTCATTGCAGACGCCTTTGCCAAAAGAGGGATCGACGAAACGCCAGATCAAATCGAGGAGCAAATCAAGAATGGCGAATGGGTCGCTCTCAACGACGATAATGTGGCGATCATCGTCCCGGAATCACCCGTAAAAATACTGCTGAGCTCAGACGGTGGGCAGACTTGGAAAGAGTCCATCGTTGAAAACAGCGATGGTATAGAGGCGTTTGATGACTGGCACGATAACATTGTATATTACGGAGGATATATAGGCTTCTTCGGTGAAAACGGCGGATACCTTGTCCTGAAAGCCCCAACAGCTTTGGGCATTGAGCCTATTAGAATTTTCCTGACGGGTGACGGCGGCGATACTTGGCGGGAGATTGGAAATCCCACGGATATACACCCGTCTGTGTCAACCGGCGCGGGCTTCTCCACATCACAGATCGGTTTTATCAGCTATCAGTACCGCGAGAATACGAAGCCGGACATCTGGTGGACCAGCGACGGCGGCGAGAGCTGGCGGGAGCTTTCTGTGACACTGCCGGCAGAGTATAAGGGCTGCAATTGTACGCCCGGTACCCCCACCTTTGACGGAGCCGAGGGCGTCTACCCCATCGAGGTTGTCAGGGGCGGCACGGAGGAGACGATCTATATGTACAGCGACGACTTTGGGCTGACGTGGAGCTTTAGGTGATACTTATCATGTCAGTGTAGCCCCATAAAAAGTCCGTGGGATATTGCGTCCCACGGACTTGGTTTAGCTTTGACGTTCTCCGCGGCGGCTTGGCAGGCGGGGTAGTCCGTTCCATTAGCCGTTTTCGCAAAAAATCTCAAAAATCCTCATTTTTTCACATTTCCCCCTTGCAATTTCGGCTCTGCTGGGATAAAATGGCCATAGAAATTATCCGAGGGGGACGGAGAATGGGGAAGAAGGATCTGTGGAGGCAGTGGATCCGGGAGGACGGCGGGGAGAATCTGACGGACCAACAGCTTTTGGAGGCGCTGCTTGAGGTCGGACACATACAGAACCCGCCGGAGCTTGCCAAAAAGCTCATCGCCCACTACTGCACAGTCTGGAACGTGTTGACTTCCAAAATAAGTGAACTTGTGACCGTCCAGGGCCTCGCCGAAAGGACGGCTATTTTTTTGAGCGCCGTCGGCAACCTGTACGCCCGCGAGGAGTCAAGGCGGGAGAGGACTGTCGCCGTCACCTGCCCGGAGAGGGCCGCGAGACTGCTTATCCCACGCTTTCGCGGGCTCACGGCGGAGGCCGTCTTCGCTATCTACTTAGACAGCTTCCTCGTCCCGGCGTCTATCGAGCTCATCAACACCGGCCAGTCCACCAGCGCGCAGTTGGACATATTCCCCATGCTCTGCAAGGCCGCCGAGAGCGGTTGCGCCGATATAATCGTGGCCCACAACCACCCCACCGCCGATCCCGCCCCCTCAGGCAACGATCTTGCGGCCACGGAGACACTCAGAAAAAATCTCGCGCCCATCGGCGCGAGGCTCTTAGACCACATAATCGTTGCCCGCGAGACATACGTCTCCCTTGCCGCCGAGGGCAAGCTTGACACGCTGGACGAGAGTGGCAACTACAAGATCACAGCCGCAAGGGAGGTCAGCCCATGGAGTCCCACGCCGGTCACCGGGAGAGAATGAGGCAAAAATTTCTAAAATCCGGGCCGCGGGGCCTGACGGACGCGGAGCTTTTGGAGATTGTGCTCTACCAGCTCATGCCCCGCCGGGACGTGCGGCCATTAGCGGAGGAGCTGCTCAACACCGGCGACCTCATGTCCCTGACACCGGAGGCTATCGCCGGCGTCAAGGGCGCGGGCGACGAGGTGGCGTTGCTTGTGGGAGTGATGCAGGCGCTGTTCAACAGGGCCGGGGACCAGCGCCGGGCGGGGGCTCTCATACGTGGGGCCGAGGTGGCCAGGCAGTACCTTGCCGCGAGGCTTTTGGGCTCCGACCGGGAGGTGGTGCTGGAGCTGTGCCTTGATCAGGACAGTTGGGCCGTTGGCTGTGCGCCGATCTGCACGGGGCCTGTACCCGCAAGCGGGCCGGACATAAAATCCATTATCACGCCGGCGTTGCGGGCGGGCTCTGACAAGATCGTGCTGGCACACAACTTTTCCGACCTCAGCGCCGCCGCGAAGTACATGAGCCTGAGCTACTTCGCCGCGCTGGACGACGCCATAAGCTCCTACAACATAACGCTTCTCGACTATTTCATTTTCTACGAAAACCACGCCGTCTCCGCCGTGGCCTCCAACTTCCTCCGCGACACCCCCGTCCGCCGCGAGTTCCTCACCCGCGCGCCGCTGACGAGGATAAAGGTCAAGATAAGAACGCTGGAGTAAACCTAAAAACTTTATTCTATGATCCTTTTTAAATTAAGTGCAGATTTTGGGGGCTGTAAGATGGACGCTCGCAAAAGGCTTCTGATCTCAAACGGAGTGGATAAAACGGATTCTGTTTTGTCATATCATTATGAGAACGGAAAGTGTAAAATTCAATATTGTGATTCCCCCATAATATACAGCTACAACGCCGGTAACGTCAAATTCCTTGATCTTCAGAGAACGCTCGACCCCAAAACGTAATTGTGATCGCGAATGGCAGGCAAATTACCGGTGTTAACGAGATACTTGATTTTGGGGATTTCTACCGAATCGTCAGGTCAGGAAAAAGGGACCTGTCGTACCGTCGCAGTGAGATAAAGCTTCTATATAACTGTCTGAGTGAAAAGGTGACCGGGAGCCTTTTTGATTATTTCAGAGAAACGGCTGAAGCGGTCAGCCTTGTGACAGAAGACGGGATCAATATTCTGAGTAGGCAGTACCAAAAAATTACATATGTTCAGGATAACACCGTGCTTGCAAGCTATTTGAATTCGGAAAAATCGCCGCAGCAACGTGAGCCCGGATTTTCAATGATTTATCCCTTCGGACTTAACCAAAGTCAAAAGCGGGCAGTGGAAAACGCTTTCTCGTCGCAGGTAAGTATTATTCAAGGGCCGCCGGGTACAGGTAAGGCCCAGACGATCCTGAATATCATCGCCAACGCGGTTTTGAATAAAAAGACAGTGGCCGTCGTTTCCAATAATAATTCGGCGACACTTAATGTAGCCGAGAAGCTTGGGAAAAAAGGCGTTTCGTTTATTTCCGCGTTCCTCGGCAGTATGGAAAACAAGGACCGATTTCTGTCCGAACAGAGCGGCCTCTACCCCGATATGACCGAGTGGGAATTGGAACCCGATCTCAGGAGAGAGCTTTCAGAAAATGTCAGGAGCCTGTCCGCTGAGCTGGACGATATGCTGAACAGGAAAAACCGCATTGCCGAAATCAAGCAGGAGCTATTGCAATTACAGCCTGAGGAATATCATTTCAAGGAGTATTACGCTATCTTTGAAGGGATCCCGGACGGTGAAGTAAAGGGGTTGACATCTCAAAAGCTCCTATCCCTGTGGCTGGAATATGAGCGGTATGTTGAGCAGAACAATAAGCTGGGATTACTGAAGAAAATATCGATCATTTTCCGATATAACCGTTCCGCGCTGGCTCTTTTCACACGCGCGCCGGAATTGGTAGTGCCGTACCTGCAAAGCCAGTTCTATATGACCCGGAAAGCGGAGCTTCACGCGGAAATGGAAAAGCTTGAAAGGGAGCTGTCCGATTACTCCTTTGAAGCCAAAATGGAGGAGCTGTCCCAAAAATCACTGCGACTGTTTCGCGCGGAGCTGGCGAAGCGCTATCACTGGCACAATAGCCGGCAGACGTTTAAAGCGACGGATTTTTGGTACAGAGCCGAAATATTCAACCGGGAGTACCCTGTTATACTAAGCACCACCTATTCTATCAAAGGGGCCCTAAGTACTGAGCACATCTACGATTATCTTATCATCGACGAGGCGTCTCAAGCCGATCTGGCAACAGGTGTTTTGGCCTTTTCCTGCGCCAAAAACGTCATAATTGTCGGCGACTTAAAACAACTTCCCAATGTGATCTCCCCGGAGAACGCGCAGATCGCGGAAAGCATATGGAGCAGGCGGTCTTTTGATGAGATGTACCGCTTCACAACTCAAAGCTTGCTTTCCTCGGCAGCAGCCAGATGGCCTGACGTGCCCTCCGTCCTTTTGCGGGAGCACTACCGCTGTCACCCTAAAATAATCGGATTTTGCAATCAGAAGTTCTATCAAAATCAGTTGATTATCATGACCGAGGACCACGGCGAGGAAAATGTCCTCGCCATGTACCGCACAAACGCGGGCAACCACGCAAGAGGTCATTTGAACCAGCGTCAGATAGACGTGATCAGACGTGAAGTTCTTCCCGTTCTGGAACAAAGCGGTTATCAGAATATCGGTATCATCACGCCCTACCGTGACCAGGTGATGGCTATCACAGAGCAATTGGACGCAAAGTATGATGTGGCGACTGTCCACAAATTTCAGGGGCGGGAGAAGGACGCGATCGTCCTGACGTCCGTGGATAATGTGATAGGCGAATTTGTTGATGACCCGAACATGCTGAATGTGGCGGTCTCCAGAGCTATCAGAGCTCTTGTGGTGGTCACATCTCAGGACCCGCGAAATGATAAGACAAATTATGGGGACTTATCCCGTTATATCGAGTATAATAACTGCGAAATAATCGAAAGCTCCGTATTCTCCGTGTTTGATCTGCTGTACAAAGGATACGCTAAAGAGCGGCGGGAATATCTGCGCCGGCACAAACGCGTATCTGAGTACGACTCGGAGAATTTGCTCTACTCTGTCATCGAAAGCATATTGAAGGAAGAAGCTTTTCAAAAGGTAGACTGCGCTGTCCACGTCTCTCTGTCAACACTTGTCCGAAATTATGACCTTCTGGGTGACGAGGAAAAGACATATGTCCGCAACCCGCTGACTCACGTGGACTTTTTGCTCTTTAACAGAATGGGCAAAGCTCCCGTCATGGCCATTGAATTAGACGGCATCGGCTTTCATAAGCCGGGAAGCGATCAGGCTGCGAGGGACGCCAGAAAAGACAATATTTTCAAAAAATGCAACATTCCCCTTCTCCGCATCTGCACGAATGAGAGCGGAGAACGCGAGCGCATCAAGTGCATGTTAAAAGACAATATTTGATCCATATGCACAAGAAAAAGCACGGTACACGCCCGTGCTTTTTTATCTTAGTAAGCAAAAAGTAACCGACAGTTGCTCTCTACCTGCGGCCTCCCCTTAGCGTTCGTGCCGCGCCCTTGTGGGGCGCGGCACTCTTTTAGTGTTTTTTGTTTTTTTCGTATATCGCCGCAAGGCCGGTGAGGAGGAGGTCGTCGTTGACGACTATCTCGCGCCGGCAGAGAGGTACGATAGACGAGGCGATGCCGCCGGTGGCGACGGCGAAGACGCTCTCGCCAAGCTCCTCCTCCACCCTGTCGATCATGCCGTCCAGCATGGCGGCGGCCCCAAGGACAGCGCCGGAGCGCATACTGTCTACGGTATTCGTGCCGATGACCTTCGCCGGGGCCTCAAGGGATATGTTGGGAAGCTGGCTGGTGCCGGAGCTCAGCGCCGCAAGGCCCAGCGCCACGCCGGGGGCGATGGTGCCGCCCAAAAAGGAGCCCTGCTTATTTATGACGGAGATGGTGGTGGCGGTGCCCATGTCGATTATCATGAGCGGCGGCATGTAGAGCTTCAGTGCCCCCGCCGCCGCGGCGATGAGGTCCGCCCCGGCTTGGGCGGGGTCGTCGATAAGTATGTTGACACCCGTCTTGACGCCCTTGCCAAGTATGAGGGGCTTTATCCCGGCGGCCAGCTCCACCGCCTTGGAGAAGGCGTTGGTGAGCGGCGGCACCACCGAGGACACGATGGCCCCGTCCAGCTCCTTGTCGTCAAGGCTGAAAAACTCAAGGAAGTGCCGTATGTCCGCCGCGTACTCAAAATCCGTCTTGAGCTTATTTGTGGTGAGCCGCACCATGCGGACTATCTCAAGGCCACGCATACAGCCAAGGCATATGTGGGTGTTGCCAATGTCGACTGCCAGAAGCATATTTACGCCCCCCAAATCATTTCGCAAGCTTCATGATCCTGCGTCCGTTCTTCACCAGCATGACAATGACGCCGGAGAGGACCACGTTGACGGCCAGCTCAATAAAGAAATTCGCTCCGATGAACAAGGTGGCTATCATGTAAAAGGCGTTGCCGGTCATGCCGAGGCTCTCGCCCACCGTGACGCAGTAGTCGGCGAAGAAGATGAGACAGCCGATAAAAAATACGCCGGTGTTCACTAACGGACTTACTATACCGGCGCTGACGGCCGCCACGTACTCGTTCTTCTTCTCAAGGAGCTTGTACACAAGGCCGGAGACGAGGCCCGCCAGAGTGCCCTTGGCTATCACGGTGATCACGGTCCCCGGAACGGACACGGCCAAAAACGCGCCGGTGGCGGGGTCCAAGAGCACCATCACGCTGAACACGAAGCCCAAAAAGGCCCCCGCTCCGGCCCCGCACAGCGCCGCGCCGACGATGATGGGCGTAAGCGACAGGGTGATGGGGAAAAAGCCCGGCTTGATGAACTGGGTGATGACCTGAAGCACCACGATGATGGCCGTGAGGATCGCTAAAAGCACCAGCTTCCTCGTCTTGACAGAGTTTTCGCTATTCATTTTTACATTACCTCCTGCTGTCGCTCCCTTCTCCCCCGGTTCTGTCGGGCCGGCGGGCACTTGAGATGCGGCGCATTATTTGCCCCGTTTTTCGGGGCTTTTGATATTATAGCGTATTAAACCCGATAAATCAATAGTGTTATACTAATACCCATTTAAAACAAGCCATTCGCGACGGTCTTTTTCGCGTCATGCGGCGTCAGCCGCCTTGGAAATACCAACGGGTATTCCCTGCGGCGTCTTCCTTGCCTGACACGAAAAATACTCGCCGCTCGGTGTCTTCTTTTAAATGGGTATTAGTATTAGAAAAATCTCTCCGGCTGGGAGTGTACACGCGATACGGTCACCTCAAGCCCCGGAAGCTCGTTTTCCAAGAGCTCCGCAAGCCTCGGCACAACCACGTTCTCCGTGGAAAAGTGGCCGGCGTCGATGAGATTTACGCCAAGCTCACGAGCGTCGATGAACTGGTGGTGCTTCACGTCGGCGGTGACGTAGGTGTCCGCCCCGGCCTCAAATGCCTCGGCGAGATTACCGCCCCCGGCGCCACCAAGGACGGCCACGCGGTTTACCGGCCTTCCCGCGTCCACGAACCGGAGCCCGTCGGCGTTGAGGGCGGCCTTCACGCTTGCCATGAAGTCCCGAAGGCTCTGCTCCGGCACGTACCCCACGCGGCCTACGGCCTCCTCGCCGAAGGTCTCGGTGTCCTCAAGTCCCAGCGTCTCCGCCAAGGCGTCATTGACCCCGCCAAGGGCCCTGTCAAGGTTGGTGTGCATACAAATGGCGCTCATACCCGCCCTCGCGAGGGCCAGCACCCGCGCCCCGGTAGTGTCCGAGTCCGTGACGCTCTTGAGCTCAAAAAACATTGGGTGGTGGGAGACTATGAGCTCCGCGCCCATGCTTTTTGCCTCCTCTATGACCTGCGCGGTTATGTCGAGGGCCACCAGCACCCGGCTCACCTCGTCCTCCCACGAGCCCACCAAAAGCCCCACGTTGTCAAAGCCCAGCTTGCCCTCCACCGGCGCGAGGGCGTTGAGCTTTTCAAAAATCTCGCTCACCTTTGCCATTTTTCTACCTCCGTTATCGCTTCTTCGACTGTTTTCAGCTCCCCAAGGAGCCTTGAATATTGGGGCGCGTCCTGTCTCCCGCCCTTTTCCATGCCCCCAAGGGCCCGCAAAAGCCTGCTTCTCTCCCTTGAAAGACATTTTCCCAAGAGTGGCTCCCGGCCCGTCATGAGCGTACCCAAGAGGTCAAAGCCCCCGCCACCCCGCTCCGCCGAGAACGCCACGTACAGCTTCCCCCCGTCCTCCACGAGCCCGGCGCTCCGGCAGGTAAAGCCGTTGCCGTCGAGCCATTTCGCAAGCTCTAAGAGCTTGCTCTGGGGCTGGAGCACCAATTTAGATGATTTGACCCAAGAGCAGTTAGACATTATGTCAATCATTGTCTCCCCGCCCATGCCGGCGATTACCACCGTGTCGAATGGACCCGGCACGCTCTTAAGGCCGTCGGAGAGGTAAAATTCT
Organism: uncultured Oscillospiraceae bacterium; assembly: GCA_947629755.1. GTDB lineage: Bacteria > Bacillota > Clostridia > Oscillospirales > Oscillospiraceae > RUG626. The sequence continues at coordinate 1,776 of CANREY010000054.1, read as the reverse complement.
ATCCTGTCCTCCGCCCCGTACTCCGCAGCGGAGCTTTTGGCGCTTTGGAGCGGCCCCGCGCCAATATCCGAGGCGGCGATACGCGAAAAGCGCCCCTCCAGCGCCAGATACACCGGCACGTAGCCGTGGTCCGTACCCACGTCGATGGCGCTCCCGCCAGCTCCGGCAAGCTCCGCCACGGCCATAAGCCTCGGTGACAGCTTTATCATACTTCACCCCGTAAAAGCGAAGGCGGACTTAAGTCCGCCTCAGACTGTCAATACGCCCCAAATAAGCGTACCCCAAATCAAATATTTTTCGCAAGGACATGTGCCTTGCGAAAAATACCTTTTGTCACGCAAGCGTGCCGCGCGCAACGTGACGGCAGGAAAAATTTGCGAATAGGTCCGCAGACCTTTTCGCGAATTTTTCCGCACGTCCTCCCTTGTCGACAAAGGCCAACGGCCTTTGTCGACAACTTAAGCTTCGCTCGCGAGGAAATCGTTGAGCTCGTCCAAAAACTCGTCCGGGTCCACGCCGTGGGCGTTGCAGGCCTGCTCGATGGACTCGCCGGTGGCGAGGGCGCAGCCTAAGCAGTGCATTCCGATGTTCTGGAAGAAGGGCTGGGCCTGGGGGGCCTTCATCATAACCTCGGCTACGATGGTATCTTTTGTAAATGTCATAAAAATGACCTCCTAATCGAATTTCCCACTTATTATAACCGCACGGGCCGATAAATTCAATACCAATTTGTAAATTCCCTCTCTTTTCAGTAAATCAAAAAGGTGCTATAATAGCCGCAAGAACGGCTATTATATTTGATTTTGACGCCGTTTTCCTCCCCGGCTTGCGCCGGGAACCGAAAAACATGGCTAATATATCATTCCCGCTTTGCGGGAATGATATAATTGTAAAAAACTCACGGGAGGTCAACCAATGGAATTTAACGTAAACCCCTTCACGCTTTTTGACCGGGACTGGGCCCTTCTAACCGCCGGGAGCATCGAGCGATTCAACTCCATGACAATAAGCTGGGGATCCCTCGGCACGCTGTGGGGCAAGCCCATCGCCACGGTCTATGTAAAGCCGGTCAGGTACACCCACGATTTTATGGAGGAGAGCGAATATTTCACTCTTGGCTTCTTTGAGGAAAAATACCGCTCCGCCCTTATGCTCATGGGCTCAAGGTCCGGCCGTGACATGGACAAGGTATCTGCCTCCGGCCTCACCCCGGAGCCCCTTCAAAACGCCGTGACCTACGCTCAGGCCCATACGGCCATACTTTGCCGGAAGCTCTACCGGCAGGATTTGGACCTACACGCTGTTCCGCCGGAGGCAATGCTCCACTACCGCACCGAGGCGCCCCACACGGCGTATATCGGCGAGGTGGTGGATATGATAAGGAAATAAGCGGGATCTCAAAAATTTCGCCTGATTTCTCAACATTTCTATTGCGAAGCACCGAAAACTATGGTAAGTTATATACAGTAGCGTACAAAATTATCGAGAAACGGAAGCGATGAAAGTGGGAAAAGATGTCAGGATCCTCATTGCCGACAGCGATCCGGAAGCTCGCCGTCTGATGGCGGCGCTTGTTGAACGGGAGGCGGATTTGCGTGTTGCCGGCGTTACCGCTTTGGGGACCGAGGCCATTGAGCTCATCGGCGAGCTGGGACCGGACGTCGTGATCACTGACGGGAATTTCTCCGATATAAGCAGACGCGACTTCTTTGAGCGCCTCGCCCTCACGGACGAGAGCCTCCGCCCCGCCGTCGTCTCCCCGTCACGGGGCCGCGG
>CANREY010000053.1 GCA_947629755.1 uncultured Oscillospiraceae bacterium | reverse complement strand
CTCGCCATAGCGTCGTAGTCCACGCCTGCCTCGTTCATGGGCGTCACAAGCGCCGTCCCAACGCCGCGGAAAATTTCGTTCTTCATGAGATGACCTCCAAAAATAGTTTTCGACTGATCAGAATGGCGGCCGACCCGCTTCGGCCCCCGCCATCGGATTTCCCCCTCGTCTCCCGTCCGCCTCCGCGCGGGGCTATCTTACCCAGCTTACAAATTCAAGCCCGTTGTTCTTCGCGTACTCCTCCACCGAACTGCCGGCGGGGCCATAGAGTGTAACCCCCGGCTCAAAAGCGTGGTCCCCGATGGTGTCTGGGGAGCCCTCGAAATAGACCGACTCCAGATTTGAGCAATCCATAAACACCTCGGACTCGATGGTCGTGACCGTTTTTGGAATCGTTACGCTTTCAAGGTCTGTGCAGTTGCGAAAGGCACAATGCCCGATTGTCTCGACCACGCCAAAATCTATCGAGGTGAGATCTAAACAGTTCTGAAACGCCTCCTCATAGATGTGAACGACCGTCTCCATGCGAAACTCCTTCATATGACGGTGTTGGAAAACACCGTCCAGTATGTCTGTCACTGGCCAGCCGTCATGTTCGGACGGTATCTCCAGCACATCATCGATCACGCCTATGCAGTCCTTGATGGCGTAGGTCGTGTGGTCAACATACTCAAAAGCCTCATACTCATAGCTGATCTTTTCGCTCGCGGAGCATCCGCACAATATGCAAAGAAGCGCCACGAGCAGACAGGACAGCTCATTTACGCCAAAAATGCCGCGTCTTTTTACTTTATACATTGGTTCACGCCTCCCCCCCAAATATCCGCGTTGAGAAACAGCTCATTTTCGTTCGCTGTAATCTCTCATTCGAAGCCCCCCGTAAACGTCCCGGCGGCGTCACCTGAGCGCGTATTTCTCCCGCTCCCTGACCGCCAGCTCGTCACAGCGGTTGTTGTACTCGTTCTCCGCGTGGCCCTTGACCCAGTGGACGGTCACCTCGTGGGTCATGAGCAATCCGTCCAATCTCTGCCAGAGCTCCGGATTTTTAAGCTCCCCGTCCTTTCGCCGCCAGCCCCGCTTTTTCCAGCCCGCGAGCCAGCCGTCGTTTATGGCCTGCTCGATGTACCTTGAATCGGTGTAAAGCTCCACCTGACAGGGCCGATTCAATAGCTCCAGCGCGGATATGACCCCCAAAAGCTCCATTCTGTTATTGGTGGTGGCCGGCTCGCCGCCGGAGATCTCCTTTTTGTGGCTCCCCGCTATGAGCACCGCCGCCCAGCCGCCGGGGCCGGGGTTACCGGAGCAGGCCCCGTCGGTGTAAACGGTCACTTTATTCATTGTATTTCTTCCGGGCCCTCATTATCACCGGGATTTTCCTCGTCCGTATCCTCAGTCTCCCCGGTATCCTCGGCCTTCTCGGCTCTCGCCACGGACAGGAGCCTTGTGCCCTCGGACACCCTCATGAGCCTCACGCCCTGAGTGGCCCGGCCGAGCACGGATATAGTCTCCGCCCCCGTGCGTATCATGGTCCCGTCCTCGGCTAAGAGCAGTACGTCGTCCGTGTCCCGGACCACCTTGATGCCGGCGATCTTGCCCGTCTTGGCGGTGACGTTGTAGTTCTTGATGCCCTTGCCGCCCCGGTGCTGAGGCGTGCCGTCGGCGCCCCTGACGTACTCCTCGATGGGCGTGCGCTTGCCGTAGCCGTTCTCGGTGATGCTGAGAAGCATTCCCCCTTGGCTTGCGTTCACCGCGCCCACCACGAAGTCGCCCTCCCGGAGCTTAATGCCCCGGACGCCCACCGCGTCCCGGCCCATGGTCCGCACGTCGTTTTCGTCAAAGCATATGGCGTAGCCGTCGTGGGTTGCGATGAGGATATTGTCCCGTCCCTGTGTCTTGACCACGGAGATAAGCACGTCGTTCTCGTCCAGCTTCAGCGCCCGCAGGCCGTTATTCCTTATATTCCTCAGCACGTCAAAACCGAAGCGCTTCACCGTGCCGTGGAGCGTCACCATCACAAGATTGCGCCCCGACACGTCAAGACTTGACGTGTGGAGCATGGCCGTGACCTTCTCCCCCGGCTCCAAGGGCAGGACGTTCACTATATTCGTCCCCCTACTTGACCTTGTGGCCTGTGGGATATTGAAGCCCTTCTTCCGGTACACCCGCCCCACGGAGGTAAAGAACAGTATATAGTCGTGGCTTGAGGCCGTGAACACCGTATGCACGAAGTCCTCGTCCCTTAAGGTCTGGGCCCTTATGCCCTTGCCGCCCCTGTTCTGGGCCTTATACTCCGCCACGGGCATACGCTTTATATACCCGGCGTTTGAGAGCGTATATACGCAGTCCTCCACGGCTATAAGGTCCTCAAGGTCTATCTCGTCCTCGATGTCCTGTATCTCCGTGAGCCTCGGCGAGCCGTACTTGTCCCTGATGGCGATAAGCTCGTCCTTCAGCACTCCCCTTATCTTCGCCTCGTCCGCCAAAAGCTCCTTATAATAGGCGATCTTCGCCTCGATCTCGTCATACTCCGCCTGGAGCTTCTCCCGGTTGAGCCCCTGAAGGGCAATGAGCCGCATGTCGCATATGGCCTGTGCCTGAACGTCGTCCAGCCCGAAGCGGGCCATCAGGTTCTCCTTGGCGTTATCGTAGCTTTGGCGGATTATCCGGATTACCTCGTCGATGTTGTCCTGGGCTATGAGCAGCCCCTCCAAAAGGTGTGCCCGCTCCTGCGCCTTCTTGAGGTCATAGCGCGTCCTGCGTGTGATAACGTCCTCTTGGAAGGCGAGGTACTCCGTCAGAATGTTCCTCAGCGGCAAGATCTTCGGCTGTGTCTGGTCGTCCGTCAGGGCCAGCATGATTATTGATATGCTGGACTGCATCGCCGTCTGCGTAAAGAGCTTATTTAAGACCACCTGAGCGTTCGCGTCCCGCTTGAGCTCGATGACCATGCGCATACCGTTCCGGTCCGTCTCGTCCCGTATGTCCGATATGCCCTCAAGCCTCTTGTCCTTGACCTGATCGGCGATATTTTTGATAAGCTGGCGCTTATTTACCTGATAGGGAAGCTCCGAGACGATGATGCGCGTGCGGTGGTCCCGCCCGTACTCCTCAAACTCCGTCCTCGCCCGGACTGTGACCTTCCCCCGCCCCGTGGCGTAGGCTTGGCGTATGCCCGCCCTGCCCATGATTATGCCTCTCGTGGGGAAATCCGGCCCCGTTATGTGCTCCATGAGCTCCGAGAAGGTGGCCTCCGGGTTATCAAGCAGACACACGCAGGCGTTTATGACCTCCGTTAAGTTGTGGGGCGGGATATTCGTGGCCATGCCCACGGCGATACCGGAAGAGCCGTTCACCAGCAGATTGGGGAACCTGCTGGGCAATACCTTGGGCTCTTTTCTCGTCTCGTCGAAGTTGGGGTCCCAGTCCACCGTCTCCTTGTCGATGTCCCGGAGCATCTCGTCGGCGATCCGGCTCATTCTGGCCTCGGTGTACCTGTATGCCGCCGGGGGGTCCCCGTCCACGGAGCCGAAGTTCCCGTGGCCGTCAATAAGCGGCGCCCGCATTGAGAAGTCCTGAGCCATTCTGACCAGCGCGTCATAGACCGACGCGTCCCCGTGGGGGTGGTAGTGGCCCAGCACGTCGCCCACGGCGGTGGCGCACTTCTTGTAGGGGTTCTGGTGGGTAAGTCCCCCCTCGTACATGGAGTAAAGTATCCTCCTGTGCACGGGCTTCAGTCCGTCCCTCACGTCCGGCAGGGCCCTGCCCACGATGACCGACATGGCGTACTGCTTATAGCTCTCCTGCATCTCGTGGACGAGCTCGGACTGCGTTATGACCTGATCCGGGAACAGTATGTCCTCAGGCTTGTAGTCTCTGTTATGTGCCATATATTACCTCGTAAAAAGCGTCGCGGACCTTGCGCCCGCGGACGCGAATAAAATCAGATCCTTATCGGCGTTGAAAGGCCATCGGCCCTTCAATTTAGCTCAGTAGTCAAGATTTACCGCGTACTTCGCGTTCTCCTCGATCCACGCCTTTCTGGGCTCGACCTCCTCGCCCATTAAGACGGTGAATATCTGGTCCGCCGCCACCGCGTCCTCCAGCGTTATCCTTCTCAGTGTCCGCTTCTCCGGGTCCATGGTGGTCTCCCAGAGCTCGTGGGGGTCCATCTCGCCCAGGCCCTTATACCGGCTTATATCCACCTTGGCGTTGGGGTTGTCCCCGCGCATCTCGGCGGAGATCCGGTCCCGCTCCGGGTCTGAGTACGCCACCCTCTGCTGCTTGCCCCGCGTCAGCTTATAGAGCGGCGGCACGGCGGAGTACACGTACCCGTTTTCAATGAGCGGCCTCATGTACCTGAAGAAGAATGTCAGCAGAAGCGTGCGTATATGGGCCCCGTCCACATCGGCATCGGCCATTATGATTATCTTGTGATACCGGAGCTTGTCGATGTTAAATTCCTCCCCTATTCCTGCCCCAAGGGCCACGATGAGGGGATAGAGCTTGTCGTTGCCGTATATCTTATCGGCTCTGGCCTTCTCCACGTTGAGCATCTTGCCCCACATGGCCAGTATGGCTTGGAACCGGCTGTCTCTGCCTTGAATGGCCGAGCCCGCGGCGGAGTCGCCCTCCACGATGTATATTTCACAGAGCCCCGGATCCCTCTCGTTGCAGTCCTGAAGCTTGTCGGGCATCTGCCCGGACTCAAGGCCCGTCTTGCGCCGCACGGACTCCCTGGCCTTCCTCGCGGCCTCACGGGCCCTGCTGGCGGTCAGGGCCTTGTCGATTATGGCCTTGCCCACATTGGGGTTCTCCTCCAAAAATATCTCCAGCTGCTCCGAGACTATGGAGTCCACCAGTGACCTTATCTCCGCGTTGCCAAGCTTGGCCTTTGTCTGGCCCTCGAACTGGGCGTTGGTGAGCTTTACGGATATGACCGCAGTCAGCCCCTCCCGGCAGTCCTCGCCGGAGAGCTTATCCTCGCCCTTGAGCTGTCCTATCTTCACGGCGTAGGCGTTTAAGACCCTTGTCAGCGCCGTCTTGAAGCCCGTCTCGTGCATACCGCCCTCAGGGGTGTGTATGTTGTTGGCGAAGGACACCAGCATCTCGTTATACCCGTCGTTATACTGGAAGGCCACCTCGGCGATGGAGTCCTCCCTGCCGCCTGACATGTAGATAACGTCCTCGGATATGGGCGTCTTGTGGTGGTTAAGATACTCCACAAACTGCCTTATGCCGCCCTCGTAGTGCATATCGTCGGACACGGGCTCCTCGCCCCTCATGTCCGTTATCCTTATCCTCAGCCCCGCGTTCAAAAAGGCCTGCTCCCGCATACGCTTGTGGAGCACGTCATAGTCGTACACCGTGTCGTCGAACATCTCCGGGTCCGGCTTGAAGGTCACGGTGGTGCCCGTCCTGTCCGTGTCGCCGATGACCGTTATGGGGCTCGTTATCTCGCCGCGGGAGAACTTCATCTCATATATCTTCCCGCCCTTGTGTACCTGAACCTCAAGCCACTCCGAGAGGGCGTTGACCACACTCGCTCCCACGCCGTGAAGTCCGCCGGAGACCTTATAGCCCCCGCCGCCGAACTTGCCTCCCGCGTGGAGGACGGTGAACACCACCTCAAGGGCACTCTTTCCCGTCTGCCCCTGTATGTCCACGGGTATCCCTCTCCCGTTGTCCACCACCGTAATGGTGTCCCCCGGATTTATGGTGACCTCTATGTGGTCGCAGTACCCGGCCAGCGCCTCGTCTATGGCGTTGTCCACTATCTCATACACAAGGTGGTGAAGACCTGAGGAGCTTGTGGAGCCGATGTACATACCCGGCCGCTTCCTCACGGCCTCCAGCCCCTCTAGCACCTGGATCTGACTTGCGTCGTACTCCTCGGTGACCTTGCCCGTTATTTCGTTAACTTCGCTCATTTCTGCCATTGTTGCCTCCATGAAAATTTACGCGTATTCAGTCGTCCCCGCCGTCGTCCACCGTAAAATCGCCGTCCCCGTGGAGATCATCATAATTGTCGTCGGCGTCCATGACCTCCATGGGCCTCACCCGCCGCTTCTCCTTGGCCTCCTCCACGCTTTGGTGTATGAGCTCCTTCACCCGCCTTGGGTCCTTCACGTTCACTATGTCAAGGTGCGGGGCGCTCTGGTCCGAGGACAAAATACATATGTTCCCCACGCCCACCATGCGCTGGAAAAGGTTCATGGTGAGCTTTATGTCCCGTATCCTGTACAGCAGTACCTCCTCCTCCTTTACGTTGAGGAGCCCCTTCTCCAAAAAGAGCCTATCCTCGCTGAGCCTGTATTTCGTAAAGGTCAGGGGCATACCGAGCACTCTCTTTCTGTCCGTCCAGACGTACTCTATCCCCGCGTCGTTGTTTCTTGCCATGCTCTCTCCTCCTCAGAAAATATCCTCCTCAGCCGCCCGCCTTAGGAGCGTCTGGGAGCCAAGCTGTGTAAGATATACCCCTTCGTCCGTGACCGCGAAGGCCTTGGGAAGGTCGTCGGACACGCTCACGGTCCTTCTCTCCCTCTCCGCCCTCGTCAGAAACTCCCTCGTTATCTTCGAGTAGGAGCTGTTGTCAAGGTCGAATATTCCAATGAGGGACTTATCCCTTATCACCGTGTCATTGCCCAGATGCAAATACATTTCCGCCCTCCACCGTCAGCACCCTGCCGCCGGTCCTGTCCGCCACCTTTCCGTCCTCACAGCAGGTTATGAACACCTGCCCCTTGCCTATCCTGTTGAGTACAAAGTCCTGCCTTGTGCCGTCAAGCTCGGAGAGCACGTCGTCTAAGAGTAGCAGTGGGTACTCCCCCAGCTGCCCCCGGTGTATCTCCAGCTCCGCCAGCTTCATCGACAGGGCCGCGGTCCTCGTCTGCCCCTGTGAGGCGAAATTTTTTGCCGCCCGGCCGTTTATATTTATCTCTATGTCGTCCTTGTGGGCCCCCGTAAGGCACAGCCGGGAGGCAAGCTCCGCTTCCCGGTGCTGCCGCTGGTGCGCCAATACCGCCCTATATATATCCTCCACGGGGCCTCCGGGGTCCTCCACCGTCTTCACGGTGGCGTACTTGAGCTCAAGCTCCTCCCCGCCGGAGAACTCCCCGTGGATCCTCCCCGCCTCACGTGAGAGCTTATCCACAAACCCCGCCCGGTAGTGGATAAGCTCCGCGCTCATTCTGGCAAGACGCAGGTCGTAGTCGTCCAAAAGCTCCAAAAGAGCCGGCTTCTCCTCCCAGTCCCGGAGTATCCTCGTCTTGCCCTCGTAGACCTTATTAAATTCCGCCAGTATGGCGGCGTACCGGGGCCTCAACTGGCATATGGCCAGATCCATGAGCCTCCGCCTCTCGCCGGCCCCGCCCCTTATGAGCTCCAAGTCCTCCGGGCAAAAAAGCACGGAGGAAAAATTTCCGGCGAAGGTCTCTACTGTCCTCTGCTTTACGGCGTTTACCAGCATCTGCCGCCTTTTCCCGCGGGTGAATATTATCTCTATCCTCTTCTCCCGCTCGCCGCTCTGCCCCTTAGCCTCTATCTTGGCCTCCTGCTCCTCAAAGCCCATGAGCTCCTTATCGGATCTGGCCCTGAAGCTCCTGCCGGCGCAGAGTATAAAGAGCGCCTCCAAGAGGTTCGTCTTCCCTTGGGCGTTTTTTCCGGTTATTACGTTTATCCCCGGTGAAAATTCCGCTCTCGCCCTTTTGTAGTTTCGAAAGCCCTGAAGGGATATTTCCTCAATGTACATTACCCCTCCACCTTCACGGCGTACTCGTGCCCAAATATCCTCACTTTGTCGCCGTCCCGGAGCTTTTTCCCGCGTTGAAGGCACGGCTCCCCGTTTACCTCCACCTCTCCCTGGGAGATCATATCCTTGGCCATGCCGCCGCTCTCCGCTATGTTGGCAAATTTCAAAAAGGCGTCTAACTTTATAAACTCCGTGGAGATATTTATCTCCTCCGCCCTTTTTACGGTCACCTTAATTTTCATTGGCCTTCAGCCTCACGGGCAGTATCATGTATATGAAATTCTTGCTCCCGTCGGCGGGGACTATGACGCAGGGGGAAACGCTGGTGGACAGCTGTAACCTCAGATTATCCGCCGGGGCCACCCTCAACGCCTCAAGGAGGTACCTATTGTTAAAGCCTATCTCCAGCCCCTCCCCGTCGCCGCTGACCTCACACTCGTCGTTGGCCTTTCCGAGGGTGGTGGCCGTGGAGAGCTTCAGGACCTTATCTCCGAATACGCACCTCACCGGGCTTTTGAACTTGTCGCTTATTATGAGGGACACACGCTCTATCCCGGATATAAGGGACCTTCTGTCCGCCTCGATGCTGTACTTGCTGGTCTGGGGTATGGAATTTCTGTAATTTAAAAATTCCCCCTCAAGCCTTCTCGATATGAGCATATTACTGCCCAGCGTGAACATAACGTGCTTTGTACCCAGCGTTATCTTCACAAGCTCGTCGCTGTCCCCGGCTATTCTCTCCACCTCGGAGAGGGCCGACCCCGGCACCACGAAGGAGATCTTACCCACCTCCGTCTTGGCCACCCGCTCCCTTCTGAGGGCCAGCCTGAAGCCGTCCACGGCCACCACGGTAAGTATATCGTTGTCCACCTCAAAGAGCGCCCCCGTGTGTATGGGCCGGGCCTCGTTATCGGAGACGGCGAAGTTTGTCTCCCCGATCATGGCCTTTATGTCCTTCTCCTTCATGTAGACGGAGTTCTGATAGTCCACCGTAGGGAGGTCCGGGTACTCCTCCGAGGATATGCCCATTATATCAAACTCACTGAGGGCGCACCTTATGTGTACCATGTACTTCTCATTGACAGAGATATACACCACGTCCTCCGGGAGCTTTCTTATAATGTCCCCGAAAAGCTTGGCGTTTATAACCACGCTCCCCGGCTCGCTGACGTCCGCCCTTATGGTGGACCTTATCCCCGTCTTCAGATCGTACCCCGTTATAACTACGTCCGTCCCCGCCTCTATCAAAAATCCCTCAAGGCTCGGCACGGCGCTCCTGGCCGCGGCGGCGTGGCTCGTTATATTAACGGCACTCAGAAGCTCACTTTTCTCACAGGAAAATTTCATTTTTACGTCCTCCTGTCTTATTTCTCACTTTACCATTTTACATATAATATATTTATTTTTATATTTAGTAGTATTATTAGGACATGTTTACATTGTGGAAACTCCCCTTTTTCCGGGTTAAATCGGGGACATTTACTTTCTTTCAATGTGGAAAATGAGGTGAACATATCCACACCATCAAACAGTCCATCATTTTCCATAACACGGTCAAACCGTAATTAACACCTACCCATGTGGATATTGTGGAAAATCCATCTCACTGTCTTGAGTTTATATTTGAGGTTATGTCCCTGACCATCTGCGAAAACTCCGGGTCGGACCCCACGTTCTTTTCTATCTTCTGTATACTTGACAGCACCGTGGTGTGGTCCCTCCCCTCAAATATGTCCCCTATATCCTTAAGCGACAGATTGGTGAGTATCCTTATCTCATACATGGCTATCTGTCTCGCCAGCGCCGTACTCTTTGTCCTCCGCTGGCCCTTCAGGTCCTCCGGCGTCACCGAGAAGAATTTGGCCGTCTCCGAGATTATATCCTCCGGCGTGGGCACGTACTGTGACTTCTCCCTGAACATGTCCTTGAGTATCCGTGACACCTCCGTCACCGTCATCTGGGCGTTCATAAGGTCCCTCTGGGCCCTTATCTTCAGCACAGCCCCCTCCAGCTGCCTGACGTTGGAGGTCATATTCTCGGCGATATAATTGACCACGTCGTTTGGCAGCGACAGCCCCACCTTCATGGACTTATTTCTCACAATCGCCGCTCTCGTCTCAAAATCCGGCGGCTGTATGTCCGCCAAGAGCCCCGACTCGAACCTTGTCCTCAGCCTGTCCGCCAACAGCGGCATCTCGGAGGGCGGCCGGTCCGATGTGAACACCATCTGCTTTCTCGACTCATAGAGCGTATTGAACGTGTGGAACATCTCGTCCTGAGTGGACGTCTTCCCCGCCACCGTCTGAATATCGTCTATCAAAAAAAGATCCGCCGACCTGTATTTTTCCCGAAATTCCACGTTTTTACCGTTCTGAATAGCGGTTATGAGCTCGTTCATAAAGTCCCCGCCCCGGACGAAGACTATCTTGTACTCCGGGTGCCGCTTCGCCACCTCATGCCTTATGGCGTATAGAAGGTGCGTCTTCCCCAGCCCCGACTCCCCATAAATAAAAAGGGGGTTATATTCCCTCGTCTGCTCCTGAGCCACGGCGAGGCTCGCCGCGTGGGCAAATTTATTCGACGGCCCCACCACGAACTTATCGAATGTATACTGCTCCGGGTCCGCCCCCTCGTCGGCGCTCACCGTCTCCTTCAGATCCTTCTCCCCGATGAGCCTTACCTCCACGTCCCCGGAAAAAAGCTGCCTCAAGGCGTCCTTCACCGTGCCCAAAAATCTCGCCTCGATAACGCCCCTCTTAAAATCCGACGGCACAAGCAGCGTCAGCCCCGTCTCGTCCATGGCCGTCACCCGGCACTCGGAGAACCAGGTGTTTATGGCCACCTCGGTCAGGCTGTTGCCCATGAGCTCCAGGACACTTTTCCATATATCTCCAAGAGAATCCATATCCTCAACCCCTCCAAAAACAGCCGGAAAGCGGCCTTGTGGCCGCATAATCTCTTATCTTACATTGTACCAGAAATCCCTCAAAAAAGCAACGATTTATTTATCTTTTCCCCGGCCTTTCCCAGCCCTTTCGCGTATTTTGTGGAGTATCTTTTCCGTGACGTAAGCGCCGATAAAACCGAACAGCAGCCCGCACGCCGCGCCCCCCAAAACGTCGGTGGGATAGTGCACGTATAGATACAGCCTCGACAGCGCGATCACCACTGACAGCACGCAGGCCGGTATCCACAGCTTCGACTTATTTGCCGCCAGCGCCCCCACCACCGTAAAGGACGCCGCCGCGTGGCCCGACGGGAAGGAGTAGTCCCCCGGCTTCGGCACAAGAAGCACAATATCGGGATTTACGTCAAATGGCCTCGTCCTTGCTATGAGATTTTTTAAAAGCCCGTTACACAGCGCAAGGTCAATGAGCAGCGACACCGCGCAGGCCAGCCCCAGCTTCCTTGTCCTCGGAATTATGAGCAGCGCCAGCGTGAAAAGTATCCAGAATATCCCCCCGTCCCCCAAGACCGTCACGATGGGCATGAACCAGTCCAGAAACGCGCACCGCAGGTTGTTCTGTATAAAATCAAGTATGCCTATCTCAAAAAGATTCATTTTCCCACCTCATATCACGTAATTATCTCCCGGATCCCCGGTCCTCATCAGCTCCGCCAGCGTCACCGAGCCTAAATACCTGTTTATCACTTCATAAAGCCCCCGCCAGAGCCCCACGGTCCTGCAGACCGCCTCCCGCGGGCACTTTGCCGCCCCCTCCTCAAGACACGCCACCGGAGCCAGCGAATCCTCCGTCAGGGCAAGGATCTCCCTCACCGTGTACTTCTCCGGCGGCCGCGTCAGCTTATAGCCCCCGCCCTTGCCCCGGAGCCCCCTCAAAAGCCCATTTTTCACCAACCCTTTCAGTATGCTCTCCAGATATTTCTCCGAGATCTCCTGCCGCCGGGCGATCTCCTTCAGAGGCACAAAATCCTCCCTGTCGTGCTCGGCCAGATCCACCATCACCCTCAGGGCGTACCGCCCCTTCGTCGAGATCATCATCGACCTTCACCCCCGTTCCTTTTTACCCATTATACAGCAGGGTTAATAGTTTTTCAATAAAAAGAGTTGACAAACTCCCAACATAGTATTATAATCCCTATAAACCTATTGAATAAATAGGAATATCGCCCGATCAGGAGGCACGATATGTCAAAAATCTACACCTCAGTGGACCAGCTCGTGGGCGGCACGCCCCTTTTGGAGGTCCGAAACATAGAAAAAAACGAAGCTCTTAAGGCCCGTCTCCTTGTGAAGCTTGAGTACTTCAACCCCGCCGGCTCCGTCAAGGACCGGGTGGCCCTGGCCATGATAGAGGACGCGGAGAAAACCGGCAGGCTCAAGCCCGGAAGCGTCATAATCGAGCCCACCTCCGGCAACACCGGCATCGGCCTTGCGTCCGTGGCCGCCGCCAGGGGGTACAGGACCGTAATCGTCATGCCGGAGACCATGTCCGTTGAGCGCCGCCAGCTTATGAGCGCCTACGGGGCGGAGCTGGTGCTGACCGAGGGGGCCAAGGGCATGAAGGGCGCCATCGCCAAGGCCGAGGAGCTGGCGGCCGAGACGCCCAACTCCTTCATTCCCGGCCAGTTTGAAAACCCCGCCAACTCAGCGGCCCACCGCACCACCACCGGCCCTGAGATATGGCGGGACACCGACGGCGACGTGGACGTATTCGTGGCCGGCGTGGGCACCGGCGGCACCGTGACCGGGGTGGGGGAGTACCTCAAGAGCAAAAACCCCTCCGTCCGGGTGGTGGCCGTGGAGCCCGACGCCAGCCCCGTCCTCTCCGGCGGCCAGCCCGGCCCCCACAAGATACAGGGCATCGGCGCCGGCTTCATACCGAAGGTGCTGAACACCGAAATTTACGACGAGATAGTCAGGGTCACCGCCGAGGACGCCTTCGCCGCCGGCAAGCTCCTTGGCAGGACCGAGGGCGTCTTGGTGGGCATCTCCTCCGGCGCGGCCCTCCACGCCGCCATTGAGATAGCCAAAAAGCCCGAATACGCCGGCAAGACCGTGGTGGCCCTCCTCCCGGACACCGGCGACCGCTACCTCTCCACCCCCCTCTTTTCCTGATACGAAAAAAATATCCCGCGGTCACGAGCCGGCCCCAAGCCCCTCGTGGCCGCCTTTTTTATTCGGCCATACAGTAATTGAGCTTGTCCACCTCCCTCACCAGCTCCGCCAGGTCCTTGTGTGTGTACCTGTCCGTCACGTCCGATTGGCTGTGCCCGACGATAAACTTCATGGCACCCCGACGCACCCCGGCGCTGTCCAGAGCCGAGACGAAGGTGTGTCTCGCGTCATGGGGCGTGTGCTCCATTTTAAGCGCCGCCATCACCTTGTCAAACCAGCCGTATTTGTACATGGAGTACGTCATGGGCCTGCCCTCCCCCGATGAGATGAGGAACCTCCCCCGGCTTATCTCCAAGAGCTTTCCCATCACCGGCAGAATCTCCCGGTGCAGGGGCACTCGGCGCCTGGCGGCCTTCGTCTTTGTGCCCCGAAGGTCGATGTACCTGTCCTCAAGCGCCACGTCGCCCCTCTCAAGCCCTAAAAGCTCCCCCACCCGCATACCTGTGTAGAGTAGCAGGAGCAACGATTCCAGCATACCCCGGCCGTCGTATCTGGCCGTCTGCCCCGGCACCGGCCCCCCGGAGCGGTAGAGCTCCCAGAGCCTGTCTATCTCCTCCAATGAGAATACCCGCCTTGGAGATTCCCTCTCCTGAGCCCTCAGCTCCACAAAGAGCGACCAGTCCCTGTCCACTATCTCTCTCGCCATCGCCCACCGGTACACCATTCGCATGAGGGAGCGCACCTTGGACTGGTACCCCCGCGAAAACCCCGCCATGGAGTCGATGACCCGCTGGAGCTGTACCGTCCTCAGGTCGCTCAGGGACTGATCCCATATGGGCCCGCAAAAGGCCATAGCCGACTCCATCACCCTCTGAGTGCTGGGGTAGCGAGAAAAATACTCCGGGCTCCACTCCTCAAAGGCCTGCCTGAAGGTCATACGCCGCTTCTTCGGGTCCCAAGGCGCCCTATTATACTCCGCCAGCGCCATCATAGCCTCCCCCCGGCTTGCGAAATACCCGATGGTGGCCTGAAGCTGCTGCCCCCGCCCCCCGTCCTCGTCCGCCAGCCACCCCACAGTGACCCTCGCCCTGTACGGCCTTCGCCTGTTGCCCGCCATCTTCACAATGCCTCCGAAACCGTTAGGATTTCTCATCTTAAATAACCTCCAAAATCCAAATTCCGCCGCGCCCCCAAGGCCCCGGCGTTTAGGAGATTATGCCGCCTTTTCCCCCTCCACGCAACACCCCACCCCCCAAAATTCACAAAAACCCCATTTTTTACAAAAAAATCTTGCGCCTTACGGCGCAAATTTCAATGCGGCGAAGCCGCTTCCTTATTCCCCCGGCTCCCCGTTTCAATGGGGAGCTGTCACCGCAGTGACTGAGGGGTCCCGCGTGGCACGCGCCAATTTATCAGACACTCTCCCCGCGTGCTCCAACCATGCCCCTCCCTTGGGAGGGGGTAGGGGGTGGGGCGTCCCTTCCGCCCCTCCTCCCTGAGGAGGGGGCAGGGGGAGGAGCCCGAATATCCGCCCCGCCCCCAAAAGGTTGCGCCTAACGGCGCGTATTAAAAACGGGAGGGTTTAGAACCCTCCCCTACGCCAATTAATGAAAAATCCCCCAATCCCCCCCTAGGGGCGGGTTCCAAACCCGCCCGTCCCCCGTCCCTCACAAAGGTTGCGTCCCTCCGGGCCGCTTATTTAAATACGGGAGGGTTTAGAACCCTCCCCTACGCCAATTTATGAAAAATCTCCCAATCCCCCCCGTAGGGGCGGGTTCCAAATCCGCCCGTCCCCCGTCAACCACCGCACCATTCACCCCCTTTTTGGAAAAGGGGGGCAGGGGGGATTAGAGCCCCCGTCTCCCACAAAGGTTGCGCCTTACGGCGCGTATTAAAAACGGGAGGGTTTAGAACCCTCCCCTACGCCAATTAATGAAAAATCCCCCAATCCCCCCCGTAGGGGCGGGTTCCAGACCCGCCCGTCCCCTCGCCCCCGCCGCGCGGACACCCCCTGTTACAATAAATTTACCCCAACTTCGTGACAACCGGTCACGGGCGAGGGGCATCTCGTTGCCCAAGCTGTTAGAATGGAGAGGCAATGGTCTGACACTCACCCCCAAGAGCTTC
>CANREY010000052.1 GCA_947629755.1 uncultured Oscillospiraceae bacterium | reverse complement strand
GCCACTCTTTATTCGAATTTTTTCGCGTTTGGGGTTGACTTTTTATTTGCAGGCTTTTTGGAAAAGGGGGCAGGGGGGATTAGAACCCCCCGTCCCGCCCGCAGGCGACAATTTCAATCGCGGCCCTCCGGGCCGCACCCTCATTCCCCCGGCTCCCCGTTTCAATGGGCTGCGCTCGCAAGCGCGTTTCGAAGCGCAACCGCCGCTTGCGGCGGCTCTTAGCGCGAAGATGAGCTGTCGCCTCAGCGACTGAGGGGTCCCGCGTGGTAGGCGCCAATCCCCTTAACGTACTACCCCGCGTGCTCCATCAAGCCCCTCCCTTGGGAGGGGGTAGGGGGTGGGGCGAATATTTCCCCCACGTCCCCCCAAAAAAAGGTTGCGCCTAACGGCGCGTATTAAAATAGGGGAGGGTTTAGAACCCTCCCCTACGCCAATTTTAGGAAAATCTACCAATCAACCCGCCCGTCTCCCGTCCACCACCGCACCCCCCACCAACCGCCACCCCCTTTTTGGAAAAGGGGGGCAGGGGGATTAGAGCCCCCGTCCCTCGTCCCTTCGTCCCCCGTCCCCGCCCGCAGGCGAAACCCCTTGGCTCCTCCTCGTAGGAGGTGCTGTCGCCCGCAGGCGACTGAGGAAGCGAGGCCATCGTATCAGCGCACTCTTTCTTTCGTAGATGCCGGCAAACCCTTCACCCTCGCTTCCCCCCTCCCCCCTCCTACGAGGAGGGGGCTCCCTATACGGTTGCGCCTTATGGCGCTAATAAAAATTGCGGACGCTTAGCGTCCGCTTCCCTTTGTTTTGCGGAGTGTACGGCCCTTCGGGCCGTGCGCGGAGCAAAACGGCAGAAAAATACCGCAAATAGGTCCGCAGGCCTTTTTGCGGTATTTTTTTTCGTTCCCCTTTGTCGGAAAAGGCCGCAGGCCTTTTCCGACATGCTTACTTCGCCTCGAACGTGCTCTCAACAATATCCTCGTCGTTCACGTTCATGCGCACCACGGGGTCGTTGCTGGCCAGATGGAGCAGCAGCCTGAACACGTCCTGAGCGTCCGCGTCAAGGGCCTTGGCTATCTCAGGGGCCGTCATAGGCGTCTTCTTCTCAACTAAAAGGGCCTTGGCCTTATTCTTGACCTCGATGAGCACCCCGGCGCACTTCTTGCCGTACTCCACGGCGGGCTGGTGGTAGGCGTTGATGTTTATAAGTCCCGCGTAGATGCCCACGGCCCGCTCCCAAATAGCTATGAGCTGACCCACGTTGTAGGCGGAGACGCAGGGGACCGTGACCGTCATGGTCTTCTTGCCGTGGTCCTCAAGGTTCTTCTTTGTGCCCAGCATGAAGGCGTTGAGGTAGTCGCCGGAGGTGGAGCCCTCGCCCACCTCTATGCTCTCGCCGTCCCGGTCGGCCAGCACCTGTACGAATATCACAAAGATGTTGTCCGGGCCGCCCACCAGCTGCTGTACGTAGCTGTGCTGGTCGGAGGTCCCCTTGTTGCCCATGACCGCCAGGCCCTGATGGACCGTCTGGCCGTCAAGGTCAAGCTCCTTGCCCAGCGACTCCATAACGAGCTGCTGGAGGTACTTTGCCAGCAAGTCAAGGCTGTCCTTGTAGGGCAGTACCACCTGAGTCACGCCGCCCTTGCCGCCGGAGACGCGATACCAAGCCAGAGCCATAACGGCGGCGGGGTTTTCAAGTATGCTCACGTTGCGGTTGAGCTCGTCGCAGTCCGCCGCGCCCTTTAAGAAGCTGTCGATGTCTATTCCCTGAAGGGCCAGCGGCAGAAGTCCCACTGCGGACATGACGGAGGTGCGGCCCCCCACCCAGTCCCACATGGGGAAGCGCTCTATCCAGCCCTCGCTGACCGCCGTGTTGTCGAGCTTGGAGCCCTCACCCGTGACGGTGACGAAGTGCTTGGCAAAGTCAAGGCCATGCTTTTTATAGAAGGCCTTGGCCTCCATCTGGCAGTTTCTCGTCTCTATGGTGCCGCCGGACTTGGATATGATGATGGTCAGCGTCTCGTCGGCCTCGCCGTCCACGGCACGGAACACCGCGTCCATACCGGCGGGGTCCGTGTTATCCAAAAAGTAGAGCTTCATCTTGTCCTCAGGGGTGCCCAGCGCCTTTGACACAAAGAGGGGCCCTAAAGACGAGCCGCCGATGCCGCCCACAAGGACATTTACGAATTTTCCGCCCTTCTCGCCGCATATCTTGCCGGAGTGCACATCGCTGGCAAAAGCCTTGACCTTGGCAAGGCAGGCCTCTATCTCCTCCCGGAGCTCCTTGGTGGGGGCCTTTTCGGGGGCCCGGAGCCAATAATGGCCCACCATGCGCCCCTCGTCGGGGTTGGCGATGGCCCCGGCCTCCAGCTCCACCATACCCTTCAGCGCCGTGTTCATCTTGCGCTCCATGGAGAAGATGTAATCGTCGTTGAGGTCCATGCCGCCCCACTCCATCATGAGCTTCGTCTTGGGTGAATAGAGAACGGTGTTTTCAAACATTTTCCATGCGTCCATTTTTATCAGCTCCTGTTAAAATTTTTTGTATCCCTTGAAAGACGCTCAGACGCGTCTTTGAAGTCACTTGCCTTGGCCTGCCAGCACCAGTTTTTCCCCGTGGTGCCGGGGGTATTCATTCTCGATTTGTCGTCAAGTCCCAGCGCGTCCTGAAGCTGTAATATGACCACCTCGGCGGAGCTTGCCATAAGCTTCGATATGAGCTCCCTCGACGTCTCCTCCGGTGGGCGGCCTAAGTATTTGTCCTTACAAAAGCCCATGAGCGTGCGGTTGTCGTGGGTCCCGGAGTAGGCTATCTTCTCCTCCGGCGGGTAGTAGCCCCAGATGGGGTCCGCGTTCTGGTACTGCATAACGTCGGTACCGAGAAATCCGCACCGGGCCAGCAGCGCCCGGATCGCCGGCGTTATATCCCCCAGGTCCTCTGCCACAAAGGGCAGGGGCCCGAACTTATCGTAGGCCGCCCTGAATAGCTCCAGCCCCGGCCCGAATACCCAGTGTCCGTCGGCGGGCTTTCCCTTTTCCGGCACCGCCCAGCCTGACTCAAAGCCCATGAAGTGGTCAAGCCTCGTAAAGTCGTATAGATCCAGCATACGCCGGAACCTGCGCAGCCACCACTCATAGCCCGTTTGCCGCATGACCTCCCAGTTATACACCGGATTGCCCCAGAGCTGTCCCTCGTCCATGTAGGTGGGCGGCACGCCGGCTATGAGCCCCGGCCTTCCGTCCTCTCTGACCATAAACTCCCCCGGCTCGGCCCACACGTCGGCGGAGTCGCCGGAGACGTACATTGGCATGTCGCCGATGATGGTCACGCCCTTTTCTTTTGCGTAAGCTCTCAGCTTGTGCCACGCAAGCTCGAATTTATACTGGCAGAACTTCTGAAGCTCCGCCTCCTCCTCGATTTCCGGGTCATGTATAAGCTCCGGCGTGTACCTTCTGTACTTCTCCGGCCAGGTCATGTAGTGCTTTTCGGAGATTTTCGCCTTTATGGCGGCGTACACGGCGTAGGGCTCCAGCCAGCTTTCGTTTTTCCCCACAAACTCCCGGTATCCCTTATCCGGTGTGAAGCTTGCAAACTCCCGCCTCAGCTCCTCCATGCTTTCCGGCAGGAGGGCAATATTGGCCGCGAAGGCCGAGGCCCCGGCGTATGGCGAGCCGTGTGCGTCCGTGGGATTTATTGGCAGTATCTGCCAGTACTTCTGGCCGGATTTATGGAGAAAGTCCACAAAATCATAGGCCGCCTTGCCAATATTCCCCGGCCCCGCCTCGTTCGGTATGCTGGTCACGTGGGCAAGTATGCCCGACCCCCGCTCAAGGGGCCTTCCCAGCCGCTCCTTTTTGTGGAAATATAGTATAGCCGAGCCCATGGGCCACAGCGTCACGTCCACCACTCCGTCGTGGTGGCTGTACTTCGCCCCGCCCAGCACGTCGGTGACACACTCCCCGTGGGCGTCGATGGTGACATTTTTCGTCTCCCGGCCCCGGTTTATGAGTATGGCCAGCCCCTCACCTTCGCCCCAGTCCCTGTGGTAGCCGAACACGTCCGGCCCGAAGGAGAAGGGCTCAAAGGTGGCGTCCACCAGCTCCGGAAATGCCCGGCGCAGATTTATGGCGTTCCGGTATATGGTGTAGTTGTCCCTGTCCTCGTGCCCCCAGGGGAAGGGCCCCCGGTTGTAGGGATCGGCGTAGCCCTCCATTCCAGCCTCGTCGCCGTAGTACACGCATGGCACGCCGGGAAGCGTCATCTGCATGAGCGCCATGAGCCAAAGCCGACCCTTGGCAAGGCCCCGCTTGTCCGGCGTGAGCTTATACTCCCGCCTTTGCGCGTCCGTCAGCGTCTCCGGCTCCGGCGCGCCGCCTAAGACCGTCATCACCCTCGCCCTGTCGTGGCTGCCCATGAGGTTTAGTGACCCCTTGAAGTTTTCCGGCGGATAATTTTCTTGGAGGCTCAGCATCGTCTCCTTGAGGTCCTCCGCGCTCAGGTCCCCTGTCAAATAGTACAGCACCCCCGTGCGGAAGGGGTAATTCATCACGCAGTCAAGCTCCGTCCCCAAAAAATACCGCCTAAGCTCCCCGTAGGCCCGCTTATTTGACGCGTCCTCCCAGACCTCCCCCATAAGGAGGCCCTCGTCGCCACGCTCCGCCACCACGGCGGATTTTATGCCCTCTATGAAGTCGTCGGGGAGCTCGTCGGCCACGTCCAGCCTCCACCCGTAGGCCCCAAGGCGCATCCAGCGCCGGACGATAGAGTTTTGGTCGTCATATATATACCGCTTGTAGTCCGGGTCGTGCTCCTCCACGTCCGGCAGGTCCTCATTTCCCCACCAGCTCTCGTAATCGTCGGGGAAGGTGTGGAAGCGGTACCAGTGATAATATTTAGACTTCGGGCCCTGATACGCTCCGGGCTCCGGGTAATTTCCGAATTTGTTGAAATACTTGCTGTCACAGCCCGTGTGGTTGAATACGCCGTCAAGTATTATGCGTATCCCCCGCTTTTCGCACTCACGGGCAAGACTCTTAAATGACTCCTCGTCGCCCAGAAGCCCGTCCACCTTCTCGTAGTCGCCGGTGTCGTACCTGTGGTTGCTGGCGGCCTCGAAGATGGGGTTTAAATAGAGCGCCGTTATCCCAAGGGCGCTCAAATAATCAAGCTTCTCCTCGATGCCCTTGAGCGTCCCGCCGTAAAACTCCCAGGTCTTTATCCCCCCTGAGGGCGTGCGCTTGTAGCTTACGGGCGTGTCCCATTTTTTTATCACGGCCTTCGGTATGCCCCGGCGCGGCTTGGCGCTCACGCTGTCGGCCCTCTCCCGAAAGTCCTCTCCCCTGTGGAATCTATCGGGGAATATCTGATATACTATGGCCCTCTTGTACCAGTCCGGCACGGCCCTCGGTATATAGGCGGTGAGCTGATAGGACGGGTGGTCCCTGTCCCAGCCGTAGATCTCGCCCTCCCCGCCCACTCGGCCCTCCTTGGGGCCGTAGAAGCACCAGTTGCCGTCGGAGAAGTGGAAAATGAAGCTGTACCAGTAAATATCCGGCTCCTCCGGTGTGATAACGGCGGTGAACCGTCCGCCGTCTCTCTCCATGGGGATCATTTTCTCCCCTTTTTTCTCCACCCAGACGCGCAGGTCACAGCTTTCTGCCTCGCCGTCCCAGGTGTCTATTGAAATGGAAACAGCGCCGCCCACTGCGACAGCGCCAAAGGGTTCGCGGAATTTAAGCTCGCGGGAGTTGTGATAAGCTCTCATACGGTAGGGTTTCCTTTGATGATTCAGATGATTTTTTGTCCCGGCGGGGCGTCTCTCCGCCCCGCCGGATAGATAATTTGTGTGCCTATATTATATGTGTATTGGCCGTTTACTCCGCCTCGGCCTCAGCGTCAGTCTCGTCCTTGCGCTTGTGCCAGGGCTCTATCTCCGGGTGGGTGAGCTCGTACATCTCCAGATACTCCTTCGCCGCCCGATCCCAGCTGAAGTCCTCAGACATGGCGCTGTCCTGAAGCTTGCTCCAGGCGTCCTTGTCGGTCCAGAAAAGCTCGCAGGCGTTCATGAGGGTAAACAGCATCTCATGTGCGTTATAGTTTGCGAAGCTAAAGCCCGTGCCCTCGCCGGTGAACTGGTTGTAGGGCTTCACCGAGTCCTTGAGCCCGCCCGTCTCACGCACCACCGGGAGCGTCCCGTAGCGCATGGCTATCATCTGCGAAAGCCCGCAGGGCTCAAATAAGCTCGGCATAAGGAGCATATCCGCCCCGGCGTACATACGGTGGGACAGGGCCTCGTCAAAGCGCACGCAGGCCGAACAGCTCCCCGCCCGCTCCCAGGCGTAGTAGCTGAGCATATCCTCGTACTGCTTATCCCCCGTGCCCAGCACCGCTATCTGCACGGACCGGTCCAGCATCTCGCTTATTACCCGCTGAACAAGGTCCATGCCCTTCTGCTCGGTGAGGCGCCCTATCATTACCACCAGCGGCCTTTCGGGGTTCACCTCCAGCCCCAGCTCCCGCTGGAGCTCCGCCTTGCAAAGCGCCTTGCCGGACCTGTCCTTCATGTCGTAGTTGTGTGGTATCAGCGGGTCCGTGGCCGGATCCCAGGTCTGCGTATCTATGCCGTTCATCACGCCGTAGAGCACGCTGGCCCTGTCGCGGAATATGCCGTCCATTCTCTCGCCGTAGAATGGCGTCTTTATCTCCTCGGCGTAGGTCTTTGACACGGTGCTCAGTATATCGGAATAGAGAAGCGCGCCCTTCATGTAGTTTATGCTCCGCTCGTCGCACCGAAGCTGATTTGACGCGGCGGGAATGCCCCAGAGCCCCAGCACGTCGCCCAGAACGTAATCGCTCATCTGCCCTTGGAACTTGAGATTATGCACGGAGAACACGGTCTTCACGTTCTCATAGAGGGGCAGTCCCTGATAAAACTCCCGCAAAAATACGGGTGCCAGCGCCGTGTGCCAGTCGTTGCAGTGCAAAACATCGCACTTAAAGTCCGGCAGATACTGCAAAGCCTCGACTATGGCCTTTGAAAAATACGCTATGCGCTCGCCGTCGTCAAAATACCCGTAGGGCCTCTCACGGTTGAAATAGTACTCGTTGTCCACGAAGTAGTAGACCACGCCCTTGTAGTTGAGCTTTTCGATGCCGCAGTACACGTTGCGCCAGCCCAAGGACACGTAGAAATCCGTCACATGCGTCATCTTGGCCTTGTACTCGTCGGGTATGGTCATGAACTTTGGGATTATTACGCGGCACTCACAGCCCGCGGCCTTCAGCGCCTGGGGCAGGGAGCCGCCCACGTCGCCCAGCCCGCCGGTCTTCATAAACGGCACGGCCTCATAAGCGGCGAATAAAACTCTGAGTTTTCTTCTCATTTTTTGATCCTCCCTTTTTTGATAGACCCATGGGGCCTGTCCGCCCCGGCGGAGAGCTCCCTCCCGGCCCCGTTGAGGACCGGGAGAGCATCGATTTATGTCCAGCCTCTCAGCTCATTATGTAAGTTGCGTCGCCCGTGCCCTTAATGACGGCCCCGGCCTTCACCACGTTTGACTTATCGAGGATCACGTTCTCCACGACCGCGCCCTCCTCGATGACGCAGTGCTGCATGACGATGGAGTTTTTCACCTTCGCGCCCTTGCACACGTGCACCCCTTGGAAAAGTATGGAGTGATCCACCTCGCCCTCTATGAGGGACCCGGCGGTGACCATGGAGTTTTTCACCTTCGCGCCCTCAAGATACTTGGCCGGCGCGCTCTCTGAGGCCTTGGTGGCTATGGGCCGCTCACGGCTGAATAGCTCCGCCGCCACGTCGAGATTGAGAAGCTCCATGGAGTACTCGAAGTAATCACGGGCCGTAAAGAGCGCCCTTGCGTACCCCTCGTACTTATAGGCCCGAACGTCCATCTTGTCAAGGTCGCCCTCTATGGCCTCGAAAATGTCGAGGTAATCCACGGCGGCGTACCACTCCATTATCTTCATGAGAAGCTCACGGGAGATGATGAAGGTGTCGAGCATGGCGTCCTCATACTTTTGAGGGTTGGGCTTAAAGCTGACGACACGGCCGTTCTCCACATTTACGCCCAGCCTGTGATGCTCGTCCTTGTCGCAGGTGTTATAGACCATTGTCACGTCCGCGCCGGACTTTATGTGCTCCATGATAAGGGGCCGGTAGTCCATGTGGCTTACGACGTTGGCGGCCGTAAAGAGTATGTAGGGCGACGGGCTCCTGTCAAAATACACCTTGTTGCGGCGTATGTCGCGAAGCAAAAAGTGGCTGTTCTCGCTCTGGATACCGAAGACCGACCCCGGCAGTACGAAAAGTCCGCCGTTCTTGCGGTCTAAGTCCCAGGCCTTGCCCGCGCCAACGTGGTCGATGATGGAGCGGTACTTGTAGGGCGTAATGAGCCCCAGTGTCTTGATGCCGGAGTTCACCATGTTGGAGATGGCGAAATCCACTACTCTGTATGCGCCGCCGTAGGGCAGGCTCGCCACGGTGCGCTCCTCGGTGAGCTCACCCATGTCCCTTGTCTCAAAGTTGGCGGCCACAAGTCCGATAACTCTATCCATTATTCGCGCCTCCTTATTCAACTACCGCGTCGTCGCCGACGACTGCGATGGGCTCTTTCGTATCAGCCGAGCCGAAGGTGGCCTTGGCCTTGACGGTAGCGCCCTCGCCAACTATGGCCCTCACGACCTTCGCGCCCTTCTCCACGGTGACGTTGGGCAGGAGTATGGAGTCCACGACGCTGGCCCCCTCCTCCACAGTGCACCCGTTGGAGATGATGGAGTGCTCCACCTTGCCCAGCACTATGGAGCCGTTGCCCACGAAGGCCCGCTCCACTGAGCCCTTGGGCCCCACGTAGTGAGGCGGCAGGCTGTCGTCCTGGGTGAGGGTGGGGAAGTCCTCGCTCATGAGGTCGAACTGGGGCTCGGCCTCCAGAAGGTCCATGCTGGTCTCGTGGAAGGTGGGAATGGTCCCCACGTCCTTCCAGAAGCCCTCGAACCTGTGCACGAAGAGCCTCTTGCCCTGCTCTAAGAGGGTGGGGATTATGTTCTTTCCGAAGTCGTGCTCCGAATCCGGGTCACGGCTGTCGGCGATAAGGGACTCCTCCAGCACCTTCTTTGAGAAGATATAGATGCCCATGGAGGCCAGATTGGATTTCGGCTTTGCCGGCTTTTCCTCAAAGTCGTAGATCTTGTCGTTCTCGTCGGCGGCCAGTATGCCAAGCCTCGGCGCCTCCTCCCAGGGCACGGTCATGACCGCGATGGTCAGGTCCGCGTTGTTGTCGATGTGAGTGCGGAGCATCTTCCGGTAGTCCATGCGGTAGATGTGGTCGCCGGAGAGTATGATCACGTAGTCCGGGTCATAGAGGTTTATGTAGTCAAGGTTTTGATAGATGGCGTCCGCCGTTCCGGCGTACCACTGGCCCCCGGTCTCCGTGGCGTAGGGCGGCAATATGGCCACGCCGCCGTCATGGGAGTCCAGATCCCAGCTTGAGCCCGTGCCGATGTAGGTGTTCAGCAGATACGGCCTGTACTGGGTCAGCACGCCCACGGTGTCGATGTGGGAGTTGGCGCAGTTGGAGAGGGCAAAGTCGATGATACGGTACTTGCCGCCAAAGGATACGGCGGGCTTGGCGATGTGCTTTGTGAGAGCACCCAGCCTGCTGCCCTGCCCTCCCGCGAGCAGCATGGCTATGAACGGTTTTTTGTTTACCACAGTTGACCCTCCTTATATGGATATTTAATCATTTGATAATTTGAAAAGCCATACGGCTTTTATGCCCTCAGTTGAGGTTCCAGACCTCCTCGGCGTACTCCCTTATGGTGCGGTCGGAGGAGAATATGCCGGAGCAGGCCGTATTGTGGACCGACTTTTTGTACCACTCCCGCTTGTCGCCGTGGAGCGCCTCCAGCCTGTGCCAGGCGTCCACGTAGGGCTGGAAGTCCTTGAGCACGTAAAACTCGTCGTTGGAGTTCATGAGGTTTGAGTACACGCTGTCAAAGCCGCCGGACAGCTTTGCGTAGGTCCCGTCGGTGAGCTGGTCCACCACGTGGCGGAGCCTCGGGTTGCCCTCGTACTCGCCTCTTGCAAAGTAGCTCCAGCCGCGCTTGAGCTCCGCTATCTCCTCGGTCTTCAGGCCGAAGATCTCCGCGTTCTCCATTCCCACCTGCTCCACTATCTCCACGTTGGCCCCGTCAAGCGTCCCAAGGGTGATAGCGCCGTTCATCATGAACTTCATGCACCCGGTGCCTGAGGCCTCCATTCCGGCGGTGGAGATCTGCTCGGATATGTCAGCCGCGGGGTATATGAGCTGACCGTTGGAGACGGAGAAATTGGGTATGAACACCACCCTTATCCTGCCTCTCACTCTCGTGTCCGTGTTTATAACGTCCGCCACGGAGTTTACAAGCCTTATGGTGTTCTTTGCAAACTCATAGCCCTGAGCCGCCTTCCCGGCGAAGATGAAGGTGGTGGGCCTCACCTCAAAGTTGGGGTCCTCCAATATGTGGTTATAGAGGTCCATTATCTTAAAGAGATTGAGAAGCTGGCGCTTGTAGGCGTGGAAGCGCTTGACCTGAATATCGAATATGGAGTCCGCGTCCACGATTATCCCCGTGGTGTCCTTTATGTACCTTGCCAGCACCTGCTTATTTTTGGCCTTGGACTTTGCGGCCTTGTCAAGAAACGCCGGGTCGTTCTCAAATTCCTTGAGCTTTGAAAGCTCCATAGCGTCGGTGTACCACTTGTCGCCTATGGCCTCGGTTATGAGCTCGGCGTAGGTTGGGTTGGCCTGAGCCAAAAATCTGCGGTGTGTCACGCCGTTTGTCTTGTTGTTGAACTTCTCCGGCGTCAGGGTGTAGAAGTCCTTGAGCACGTCGTGCTTTAGTATCTCCGTGTGGAGGGCGGCGACGCCGTTTACGGCGTGGCCGGCGATTATGCTGAGATTTGCCATTCTCACCTGTCCGCCCCAGAGTATGGCCGTGTTCATCAAAAGCTCCTGATTGTTGACCCTGCTCTTGGTGAAGGACTCCCTGTATCTGCGGTCGATCTCCTCCACGAAGTCATAGACCCTGGGCAGAAGTTGGCGGAACATGTCTATGGGCCACTTCTCCAGCGCCTCAGGAAGGATAGTGTGGTTTGTGTAGGATATGGACTTTGTGACTATCTCCCAGGCCGTATCCCAGTCCAGCCCCTCCTCGTCTATGAGGAGCCTTAAAAGCTCCGGGGCGCACAGCGCCGGGTGGGTGTCGTTGGTGTGTATGGCTATGAGCTCCGGGAACCGCTTCCATGCGTGCTTGCCGTACTCGCGCTTATAGTACCTGAGTATGGACTTGAGCCCCGCGGCCACGAACATGTACTCCTGCTTTAGGCGCAGCACCTTGCCGGGGTCGGCGTTGTCGTTGGGGTAGAGCACGCTCGTTATGGCCTCCACGTCGGAGCGGAATTTCATGGCCCCGGCGTAGTCGCCCCTGTTGAAGGCGTCCATGTTGAAGTTCTGCTTGGCCGGCTCGGCGCTCCACAGCCGCAGGTTATTGACGAGCTTCCCGCCGTAGCCCACCACAGGCACGTCGTAGGGGACGGCAAGTATCTCCTCGCCGCCTGTCCACTCATAGCTCATGGAGTTTCCGGAATATTTGTGCACCACCGTGCCGCCAAAGCGCACCAGCACCGCCTCCTCCGGCCTCTCTATCTCCCAGGGGTAGCCGTCCTCAAGCCAGTTGTCCGGGTCCTCCACCTGACAGCCGTTGACTATGCGCTGGTGGAAAAGCCCGTAGCGGTAGCGTATGCCGTTGCCCTGTCCTATATAACCTAAGCTCGCCAGCGAGTCGATAAAGCAGGCGGCAAGGCGCCCAAGGCCGCCGTTGCCCAGCCCCGCGTCCTCCTCCTCACGGGCCAGCTCCTCTATGGTCACGCCGTAGTCGGCCAGACCCTCCTCCACCACGTCACGGATACCGAAATTCATGATGTAGTTTTCCAGAAGCTTGCCCACCAAAAACTCCATTGAGAAGTAGTAGACCCGCTTTTTCTCCTCCTGCCGTGCCGTGTCGGTCATGACGCGCACGTTTCTGGCGTTGCTCGCGATGAGCTTTGCCAGGGTGTTGTACTTGAGCTTCGGCTCCAGCTTCCCGAAGGTCTTCCCGTAATTCGCGATGGCGGCGGCCTCAAGCTGCCTTGTGAAATCCTTTTTGTCCTTGAACATGTGAGTCTCCTTGACTTGATTAAAATTATAATATTTTTTCCGCTTTGGCTCCCCCTCCGGGGGAGCTGTCGAGCGTAGCGAGACTGAAGGGGCCTCCCCCAATTCCGCTCCGCACCGCTTTGGCTCCCCCTCCGGGGGAGCTGTCGAGCGTAGCGAGACTGAAGGGGCCTCCCCCGTCTGCTCCGCACCGCTTTGGCTCCCCCTCCGGGGGAGCTGTCGGCGCAGCCGACTGAAGGGGCCGCTCCCCTTTTTAAAGGGGAGCTGTCCGGGCTCCGCCCGGACTGAGGGGTCCGGCTCCCCTTTTCAAAGGGGAGCTGTCCGGGCTCCGCCCGGCCTGAGGGGTACTACCCCTATTTACGCCTTTTTGGGCGGTAAACGCTTAAGAACAAGTCCCCCTATTGGCGGCGTGCGGACCACCACGGAGTACTTCTGCCCGTGGGCCGGCACCTTCTCCGCCTCCATGGGCTCCGGATTTATCCTCCCTGAGCCGCCGAAGCGCTGGTCGTCGGAGTTGAATATCTCCGTATATGTGCCCTTCCTCGGCACGCCCACTCTGAACTCGTCGTATGTCTCCGGCACGAAGCTCATAAGACACACGAGGTCGTCCGTGGGCTTTTTGCCGTGGCGCAGGAACGTCAGAATGGACTGCTTGGCGTCGTCCGCGTCCAGCCACTCAAAGCCGTCCCAGGTGTAGTTATACTGGTAAAGTGCCTTCTCACTTGTAAAGAGGTGATTTAGCTCCTTTATGTACTGCTGGTGCTTGCGGTGCGCGTCGTAGTCGAGTAGGAACCATTGAAGCCCTTCGTAGTAGCGCCACTCTATAAACTGCGCTATCTCCGCGCCCATGAAGTTGTGCTTTGCCCCTGAGTGGAGCATCTGATAGAGCGCCAAGGATCTCAGCCCCGCGAACTGCCTCCAGTAGTCCCCCGGCATACGCCCGATGAGGGACGCCTTCCCGTGGACCACCTCGTCGTGTGAGAGGGCGAGAATGAAATTTTCGTTGAAGGCGTACATCATGGAGAAGGTAAGTCCCCCGTGGCTCCCCGGCCTATACGGGAAGTCCGTCTTCATGTAATTTAAGGTGTCGTGCATCCACCCCATGTCCCACTTGTAGTGGAAGCCCAGTCCCCCGTCGTCAGGCGGGTATGTGACCAGCGGCCAGGCCGTGGACTCCTCGGCTATCATCATCACGTCCGGGTGCTCCCTCGCCACCGTGGAGTTTATCTTCTGCACCAGCGCGATAGAGTCATAGTCGTGCTCCGTGCCGTCCGGGGCGTGCTTTTTCAGCCTCTCGTCGTCAATGCCGAAGTTTAAGTACAGCATACTGGTGACCCCGTCCACCCTTATGCCGTCGGCGTGGTAGCGCTCCAGCCAGAAATTGGCGTTGGAGAGGAGGAAGGAGCGGACCTCGCCCTTCTTCACATTAAATTTATATGTACCCCACTGTGGGTGCGAGCCCCCCTCATAAAGCGGCTCGCCAATAAACTCTCCCAATCCGTGGGCGTCACGGCAGAAGTGCGCCGGGGCCCAGTCAAGTATGACCCCCAGCCCCGCCATGTGGGCCGCGTTCATAAAATATGCGAAGTCCTTGGGCTCCCCGTACCTTGCCGTGGGGGCGTAGTAGCCCGTGAGCTGATAGCCCCAGCTCCCGTCAAAGGGGTGCTCCATCACGGGCATGAGCTCTATGTGGGTGTATCCCATATCCACGGCGTAGGGCACCAGCGTCTCGGCAAGCTCCCGGTAGCTCAAAAGCGTCCCGTCCTCGTGCCTTTTCCAGGAGCCCAGATGTACCTCGTAAATATTGAGGGGCCTCTCCCGGTGGTTCTGCTTCGCCCGCTTTGCCAGCCACTTGTCGTCGGTCCAGCCGTAGGAATATATGTCCACAACTCTTGAGGCCGTCTCCGGCGGGCACTCGCTCCCGAAGCCGTAGGGGTCCGCCTTGAATAAAAGCCTTCCGTCCTTGGCCTCCACCACATACTTGTAGCTCTCCCCGGCGTTGAGCCCCGGCATGAAGATGCGCCATATGCCCTTATCGTCGCACTCCATGTAGTGCCTGTCCGGTACCCAGTCGCACCAAGAGCCCGTGAGCCTCACCGACTTCGCCCCCGGAGCCCACAGGGTGAAGCTCCAGCCGTCCTGCCCCCCGACATTCTCCTTGTGCGCGCCAAAGACCTCATAGGCGTGTGACCAGGTGCCCTCGGCAAATTCCCACTGCTGATCGTTTGTCAAAAGCATAATTCCACCTCATTTTTCCGTTTTTCATATGTAAATACACTCAGGTCCATCATAACTTATGACATTATACACCATGCGAAAGGATTTGTCCACCGTTTTCATTCCGATTTACATCACCCTTTTCGTTATTTTTTACTGTTATCCCAAATTTCTCCCCTCCTTTTTGCAAACATTGCACAATCCCCACCCCCTCCGCACCCCAAGCCCCTCCCTTGGGAGGGGTGGCCGCGCTCCGCGCCGGCCGGGGTGGGCCGAATATCCGCCCCCCGCCTCTCAAAAAGGTTGCGCCTTTCGGCGCTTATTAAAAACGGGAGGGTTTAGAACCCTCCCCTACGCCAATTATAGAAAAATCTCCCAATCCTCCCGTAGGGGCGGGTTCCAACCCCGCCCGTCCCCTCGTCCCGCCCGCAGGCGCAACCCCCCGTCCCCGCCGCGCGGATACCCCCTTTTTGGAAAAGGGGGGCAAGGGGGATTAGAGCCCCCGTCCCCCCGTCCCGCCCGCAGGCGTAACCCCCCGTCCCCGCCGCGCGGACACCCCAGCCTTCCCCGCGGGGCGGGGAAGGTGGCCCCGCAGGGCCAGATGAGGTGGGAAGCCCCCGAATTTCCCCCGCACCCC
>CANREY010000051.1 GCA_947629755.1 uncultured Oscillospiraceae bacterium | reverse complement strand
TTTTCATTGTAAGGAGGCCGTTTATGGCACTCATTGTTCAAAAATTCGGCGGCAGCTCCGTGGCCGACGTGGAGAAGGTACGGAGAGTCGCCGGGATAATCGAGGAGACATACAGAGCCGGAAACGACGTGATCGTCGTGCTCTCGGCCCAAGGCAAGACAACAGACGGGCTTATCGCCAAGGCCCACGAGTATAACCCCCGGCCCTCAAAGCGGGAGATGGATATGCTGCTCTCCACCGGCGAGCAGCAGTCCGTGGCACTTTGCGCCATGATGCTCAACGGCATGGGCGTGCCCGCCGTGAGCCTCACCGGCTGGCAGGTGGATTTCAAGACCAACACCAACTACTCAAACGCGTCCATAAAGTCCGTGGGCTCCGAGAGGATAAGAAAGGAGCTGGACGGCCGCAGGGTGGTACTTATCACCGGCTTTCAGGGCGTAAACAAGTATGACGACATAACGACCCTCGGCCGTGGCGGCTCGGACACCTCGGCGGTGGCAATAGCGGCGGCCATGCACGCGGACCTTTGCCAGATATACACGGACGTGGACGGCGTGTACACAGCCGACCCCAACAAGGTCAAGGGGGCCAAGAAGCTGGACGAGATAACCTTTGACGAGATGCTGGAGCTTGCCAGCATGGGCGCGAAGGTCCTCCACAACAGGTCCGTGGAGATGGCCAAGCGATACAATGTGGACCTTGAGGTCCTATCAAGCTACGAGAGGAAACCCGGTACTAAAGTCAGGGAGGTAAAGAAATTGGAGCAGGTAGAAGTAAGCGGTGTGGCGAAGGACGTAAACGTGGCGCGTTTTACCCTGGTGGGTATAAAGGACGAGCCGGGCATCGCCTTTAAGATCTTCCGCATTTTGGCAAACGAGAAGATAAACGTGGACATCATAATCCAGTCCCTGGGCCGGGACGGCAATCAGGACGTGACCTTCACCGTTACCCGCGCCGACGCTGAGGCCGCGAAGGAGGCATTGGAGCAGAGCGCCGATTCTCTGGGCTATAAGAAGCTGGACCTTGATACCCACGTGGCCAAGATAAGCATCGTTGGCGCGGGTATGCTCATGACTTCCGGCGTGGCCGTGAAGATGTTCGACGCGCTGGCAAAGAAGAAGATAAACATCAAGATGATCTCCACCAGCGAGATAAAGGTCTCCGTCTTAGTCGACGAGGACGACGCCGACAAGGCGGTGCAGGCGGTGCACGACAAATTCTTTGGCGACTAAAAAATTTAAAATCGATGGCTCCCGTGACGAAAAAAGTCACGGGAGCTTTTTTGTAAGAAAAATTTAAAAAAGGTGTTGACAGGGAGTGACTATTGTGATAGTCTGATGGTGTGATAACTATTGCAATAGTCACAAAATTGCCAAACCGGCGCGGGGGATCGACGCGAACGGTGGGGCGGAAGGGAGGCAGGATAATGGAAAGACTGTTTGAATCCGAGCTTAGGGTGATGGAGCCGCTGTGGGAGGAGGGGGAGCTGTCAGCGGGAGCGCTGGCGAAAAAGCTGAACGCCTCCTGCGGGTGGAACAGGAACACCACCTACACGGTGATCAAGAAGCTTGTGGACAAGGGCGCCATCGAGCGGAGGGATCCGGGGTTCATATGCAGGCCGACGGTCACACGGAAGGACGTACAGAGATGGGAGACCGAGGGGCTCATAACGCGCTTTTTCGGGGGGTCAAAGACGGCCTTCATGTCGGCGTTCCTCTCCGAGGAGCTGACGGAGGACGAGGCGAAGGCCCTCCGGGAGCTTGTGGAAAAGCTCAGGTGACTTTATGGGACAGCTAATTGAAAACACCCTGCTGGGCGGCGTTCTCATACTGGCGGTGGCCGCCGCACGGAGGGTACTGCGGGGGAGGATAAGCCCCAACGCGGTGCTGCTTTTGTGGGCGGTGTGTATCCTCCGGCTTCTGACCCCGGTGGGGCTTCACAGCCCCGCGTCGGTCTACTCCCTGATGGGCGAGAGACCGGCGGCGTGGGAGAGCGTGGAGCGGGAGGAGCCGGAGCAGGCTCAGCCGCCGTTTACGGCGGGGACGCATACGGCCGGACAGACCGAGGGACAGAGCGAGGGTTACATAATTCAACAGACGGCGGCGACGCCGCAACCGGATAAAAGCCCGGAAAAGCACGGTGAATTGACGGCCGGCAAGGTGCTAAGCATAGTTTACATAATTATATTGACCTCCGCCGCGGCGTGGTTTATCTCGGCGTGGCTTCGGACGAGGCGTGAGATCCGCGCCCTGCCGAGGATCTCCGGGGAATACGCCTCGACGTATCTGCCAAGGCGGGCCGGCCTCCGGGTGGGCCGTATGATCGGAGCGCCGCTGACCTTCGGCGTTCTGAGGCCGGAGGTGGTGGTGACGCCGGGGCTCCGGGACGGGGAGTATCACTATGTGCTGAGGCACGAGGCTGTCCACGCCCGTCGCGGGGACAATGTGTGGCACTACATGTCCGCACTGTGCCTGTGCGTCCACTGGTTCAACCCGGCGGTGTGGCTCATGGCGGCGCTGATCAGGCGGGACGTGGAGCTCTCCTGCGACCGGGCGGTGGTGGCGAAGGCTCCGGAGGACGTTCGCGCCGATTACGCCAGCGCCATAATCAGCATGTCGACGGCGCGCTCCGGCGCGGCCTTCGCCTCCGGTTTCGCAAGGCGAAAGACAGAAGAAAGGATAGTGAACATCATGAAATATAAGAAAACGACGATAGCGGGTATACTTGCAGCGGCAATACTCGCGGGCGCGGCGGCCGCTATGGCGCTGACCCCGGCGAAGGCGGCGGAGGACGGGCTGATCGACGGCACGGTCCCGACTGAGGAGACGGCCCCCACCGAGGACCGCCAAAATGTGCCTGAGGACACACAGCCTCAGACTGCCGTGGGCCCGGAGGAGGAGTTTTACCCCTCGGTGACCCGCGGCTGGGGCGAGGAGGAGACGTACATCTACACCGTCCGGTTCCCGGAGCCCATCGTTTTGGAGGACCCGGACACCGGCGCGAAGCTGGAGGTCCTGTCCCTCAGCGTGACTGAGGACGAGTTTATGTGGGGCTTTCGTATGCCGGAGGTGAGCGAGGAGCAATCTTTGCGCCTTAATAATCTGATGGCGGAGGAGATAGAGAAGGAGGCGAGCCTCGACCTTGCGGACGGCGTCAGGATTGAAGGCCTTTACGAGACGTACAAGGCCAATGAAGTGAACGGTATTGAGTATTGGGCCGGGAAGTGGAACGCCGTGAACAACCTTTACGCCTATCTGAACGGCGGGGAGGAGCTTCCGGAGACCGTGGATATGGGCAAGGCCCGGAGCGTCACGGTGGAGGGCGTCACGTATCCTCTGGCGGAGGGGCCGGTCACAAGGGGAGCGAAGCTGTGGTTTGACACTGACGCGGATAACCTTTGGAGCACCAAAATGGTGGTGGAGCTGGCCGACGGGACGATGACCGGATTTTTTGTAAATTATAATGACCTCACGGTCACACAGTATCCGATCCCCGACAGGGCCGCCCTTGACGGGTTCGGCTTTGACCCGGACACATGGCGCGACGGCCACGGCCCCATGCCGGCGGGGGAGCTCAACTACACCGAAATATTCCCGGTGGACGCGGGCACTGTCGTACTTATCAATGACAGTCCGGAGACATGCGGACGGTTCAGCTACGATTTCGTAACAGGGGAGCTTACGGTAATGATGCTTGACGGAAACTCTCCGGTCACGTGGTAGACATCTTAAATCAAAAAATTTCCGGGACAATTCAGTCCCGGAAATTTTTTATGACTTATTTGGTGGCGCGATTTGGGTGTCATTCGAGCTCGAAGGCGCCGGTGTAGAGCTGGTAGTAGGTGCCCTTTTGGGCGATGAGCTGGGCGTGGGTGCCGCGCTCGATGATGTGGCCGTGGTCGAGGACCATGATGGCGTCGGAGTTCATGACCGTTGAGAGGCGGTGGGCTATGACGAACACGGTGCGGCCCTCCATGAGCCGGTCCATGCCCCGCTGGACAAGGGCCTCGGTGCGGGTGTCGATGGAGCTTGTGGCCTCGTCGAGGATCATGACGGGCGGGTCCGCCACGGCGGCGCGGGCGATGCTTATGAGCTGGCGCTGGCCCTGACTTAGCCGCGCGCCGTTATTTGTGAGCATGGTGTCGTAGCCGTCGGGAAGGCGGGTTATGAAGTCGTGGGCGTTGGCAAGCTTCGCGGCCTCGATGCACTCCTCGTCCGTGGCGTCAAGCTTTCCGTAGCGGATATTCTCCATCACCGTGCCGGTGAAGAGGTTCACGTCCTGCAATACCATGCCGAGGGAGCGGCGGAGATCGGCCTTTTTGATCTTATTGATGTTGATGCCGTCGTAGCGTATCTTGCCGTCCTCGATGTCGTAAAAGCGGTTTATGAGGTTTGTGATGGTGGTCTTGCCCGCGCCGGTGGCCCCCACGAAGGCCAGCTTCTGGCCGGGCTTTGCGTAGAGGGATATGTCGTAGAGTATCTGCTTATCGGGCACGTAGCTGAAATCCACGCTGTCCATGGTGATGTCGCCGCGAAGCTCGGTGTAGGTCACGGTGCCGTCGGCCTGATGGGGGTGCTTCCAAGCCCAGCGGCCGGTGCGCTTGTCGGACTCGTGGACGGTGCCGTCCGGGTCGATGACCGCGTTCACCAAGGTGACGTAGCCGTCGTCCACCTCCGGCTCCTCGTCCATGAGGTCGAAGATGCGCTCAGCGCCGGCCAATGCAAGGACGATGGCGTTTAGCTGGTTGGAGATCTGGGCGATGGGCATGTTGAACTGGCGGCTTAAAAGCGTAAAGGCCATGAGACTGCCCAGCTCCAACGCCTTTCCGCCGGAGCTGACGGCCAAAATGCCGCCCACCACGGCCAGAATGGCGTACTGGACGTAGCCTAAGTTATTGTTGATGGGGCCCATGGCGTTGGCGTATACGCCGGCGGTGTAGGCGTTGCGGCAAAGCTCGTCGTTTATCTCGTCAAACTCCTTTTTGCACGCCTCCTCGTGGTTGAATACCTTCACCACGCGCTGGCCGTTTATGAGCTCCTCCACGTAGCCGTTGACACGGCCGAGAGCCCGCTGCTGCTCAAGAAAGTACTTGCCGGAGCGGCCCACGACCACCTTGGTCACCAAAACTATGGCGAACACGGTGAACACCATGACTATGCACAGTATCCAGGATTTGATTATGAGGTTTACGGATATGACGATAAGGGAGATGATGGACGCGGCGCACTGGGGAATGGACTGGGAGACCATCTGGCGAAGTGTGTCGATGTCGCTGGTGTACCGGGACATGATGTTGCCCGCGGTGTTGGAGTCAAAGTAGCGAAGGGGGAGGCGCTGCATCTTTGTGAACATCTCGTCCCTTATGACCTTCTGGGTGCCCTGGGCCACGGAGACCATCAGGAAGTTATAAAGCCAGGCGCAGAAGATGCCGGCAAGCATCACAAGGGCGACCCTGAGAAGGAATTTGGCCAGTGGCCCAAAGTCCGTGGAGCCCTGGGCTATCATGGGCTTTATGTAGTCGTCCACCAGATCTCCCAATGCCGTTGACATGCGGGTCTGGGCGTAGGAGGTGACGATGATGCACAAAAGGACGATGACGAGGACCGGGATATACTTTTTCATGTAGCCAAGCAGGCGCGTAAGGGTCTTTTTCGGGTCTCTGGCCTTCCGGCCGTCTCCTCTCGGTCTTACAGGGGGCATCAGTCCTCATCTCCTTTCACCTGGGAATAGTAGACCTCCTGATATATGGTGGAGGTCTTTAAAAGCTCCTCGTGGGTGCCCACCGCCGCTATGGCGCCGCCGTCCATTATGACTATCATGTCCGCGTCCTGTACGCTGGCCACGCGCTGGGCGATTATGAGCTTTGTGGTGCCGGGTATCTCCTCGGCGAAGGCACGGCGTATCTGGGCGTCGGTCTTTGTGTCCACGGCGGAGGTGGAGTCGTCGAGTATGAGTATTTTCGGCTTTTTAAGGAGGGCGCGGGCGATGCAAAGCCTCTGCTTCTGGCCGCCGGAGACGTTGGTGCCGCCCTGCTCGATGTAGGTGTCGTACTTATCGGGGAAGCCCTCGATAAACTCGTGGGCGCAGGCGAGGCGGCAGGCGTGCTCAAGCTCCTCGTCGGTGGCGTCGGGGTCGCCCCAGCGCAGGTTATCCTTTATTGTGCCGGAGAAGAGCTCGTTTTTCTGCAGCACCATGGCCACGCTGTCACGGAGGGCCACAAGGTCGTAGTCCCGCACGTCCACGCCGCCCACCTTAAGCGTGCCCTCGGTCACGTCGTAGAGCCGGGGGATTAGCTGGACAAGGGTGGATTTTGAGGAGCCGGTGCCGCCAAGGATACCAACGGTGGCCCCGGAGGGAATGTGGAGGTTTACGTCCTTCAGGGCCATATTTTTGGCCTTGGCGGAGTATTTGAAGCTCACGTCCTCAAAGTCGATGGAGCCGTCGGCGACCTCGGTCACGGCCCCGGCGGGGCTTGTAAGGTCCGGCGTCTCGGTGAGTATCTCGTATGTACGCTTTAAGGGGGCGCGGCTCATGATCATCATGACGTAGACCATGGAGAGCATCATGAGGGAGGAGAGGACCATGGTGGTGTAGGTGAACATGGCGCTGAGGTCCCCGGTGGTGAGGCCCACGGCGGGGTCGTTGCCGGAGGCCACCACTAATTTCGCGCCCAACCAGGAGATGGCAAGTATGCACCCGTAGACGCAGGTCTGCATCACGGGGTTATTGAGGGCCAGTATCTTCTCGGCCTTGCAGAAGTCCTTGTAGATGGAGGCGGAGATGCTTGTAAATTTCTCGGTCTCCTTGTCCTCACGGACGAAGCTCTTGACCACCCTTATGCCGTGGACGTTCTCCTGAACGGCGTTGTTGAGCTTGTCGTAGGTGCGAAATACCCGGTCGAAGATGCTGTGCACCAGCGGCACGAGCAGTATGAGCACCACGATAAGTATGGGCATGGCCACGCAGTAGACGAGGCTCAGCTTTACGGAGATGGTCATGGCGGAGATAAAGGCCAGTATCATGGTCATGGGGGCCCTTATGGCCATGCGGATCATCATCTGGAAGGTCATCTGGAGGTTTGCCACGTCGGAGGTAAGGCGGGTGACGATGGAGGCGGTGGAGAACTTGTCGATGTTCCCAAAGCCGAAGTCCTGAACCCGGTAGTACATGTCGTGGCGGAGGTTTTTGGCAAAGCCGGTACCGGCCTTTGTGGCGAAGGCCGCGGAGGCCACGCCGAAGCACAGTGAGCATATGGCGCAAAGCACCAGCTGCAGGGAGCGGGT
This sequence comes from uncultured Oscillospiraceae bacterium, assembly GCA_947629755.1. GTDB lineage: Bacteria > Bacillota > Clostridia > Oscillospirales > Oscillospiraceae > RUG626. Next base: position 9,522 of record CANREY010000051.1, on the reverse strand, counting down.
CAGCACCACGTGCATATCGCCGAGGGTGATGCCGTAGTCGTAGAGGGAGGCCATCACATTGGGTATGGTGACCTCCATGGCCACCTCGCCGATCATTGTTATCGGGGCCATAATGGCCGCTAAGGTATATTCCCGGACACAGCGGGAGAGACGGCGTATCAAGTTATCATTCTCCTTCCTGCCGGCGGGATCTGCCGCCGGCCTTTTTTGCGTTTTCAACAAGCCTGTCAAGTAGGGCGTGGAGCGTCACAAGGTCGTTGCGCGTAAATCCGGCGGTGAGGCCCACCTCCATGGAGTCGAGCCTTGACTTTGTCTGCTCCGCCGCCTTAATGCCGGCCTCGGTGATGATTATGCGCTTTAAGCGCCTGTCGAACTCGTCCGGGGCGAACTCCACGTAGCCCTTTTCGCACAGCCTGGCCATAAGGCCCGTGGCGGTGGGGTGCTTTATGTTGAAGCGCTCCTCGATGTCGTGCTGGCAGGGGGGCGAGCCCGCGTTGCGCCGAAGATACGCCAGCAGGAACGACTGCATACCGGTGATGCCCAGCTCCGAGGTGGACTCGTCGGCTATCCTGCGGAAGCTGTTGGATATTACCCTTATCTTTGGCGCTAATCTCTCGTTATTTTCCGTGACCTCCACGCTCCTTTATCTATCTATAAATTTTTTAAAAAGCGTTTGTCTCAATTTTTAAAGGTAGCATACGACTTATTATAATAGCGTTTAATTCCCCGGTCAATAGTAAAAGAGAATAGATTGTATGGATTTTTTCGCGGGGATATGTTAAAATTGCGATATGATCGCGGGAAAGCGAATTAATGACACTCAGGCGGTGGATCTATGGATCTTTTCAAGGTGGAGCTCCCGGAGGGGGAGATAGGCAATATGTCAAGTCTGGCGCTGGCGCACATCGGCGACGGGGTCTATGAGCTCATGGTCAGGACGCGTCTGGCCATCGAGGGCCGGGAGACCAACCGGGGCCTCCACCGGGCCACGGTGGCGCTGGTGGCCGCTCCGGCCCAAGCCGCGGCGGCGGAGAGGATAGAGCACATGTTCACCGAGGACGAGCGGCACGTCTACCGCCGGGGCCGGAACGCCAAGGTCCACGCCGTGCCCCACGGGGCCACCATATCCGAATACCACGCCGCCACGGCGCTGGAGGCGCTGTTCGGCTATCTCTATCTCAGGGGCAGGACGGACAGGCTCAACGAGCTATTTGACGCCGTATGGGAGGTAACACATGTCTCTTGACGCGCTTTTTTTAAAATGTCTCCTGCCGGAGCTCCAAAGCTCCCTTACGGAGGCGAAGATAGAGAAAATAAATATGCCGGCGCGGGGCACGGTGGTCATGACGGTGAAGGGCGAGAGGCGGCAAAATCTGCTCATCGGCGGCTCGTCGGGGGCGCCGAGGATACATTTTACCGAGGCTGAACCGGAAAGGCCACAGGAGCCGCCCATGTTCTGTATGCTCCTGCGCAAGCACCTTGTGGGGGCGAGGATACTCGATATAAGCCAGCCCGCCACGGACCGGGTGCTGACCGTGCGCCTTGCCGCCCCCGGCATGTTCGGGGAGGGGGAGGAGCGGGGCCTTGCGGTGGAGCTCATGGGCAGGACGGCGAACCTTATCCTCACGGACAAGGAGGGGATAATAACCGACTGCCTTTATAGAGTGGGCTCGGCGGAGGAAAAGCGGGCCCTCATACCCGGTATGCGCTACGCGCTGCCGCCCATGCAGGAGAAGCTGGACCTTCTTAAGATGACGGACGGGGAGATAGCCACGGCTGTCGGGGGCTTTGACGGCGGGCGGGAGCTTGACAGGTGCGTGCTGGCGGCCTTTTTGGGCGTCTCGCCGCTTATAGCCCGTGAGCTGTGCGAGCGCTCATACGGCGACACCTCGCCCGCGGTCAGCCTTTGCCGGGAGCGGGACGGGCTTTCGGCCATATGCCGGGAGCTGTCGTGGTTACGTGACACGGTGAACAATGGCCTTTCAGCGCCGTATCTCATACGCGGCCGGGACGGCGAGCCGATGGACTTTGCCTATATCCCCGTGACCCAGTACGGGTCGGACTGTGAGGCGGTAAAATTTGACAGCTTCTCCAAGCTTCTGGACGATTTTTATACGGGGCGGGACGCCGCGGAGCGCCGCCGCCAGCGAGCGAGGGAGCTCACAAAGACAGTGAAGACCGCCGCCGAGCGGACGGAGCGGAGGCTGGAGGCCCAGCGCCGGGAGCTTGCCGATACCGAGAACCGGGACTGGCTCCGCCAGTGCGGCGACATCATAACCGCCAACCTTTACAGCATGAAAAAGGGCCAGCGGGAGCTGACGGCGGAGGACTTCTATCTGGGCGGGGAGAGGAAGATACCTCTTGACCCCCTGAAAACTCCCCAGCAGAACGCGGCGAAATATTATAAGGACTACAACAGGGCGAAATCGGCAAGGGCCCACCTCACCGAGCGCGTGGAGGCCGGGGAGGGGGAGCTTGAGTATTTGAAAAGCGTCCTTGAGGAGCTTGAGAGGGCCGAGGACGAGCGGGACCTTGGGGAGATACGCTCAGAGCTCACCGAGGGCGGGTATGTCCGGGACATGTCAAAGGGGAAAAAGCCGAAGCGCCAGCCAAGCCAGCCCATGCTATTTCGCTCAAGCTCCGGGCTTATCATAAGGGCGGGGAGAAATAACGCCCAGAACGACAGGCTCACATTAAAAGACAGCGCCAAGTCCGACCTCTGGCTCCACGCCGGGAAGATGCCCGGCTCCCATGTGGTCATAGCCTGCGAGGGAAGGGAGCCGGACGAGAGGACGGTAAATGAGGCCGCCGCCATCGCGGCCTACTACTCCCAAGGCCGCAGCTCTACCCGCGTGCCAATAGACGTAACGCCCATACGCGAGATAAAAAAGCCCGTGGGCGCCCGCCCCGGCATGGTCATCTACCACACCTACCGCACCCTCACCGCCGAACCCGACGAGGCATTGGTTGAAAGACTGAGAATAAAATAGACAACCGACAAAACCCCGAGTTTGCGTGAGACCCCTGATTTAATATTTTTTCTGACGACATGTGCGTCAGAAAAAATCCCTTTTGTTTTGCGGAGTGTACGGCCCTCCGGGCCGTGCGCGGAGCAAAACGGCAGAAAAAAATCGCGAATAGGTCCGCAGACCTTTTCGCGATTTTTTTCGTACGTTTCTTAAATTAAAAAGGCCAACGGCCTTTTTAATTTAAAGAGTCTTCTGGGCGTTGATCTTTATGCCGGGGCCCATGGTGCTGGCGGTGACGCAGGAGCGGATATACTGGCCCTTGGCGGTGGCGGGCTTGGCGCGGAGGAGGGCGTTCATGAGAGCGTTGTAGTTCTCAGTGAGCTTCTCGGCACCGAAGGAGACCTTGCCGATGGGGCAGTGGATTATGTTGGTGCGGTCAAGACGGTACTCGATCTTACCGGCCTTGACCTCGGTGATGGCCTGGGTCAGGTTGGGGGTGACGGTACCGGCCTTGGGGGAGGGCATCAGGCCCTTGGGGCCCAAAGTCTTACCGAGACGGCCGACGGTGCCCATCATGTCGGGGGTGGCGATGACCACGTCAAAGTCGAACCAGTTCTCCTTCTGGATCTTCTCCACCATGTCCATTCCTCCGGCGTAATCGGCGCCGGCGGCCAGGGCCTCCTCCTTGCGCTCGTCCTTGCAGAACACAAGGACCCTGCGGGTCTTACCGGTGCCGTGGGGCAGGACGACCGCGCCGCGGACCTGCTGGTCGGCGTGGCGGGAGTCGACGCCGAGCTTTACGTGGAGCTCCACGGTCTCGTCAAACTTGGCCTTGCTGGTCTTGGTGATGAGATCGAAGGCGTCCGCGGGCTCGTACTGGACGGAGCGGTCGATGAGCTTCGCGCTGTCTTTATAATTCTTACCTCTGAACATAGTCTCAGCCCTCCTCTACTACGATGCCCATGCTACGGGCGGTGCCGGCGATCATGCTCATTGCGGCCTCGATGGAGCCGGCATTCAAGTCGTTCATCTTGGTCTCGGCGATCTTGCGCACGTCTTCCTTGCTGATCTTGGCGACCTTATCGCGCTGGGGGACGCCGGAGCCCTTCTCGATGTTGCAGTACTTCTTTAAAAGCACGGCGGCGGGGGCGGACTTGGTGACGAAGGTGAAGCTCCTGTCGGAGTAAACGGTGATGACCACGGGGGTGATCATGCCCATGTCGGCCTTGGTGCGCTCGTTAAATTCCTTGGTGAACGCGCCGATGTTGACGCCGTGCTGACCAAGGGCGGGACCCACGGGGGGCGCGGGAGTCGCGCGGCCCGCAGGGATCTGAAGCTTTATGATACCTGTAACTTTCTGTGCCACTTTCGTGAACCTCCATTATATAGATGTGGTCAGGCGAAGCGCTCTTGACGCTCCTCCCACTTTGCCCCAGTGGGGCTCATGCCTTTCGGCGGGGTGTGCTATTTTGAGCTTGTCAGTCGTCGACGGTCTCGATCTGGTCGAAATCCAGCTCCACGGGAGTCTCGCGGCCGAACATGGAGACCACCACGCGGGCGATCTGCTTGTCCATGTCGATCTCCTCCACTTGGCCGAAGAAGCCCTCCAAGGGGCCGTCGGATACGCGGATACGGCTTCCAATTTGGAAATCCACCTTGAAATCGCGCTTTTCAACGCCTAAGCCCGCGATCTCCTCGTCGGAGAGGGGAATGGCCTTGTTGCCGCTTCCCACAAATCCGGTGCAGCCGCGCACGTTGCGCACAAGGTGCCAGCTCTCGTCCGTCATGACCATCTTCACCAGCACGTAGCCGGGGAATACCTTGCGCTCGAAGGTCTTCTGAACGCCGTCCTCAAGCTCGGTGACGGTCTCCAGAGGAATGTTGACCTCCTGAATGAGGTCCGTCATGCCGCGGTTCTCGGCGGCCTTCATGACGGTGTCGGCTACGGCGTTTTCGTAGCCGGAGTAGGTATGGACCACATACCACTTTGCTTCCTGCGCCATTTTTGCTCCTTAACTGAACAGGCGGATAAGAATGTTGACGAACTCAGAGGCGAGCCAGTCAAATCCACCCAGAACGACGGCGGAGGCGGCGCACACCGCGAGTACCACTCCGGTGTTGTTTACGGTCTGCTTGGCGGTGGGCCATACGACCTTTTTAAGCTCGCTTTTCATTCCGCGGAACCAGTCGGCTATGCGGGTGAAAAACTTTTTCTTGGACTTTGCCATCAGAACGCTTCCTCCTTACTTCGTCTCGGTGTGCAGTGTGTGCTTGCGGCAGAAACGGCAGTACTTTTTGAGCTCAAGCTTTTCGGGCGTGTTCCTCTTGTTCTTGGTCGTGTTGTAGTTGCGCTGTTTGCACTCAGAGCAACGAAGAACGACCTTGACTCTGTTTTCCGCGGCCATTTTTTCGGCACCTCCTATTAATTTGCCTCCCTGCTTTATATTGGCCGGGAGCAGTCTTTTTTCCGTGTTTGAGCACACAAAAATAAGACCTCTCGGTCGACAGGTGAAATAATTATATCACCTGCCGGGGAAATGTCAACAAAAATTTCAGGGTTTTTATTGAAAAAACGCTGAAAAAAGGCAGGTTTTTTCTTGCCTTCGGGGAGGTTTTATTATACATTATATATATTGAAAGCGAAAGGGGAGACGAAAATGCGGGTCATTGCCATAGATTACGGAGATCAGCGGACGGGGATAGCGGTGTCGGACATGACGGGAACCTTGGCCGGGGAGGCGTTCGTCATTAAGGAGTGGGACCCGGAGAGGCTGGCGGACAGGATAGCGGCGGAGTGCATAGCGCGGGGCGCGGAGAGGCTGGTGCTGGGCAACCCCCTCAACATGGACGGCTCATCAGGCCCAAGGGCGGAGAAGTCCATGGCGCTTCGGGAGCTTCTCGCCGAGAGGGTGAGTATCCCCATAATAATGTGGGACGAGCGGCGGACCACCGTGGAGGCCCACGGTATCCTCTCGGCCAACGACCGCCACGGGAAGAAAAGGAAGGAGACCGTGGACGCTGTGGCGGCCACGCTGATACTTGAGGGGTATCTGGGGTCGATAAGATGAAGGAAGGCAAGTCCCCGGCGTCAAAGCGCCGGGGACTTTTTAGGTAAAATGTTAAATAATTATCAATGAGCGGGGTTGGGAAAGGTCAAAAAGACGGAAAAAACATAAAAATGTCGTTATTTTTCATTGCGGACGACGATGCACTGTGATATACTGTAAAAGTTAAAATCTTTCCCTTGACGGGGCAACTTATTTTGAACGGGAGGAAGGGAACGTGTTTTTACCAAGATTGCACGGAGTCCATGTTCCCCACAGAAAGAACACGGCCGGCATGACGCCTGAGCGTATGCCGGTCCCGGCCAGCGTGACCATACCAATGTCCATGCACATCGGCGCGCCGGCGGAGCCTGTGGTGAAGGTGGGCGACACCGTGAAGGTCGGACAGCTCATAGCCAAGACCGGGGGCTTTGTGTCCTCGCCGGTGTATTCCAGCGTGTCCGGCAAGGTCAAGAGGGTAGACGACATGCTCATGTCGTCAGGGCGCTTTATGAAGGCCATAACCGTTGAGACCGACGGAGAGCAGACGGTCTGGGAGGGCATCACGCCGCCCGCGGTCACGGATTTTCAGTCCTTTGTGGACGCGGTACGGGACAGCGGCGTTGTGGGCCTTGGCGGCGCGGGCTTCCCCACGGCGGTGAAGCTGGCGGTGAAGGATCTAAACCAGATCGAGGCCGTCATAATAAACGGCGCTGAGTGCGAGCCCTACGTCACAAGCGATACACGGACCATGCTGGACGAGGTGTCATGGATCGAAAAGGGCATAAAGCTCCTTCAGAAGTACCTGAAGGCCAAGCGCGTTGTCATCGGAATCGAGAACAACAAGCCAAAATGTATAGAGGTGCTAAAGTCCATGGCGTCGAACCTTCAGGGCGTGGAGGTCATGGCCCTGCCGCCACTCTACCCCCAGGGCGGCGAGAAGGTGCTCATATATAATACCACGGGGAAGATAGTGCCGGAGGGCAAGCTCCCGCTGGACGCCGGGGCGATAGTCATGAACTGCACGACACTGGCGGCCATAGCAAAGTACATAGAGACGGGTATGCCGCTGGTCGAGAAGGTGGTCACCGTGGACGGCTCGGCCGTGAAGGAGCCCAAGAACGTCATAGCTCCCATCGGGGCCACCATGCAGTCGCTCTTCGATTTCTGCGGCGGCTTTAAGACGGAGGCCAAAAAGGTCCTCTACGGCGGGCCCATGATGGGCATAGCGGTGCCCAACACCGATTTCCCCGTTATGAAGAACACCAACGCCATACTGGCCTTTGACGAGAAGGACGCCACGCTACCGGAGCCCACGGCCTGCATAAGGTGCGGAAGCTGTATAGACGCCTGCCCCTTGAATCTCATGCCGGCGGCCATAGAGGCGGCGTACAACAAGAGGAATGTGGATAAGCTACGCCAGCTCCACGCCAATCTGTGCATGGAGTGCGGGTGCTGTTCCTTCGTGTGTCCGGCCAAGCGTATGCTGGTGCAGACAAACAAGCTGGCCAAGGGCCTCATAGCCGCCGACAACGCGGCGAAGAAGGCCGAGGCCGACAGAAAGGCCCGCGAGGCCGCGGAAAAAGCGGAAAAGGAGGCGGCAGTAAAATGACAGAGCTGAAGGTCAGCGTATCTCCACATCTTAGAAGTCCCCGGACCACACAGAAGATAATGCTGGACGTCATTATCGCCCTTTGCCCCGCGCTTATAGCCGCGTCGGTCATATTCGGCTTAAGGTCCCTTCTGCTGACGGCGGTATCGGCGGCGTTCTGCGTACTTTTGGAGTTTGTCTGGGAAAAGCTCATGAAGCAGCCCGTCACCGTGTCGGACCTGTCCGCCGTGGTCACCGGTATGCTACTGGCCTTCAACGTCCCCGCCACCATGCCCATATGGGAGCTCATGGTGGGCGACGTAGTGGCCATAATCGTGGTGAAGATGCTCTTTGGCGGCATCGGGTGCAACTTCGTCAACCCCGCCCTCATAGGGCGCGTGGTGATGTTCTTCTCCTTCACCGCCGACATGACGAATTTCCCGGCCCCAAGGGGGACCGTGGACGCGCTGAGCTCCGCCACGCCCCTTGCCCTCATTCGTCAGGGCTCCATCGGCTGGGAGGAGTTCGGACAGCTCTTTATCGGCGTACACGGGGGCGTTCTGGGCGAGACCTGCGCCGCGGCGCTCATATTGGGCGGCGTGTACCTTTGCGCAAGGAAGGTCATAAAGCCCATAATCCCCTTGGCGTACTTAGGCTCCACGCTCCTTTTCAGCTGGATATTCGGAAGTCCCCAGCCGGTGCTGGCGCTCTTCTCCGGCGGACTTATGCTGGGCGCCATATTCATGGCCACGGACTACGTGACGAGCCCCAGCACCAACCTCGGAAAGCTCATATTCGGCCTTGGGTGCGGGCTTCTCACAGCTCTCATGCGGTGCTTTGCCAACTCCGCCGGGGCCGTGAGCTTCTCCATACTTTTAATGAACCTTGTGGTACCTTATATAAATGACCTCACTCAGCCCAAGCCGTTTGGAGGTGTGAAAGCGAAATGACAAAGGAAAATTTTAACGAGTACATAAAGCCCTTCGTCGTTTTGGTGGTCATATGCCTTGTGGTGTCAGCCCTCTTGGCCTGCACCCACAACGTGACGGAGCCCATAATCGAGGAAAACGCCCGCGTCGAGGCGGAGGCCACGAGAAAGGCCGTGCTCCCCGGAGCGTCCTCCTTTACGGAGCTTGACGTGTCCGGCATTGAGGGCGTGGACAGCGCCTTTCGTGACGAGGGCGGCACGGGCTACGTGGCCACGGCGGGGTATAAGGGCTACGGCGGCACGGTGACCGTAACGCTGGGCTTAGATAACGACGGCAAGGTGGTGGGTATCTCCGCCAATGTGAGCTCCGAGACGCCAAACGTTGGCACAAAGGCCGGACAGGAGAGCTACCTTGATAAGTACATGGGCCTCTCCGGTACTCAGGCGGAGAACGTGGACACCATCACAAACGCCACCTACTCCAGCACAGCCGTCAGGACAGACGTTTCAAACATTCTTGAGAATTTTGAGAGCATAAAGGGGGCGAGCGCGAAATGAAAGCTAAAATGAAGATCCTCCTGAACGGTATTTTCAAGGAAAATCCGGTGCTCATACTGGCTCTGGGCTGCTGCTCCGTGCTGGCGGTATCGGTCTCCGTCTCCGGCGGACTTGGAATGGGGCTGGCCCTGACCTTCGTGCTGGTCTGCTCCAACGTGGTCATATCGCTGCTGCGGAACATCATTCCGTCCAAGGTGCGCATACCCTGCTACATCGTGGTCATAGCCACCTTCGTGACGCTGGTGGAGATGCTCATGGAGGCGTATCTCAAGAGCCTCTACGACTCACTGGGCGTGTTCCTGAGCCTCATCGTGGTAAACTGCATCGTCTTAGGTCGGGCCGAGATGTTCGCCAGCAAGCACTCAGTGGCGGACAGCTTCTTTGACGGGCTGGGCATGGGCATCGGCTACACCATGGTCATAACGGGTATGT
>CANREY010000050.1 GCA_947629755.1 uncultured Oscillospiraceae bacterium | reverse complement strand
AAGATAGTGGACGTGAACATAAGACGCCTTCGGATAAAGCTGGAGGACGACCCCACCAACCCCATGTATATAACCACGGTCTGGGGCTACGGGTATAAGTGGGGGATATGATACTAATTAAATAGATATTAGTATAAGCGCGTAGACTGAGCGATTTTCGCGGGGAGAGGAGGAATTGAGACGGCATGGTGAAAAATCCGCGCAAAAAGTCCGTTTGGAAGATAAAGGGCTTGAGAAAGAGATACATGATGACCACCATGCTGGTCATATTCCTCGTGGTCGTGGTGGCGGTCATCGCCTACGCGCTGGCCATGTCCGGTAGTATATACCTCAACGTCCGGGAGGGACTTTACGCCAAGGCCAAGACGGCCACGGACTTCTTCTCCAACTATATAACCCGGACCTCGGCCGAGTATTACGACAGCGCCTACCGGTATATAGACAGCTTCGACGACATAAACAAGCTGGAGCTCCAGTTCATAAATACCTCCGGGCGGATAGTGCTGAGCTCCCACTCCATGACCGCCGGAAGTATGCCGGGGACTACGGACATACACAGCGCCCTGGACACGGGGAAGATCTCCTACTGGGAGGGCTACTCCGACACCACGGGGGAGCACCTTATGAGCGTGGCGGCCCCAATGACATACTCAAACGGCGAGACCATAGGCATAATGCGCTATGTCACGAGCCTTAAGCCCGCGGACAGGCTGGTGCGGACCAATACATGGGTGGCCATAGCCATCGGGGCGGTGGTGATGCTAATAGTGGCGGTCATAAGTATGATATTCTTAAGATCCGTTGTGGAGCCGGTGAGGGAGATAACCGCGGCGGCGAAGCAGATCTCCGGCGGGAGCTACGGCATACAGATAGGCAACCACTACCGGGACGAGATGGGGGACATGGTGAAGGCCATAAACGAGATGAGCCTTAAGATAAGCCAGTCGGAGAAGGCCCAGACGGAATTCATATCCTCCGTGTCCCACGAGCTGAGGACCCCCCTGACGGCCATAACGGGCTGGGGCGAGACGCTCATTTACGACGAGAATCTTGACGAGGAGTCAAGGCGGGGGGTAAATATAATCCTCAAGGAGGCAAGAAGGCTCACCAAGATGGTGGAGGAGCTTCTGGAATTTACGAGAATGCAGGACGGGCGCTTCACATTGAACGCACAGCCCTGCGACATAGGGGCGGAGCTGGAGGACTCCATCTTCGCCTACCGGGAGTTACTACGGCAGGAGGACATGACCATAGAGTACGAGCCATGTGACGAGGAGCTGCCCCTTATAAACGGGGACCCGGCGAGGCTCAGGCAGGTATTTTACAATATCTACGATAACGCCGCCAAATACGCAAGGGACGGCAAGCGCATAACGGTGTCCACCCGGACCGACGGTGAGAACGTATTTTTGTATTTTCGCGACTACGGGCCGGGGATACCGGAGGACGAGCTTGAGAGAGTGAAGCTCAAGTTTTACAAGGGCAGCTCCAAGGAGCGCGGGAGCGGCATCGGCCTTGCGGTGTGCGACGAGATAATCAAATACCACGGCGGGGACCTTACGCTGTCCAACGCCGAGGGCGGCGGCACGCTGGTGACCATAAGGATACCGGTGGAGCCCACATTTGAGTGAGAAAAGAGGACGAAAAATTTGGCGAAGGATAAGGATAAGGTGAAATTCCGCACGTCCATCGGCGGACAGGCCCTTATGGAGGGGGTGCTGATGCGGGGTGTGGACAAGGAGGCCATAGTCGTAAGAAAGCCCGACGGGGAGCTGGAGCGCAAGGTGGAGCCCTTAAAGGCGCTGAGGCTCAAATATCCCGTGCTCGGCTGGCCTTTGATACGCGGTACGGTGAATTTTATTGAGAGCATGGTCCACGGCGTCAGGGCACTGACTTACTCGGCAAGCTTCCTGCCTGACGAGGAGGTGGAGGAGCCCGGTAAGCTGGATAAGTGGCTTAATGAGCATCTTGGCGGCGAGAAGGGCGAAAAGGCCGTGGTGGGCTTTTCCGTATTTTTGGGACTTTTGCTGGCGGTGGGGCTTTTCTTCCTCCTGCCCACGGTGATAGCGGGGCTTTTCACGGGGTTTGTCAAAAGCGGGATACTCCGCAATCTCATAGAGGGCGTTATAAGGATAGTTATTTTCCTTGCCTACATCATACTGGCCTCAAAAATGAAGGAGATAAAGCGGGTGTGGATGTACCACGGCGCGGAGCACAAGACCATCTTCTGCTATGAAAAGGGCCTTGAGCTCACGGTGGAGAACGCCCGCACACAGCCAAGGCTCCACCCAAGGTGCGGCACGAGCTTTCTTTTCATCGTGATGATAGTGAGCATACTTGTGACGAGCCTTGTGAGCTGGTCCGGCGTTTGGGTGAGGCTTATTTTGAGGATAGCGCTCCTTCCCGTCATAATGGGCATAAGCTATGAGCTCATAAGGTACGCGGGGGGACATGACAACATACTTACCGTCATACTCTCCGCTCCGGGCAAGGCCCTTCAGCTGGTGACCACGGCGGAGCCCGACGACGATATGCTTGAGGTGGCCATAGAGTCATTGAAGCTTGTGCTCCCGGACAAAGAGGGCGCGGACAGGTGGTAAGACCCCGGTAAATAAGGGGGAGGGATAGATATAAAGACATATAACGACATTTACCTTGACCTCCGCCGGGCCCTGAAGGCCGGGGGAGTGGAGGACGTGAATTTAGAGGCAAAGCTCATTTTAGGCGCGGCCTCCGGCAAGACGAAGGAGGAGGTAATCCGTGACTTCGGCCTTTTCGCCTTGGGCGACGTTGAAAAGCGGGTGAACGACATGCTCGCCCGGAGGCTAAATGGCGAGCCCATAGCCTACGTGCTGGGTGAGTGGGAGTTCATGGGCCTTCCCTTCAACGTGGACAGGCAGGTGCTCATACCGCGGGCCGACACGGAGCTTCTGGCCGAGGAGGCCATAAAGTACCTGCGGGCCAACAAGGGGAGCGGCGCGAGAGTGCTGGACCTGTGCTGCGGCACCGGGTGTATAGGCATATCCATCGCCAAGTACGTGGCGAGCTGCCGCCACGTGGTGCTGGTGGACAAGTCGGTCCACGCCATAATGGTGGCAAGGAGCAACGTGCTGAGAAACGGCGTATCGCGCATAGTGCCCTGCATCGACGCGGACGCCACGAAGGCCCCGCCGGTGAGCCTTGACAAATTTGACCTCATAGTCTGCAATCCGCCCTACGTGCCCACGGCCGAGATAGACGCGCTGGAGCGGGGCGTCCGGGACTTTGAGCCAAGGGAGGCCCTTGACGGCGGGGAGGACGGACTTGATTTTTACCCGGCCGTTATCCGTTACTGGGGACCCACGGTGAAGGAGAACGGGGCCATAATGTTCGAGTGCGGCGAGGGGCAGGCGGAGCTTATAGGCGAGATGCTCGTCTCCGGCGGCTTTAAGGACGTAAAATACCTGCTTGACGGCGGCGGCACAAAGAGAGTCGTCACCGCCATAAAGAGCGGAACAAATTTTGAATAAGCAGAGAATAAAATCGAGGAGGACGCGAACATGGCACAGAAAAAGGCGGCGCCGGTGGCGCTGAATATCCCGGCGGACCAGGAGGCCAAGAAGAAGGCCCTTGAGACGGCCATTTCCCAGATAGAAAAAAGCTACGGCAAGGGCTCCATCATGCGCCTCGGCGACGGTATGCAGGTGAACGTGGAGGCGCTGCCCACGGGCTCCCTGGCGCTGGACTTCGCCCTCGGCATTGGCGGCGTGCCCAAGGGGCGCATAATCGAGATATACGGCCCTGAGTCCTGCGGCAAGACCACCCTTGCCCTTCACATCGTGGCTCAGGCCCAGAAGCGGGGCGGCGAGGCGGCGTACATCGACGTGGAGCACGCGCTGGAGCCGGCCTACGCCCGCGCGTTGGGTGTGAATATCGAAAATCTACTTATCTCCCAGCCGGACACCGGCGAGGACGCGCTGGCAATCACCGAGACGCTGGTGCGTTCCGGCGCGGTGGACGTGGTGGTGGTGGACTCCGTGGCGGCGCTGGTGCCCAGAACGGAGATCGAGGGCGAGATGGGCGACTCCAGCGTCGGCGTGGTGGCGCGGCTCATGAGCCAAGCCCTTCGCAAGCTGGCCGGCGTCATATCAAAGACAAACTGCATCGTCATATTCATAAATCAGCTCCGGGAGAAGATAGGGGTCATGTACGGCAACCCTGAGACCACGCCCGGCGGCAGGGCCCTTAAATATTTCGCCTCCGTGCGCATCGACATGCGCAGGATCGAGACGCTGAAGAACGGCTCCGAGGTGGTGGGCAACAGGACAAGGGCCAAGGTGGTGAAGAACAAGGTGGCGCCCCCATTCCGGGAGGCGGAGTTCGACATCATGTACGGCCAGGGCATAAGCAGGTACGGGGAGCTGGTGGATCTTGCGGTGAAGCTGGACCTCATCGAAAAGGGCGGGGCCTGGTTCACCTACGGCGATATTCGCATACAGGGCCGGGACGGTATGCGCCAGTACCTCATGGACAACCCGGAGGTGGCAGACGAGCTGGAGGCCAAGGTCCGGGCCAATTCCTTCAAGCTCCTGTCCCCACAGGCCCAGGTGGCGGCGGTGGCCGCCGGCAGGGCGGTGGACATTTCGGCGGAGGACTTTGAGGGCTGATGCCTGAGATAACAAGGATATTTGAGTCAAAGCACGTAAAGGGCCGCTGGTACGCCGAGATAGACGGCGGCGAGGCCATAAAGGTCAGCGTGGCTATGATAGCCGACTGGTCCTTATACACCGGCAGAGTGCTGACAGACGGAGAGCTTGAGGCCCTCACCGCCGCCTCAACGAAGATGAACGCCAAAATAAGGGCCATGAAGCTTCTTGATACCCGCCCCATGTCCCGGCGGGAGCTCACGGACAAGCTCCGGGAGAAGGGCGAGGCGGAGGAGGACATAGAGGAGGCCGCGGACTATCTTGAGAGCCTTGGCTTTCTCGACGACGGGCAGTACGCCGGTATGGTGGCCCGCCACTACGCCAAAAAGGGCTACGGTCCGGGGAGGGTCCGGCAGGAGCTATATAGGCGGGGCGTGCCGAAGGAGCTCTGGGACGGGGCCCTTGCGGAGCTGCCGGAGGACAGCGGGGCCATTGATGAACTCATAGACCGGCGTCTCCGGGGGGCGGAGCCCGACAAAAGGGAGCTTAAGCGGCTCACGGACATGCTTTTGCGCCGGGGCTTTTCATGGGGCGAGATAAAAAGCGCCATGGCGAGATATGATTTTACGGAAGGAACGGAAGATGAGTAAGGTTTGCCTTATATCCTTAGGGTGCGCGAAAAATCTCATAGACTCAGAGCAGATGCTCTCCCAGCTTGACGACGGGGGCTTTGAGCTGACGGACGACCCCGCTGAGGCCGACGCGGCCATAGTTAACACCTGCGCCTTTATAGAGAGCGCCAAGAGCGAGGCCATAGAGAACATAATCTCCATGGGGGAGCTCAAAAAGACGGGGAAGCTCAAAAAGCTCATCGTCACCGGGTGCCTCGCCCAGCGCTACAAGGAGGAGCTTCTTCGGGAGATGCCGGAGATCGACGCCCTTCTCGGTACCGGGAGCGTGTCGGAGATAGTGGACGTACTCAAAAGCGCCGGAGGGGATACAAAGCCCCAGCGCTACGGCGACATAAACGCGCCCCTTGACGAGGCCGGCAGGGTCATATCCACCGGTCCGGGCTGGGCGTATATAAAGATAGCCGAGGGGTGCTCGAATAAGTGCGCCTACTGCGTCATACCGTCAATCCGGGGGAAATACCGCTCAAGACCCATGGAGAATATAATCTCCGAGGCCAAGGCGTTGGCCGAAACGGGGATAAAGGAGCTCATAGTCGTGGCCCAAGACCCGACCCTCTACGGGGTGGACCTCTACCGGGAGCGGAAGCTTTCGGAGCTCGTGCGAAGGCTGTGCGCTATCGAGGGCGTTGAGTGGGTGAGGCTCCACTACCTCTACCCCGACGCGGTGGACGACGAGCTCATCGACGCCATAGCGACGGAGCCAAAGGTACTCAAATATCTTGACATACCCATACAGCACATAAATAACGCCATACTTAAGTCAATGCGCCGCCGGGGGACCGGGGACGACATAAGGGCCCTTTTCCCCAAGCTCCGGGAGCGTATACCGGGCGTGGTACTGCGCACCAGCGTCATAACGGGCCTTCCCGGCGAGGGGGAGGCGGAGTTTGAGGAGCTTTGCGAGTTTCTTAAGGAGGCCAAGATCGAGCGGGCCGGGGTGTTCCCCTTCTCGCCGGAGGAGGGCACCGACGCCTTCAATATGCCCCATGTGGACGGCGAGGAGGCCGCGAGGCGGGCGGAGCTCGTCATGGAGATACAGGAGAAGGTCATGGAGGAGTATAACGCCTCACGCTTGGGCACTACCGTGAAGGTCCTCTGCGAGGGCTTTGACGAGGACGTGGGCCTATACGTGGGCCGGAGCTTCGCCGAGAGCCCGGACGTGGACGGGTATATATACTTCGGCGCGCAAGACGAGTGTGAGGCCGGGGAATTTTACGACGTGACCATAAGGGGAGACCTTGACGGGGAGTTGGCGGGAGAGGTGGCCCGCGAGCCTGAGGAGAACGGAACGGAGGACAATATATGAATTTACCGAACAAGCTGACGGTTTTGCGCATGGTGCTTGTGCCTGTATTTATGGCGGTACTGCTTTTGTGGAACAGATACGTGGCGCTGGGCATATTTATTTTCGCCAGCCTCACGGACTTTGTGGACGGGAAGCTGGCCCGGTCACGGGGGCTTGTGACAAATTTCGGGAAGTTCATGGACCCCTTGGCCGATAAGCTCCTTGTCCTCTCGGCGATGGTCATATTTGTTCAGGAGGGGCGTATGCCCGGCTGGGTCTGCATGGTGGTCATCGCCCGCGAGCTGGCCGTCTCCGGCCTTCGCATGGTGGCGGCCTCCAACGGCGTGGTCATGGCCGCCGGCTGGAGCGGGAAGATAAAGACCGCCTGCACCATGGTGGGCCTTTGCGTCATGATGGTGCCCAAGGTGGCGGACATCGCCATATTCGGCTCGTTTACCGTGAACATGCTCATGTGGATAATTATTCTCGTGACCACGGTGGTATCAGGCATCGAGTACTTCGCCAAAAACGGCTCGGTGCTGGTGAGGGAGAAGATATAAGCAAAAATAGCCCGCCTCTTTTGCCACAAAGAGGCGGGCCATACTGTCAACGAAGCCCCCGGACCAATCCGGGGGCTTCGACATGTATTGACAATTTTGGGCGGAGATTATATAATAGAGTTGCCCCATAATCGGGGTGGAGAGCGCGTAAGCGGGGGAGCCTGCGACGACGGTCTGGTCACTCTTTCCGAAAGGAGGGGGTGTAGATGTATTTTACATTTACTTTTCATCGCCTTGGTTACAGATTTACTCTGCAGCTTCGAGTGATAAAAGACAAAGGCCGCCGCTGAGCCATAGCGACGGCCTTGCCTTTGCTGTGACGTAAGTTACAGTAAATGCAAACAACCTAAACTTTGGACCAGACCGTTGGGTGAAGCCGCCATACGCGCTCTCCTTTATCTGGTCATCTATATTATACCCGTCCGCAGAATATTTGTCAAGGCTTTTGATTGACGCGGTCACGGCGACAGCATTTACTTTTCCCCGAACACCACACGCCGCAACATCTCATTATCCATTGCCGCGCGGTACATCTTTCGGCGGAGGCTGACGCGCTTGCCCATGTTTGCACTGTTCAGGAGCGAGAGCGCCTGCTTGCGGAGAATGTTCAGGTTCAGCGGCGAATTGTCCTTCCGCGCCCTGGCGCCGTCCTCACCAAAGGTCACGTCTAACTGCCAATGCAGCTGGCTCTCTATGCTCCAATGCTTTCGCACAGCGTCCGCAAACTTATGGACATCGGTAAGCGACGTCAGGAAATAGCGGCTTTCCTCGGTGACTTCTCCCGTTTTAAGGCTGGTCACAGATGTTTTGACCAGTCCTATGCCATTGAGTCCCGCCCATTCCTTTCGCTGCGCAAGCCAGCTAATCCCGGTCTCCAGATAATATTCCCTCTGTTCTATCCTCCCGTGGTCCTTTTCAAGGCTTTTGCCAGTGTGCGAAGAAATCTCACTTTCAAAATACAGCTTTACGTCAGAGAGCAGGGCAGGCTGATTGCCCTTCAATCCCAGCACATAGTCCGCGCCCTTCTCACGTATCTTCGCCGCGATCTGCTTCTGGCACCCCATGGCGTCCACCGTTACTGTGCTGCCCTCGATGTCAAGCATATCTATCAGCTCCGGTATCGCGGTGATCTCGTTGCTTTTCTCCTCCGTTGCCAGTTGTCCCAAGGTTATCTGATGCTCCGCCACCCACGCGCTCACCACGTGGTAAGCGCTGTGATCTTCGTTCCCGCTCCCGCGTATGGTCTTCCCGTCTATCGCCACGGTACTGCCCGTGACGTCCACGACCTCCCGCAGGACATCGCCCATCTCCTTCGGGTCGATCCGCTCGAATACCCGACGGAACGTGTCGCTGTCAGGTATCCCGTTGGGCAGCTCAAGGTATTGCCTGAACCATTCGAGCTTCCCGTACCCGGTGTCCTCCATGTGCTCGAAATCCGTCCCGCCGCAGATGACGGACACCAGGCCGATGAACACAATATCCACCAGCTTATGTCTCAGATTCCCCCATTGCCTACGGGTATCCGTTATCTTTTCCAGCTTTTCGATGATCTTTTCCATGTCAATCTTCACCTCAGTTGACATAATAGCATAAAGGGGCGGAAAAGTAAATGCTGTCGCCGTGTTGACGCGGTTTTCCCTGTTATATTTAAGAACCGGGCGAAAATACTCTTGACGTTTTTCACCCAATCTGGTAAACTACCATACAATAATATAGCGCCGCTATGAGGGGAAAGAGTAGCGGCGGGGAGGTCGCAGAGAGGGCCCGCGTGAGCTGGAAGCGGGGCCGGCCGGAACCGCTGTGAAGTGCGTCCCGGAGCGGGAGGGCAGGAAATGGCCCTCCGTGGGGCCGCGTTAAGGCCGGGACCGGTTTTTGCCGGCAGAGTGAAAACGGGAGTGGAACCGCGCGAGAGCGCCTCCCATGGGGCGACCCATGGGGGGCTTTTATTTTTGCTCCCGGAAAGGAAAGTTATATGTTTGAGAGAACACGGGAGAGCATAAACGCCTACAAGGCCAGGGACCCGGCGGCCAGATCATGGCTGGAGATATACTGGATATACCCCGGCCCAAGGGCCGAGAGGGCGTACAGGAGGGCGCACTTTCTGTGGTGTCACGGCCACAGATTTTTAGCGAGGGCCATATCCGAGCACGCCAAGCGCCGGACGGGCATCGAGATACACCCCGGCGCCACCATCGGAAGAAGGCTCGTTATCGACCACGGAAGCGGCATAGTCATCGGCGAGACCACCGAGATCGGCGACGACGTGCTCATATACCAGGGCGTGACGCTGGGCGGCACGGGAAAGGAACAGGGCAAGCGCCACCCCACCATCGGCAACAACGTGCTCATCGGCGCGGGGGCCAAGATACTGGGGCCCTTCACCGTGGGGGACAACGCCCGTGTGGCCGCGGGAGCGGTGGTATTGAACCCCGTGCCGCCGGACTCCACCGCCGTGGGCGTGCCGGCGAGAGTGGTGCGCATAGCCGGGGAGAGGGTACACTACGCCGACGACGTGGACCAGGTCAGCGTCACGGACCCTGTCAAGAACGAGATCGCGGAGCTTCGGGCCAGAATAGATAAGCTTACGGGCATATTGGAGAACAAAGGAGAATAAAAATGTATCTTTACAATTCGGCTACCCACAAAAAAGAGGAATTTAAAACCCACACTCCGGGCCATGTGGAGATGTACACCTGCGGGCCCACGGTGTACCACTTCGCCCATATAGGCAACCTGCGCAGCTACATCATGGAGGACGCGCTGGAGAAATTTCTCCGGTACGAGGGCTATGACGTGCACCGGGTCATGAACATAACCGACGTGGGGCACCTCAGCGGCGATAACGACGAGGGCGAGGACAAGATGCTAAAGGGCGCCCGCCGTGAGCACAAGACGGTGATGGAGATCGCGAAATTTTATACCGACGCCTTTTTTGAGGATTGCCGGAAGCTCAATATAAAGACCCCTGACGTGGTCCAGCCGGCCACGGGACTTATCCCGGAATTCATCGAGATGGTGGAGGGGCTTCTTGACAGGGGATACGCCTATCTTGCCGGCGGGAACGTGTATTTCGACACATCGAAGCTTGAGCGCTACCACATATTCTACGACCACGACGAGGAGGCCCTTGAGGTGGGCGTCCGGGAGGGCGTGGAGGAGGATCGCAATAAGCGCAACAGGAATGACTTCGTGCTCTGGTTCACAAAGTCGAAATTCGAGGATCAGGCCCTCAAGTGGGACTCCCCATGGGGCGTGGGGTATCCCGGCTGGCATATCGAGTGCTCCGCCATATCCCTTAAATATAACGGCGAGTACCTTGACCTGCACTGCGGGGGCATAGACAACGCCTTCCCCCACCACACAAACGAGATCGCCCAGTCAGAGAGCTACCTTGGACACCCCTGGTGCGGCCACTGGTTCCACGTCCACCATCTCAACACCCCTGAGGGGAAGATGAGCAAATCAAAGGGCAAGACACTCACCGTCGCCACCTTGGAGGAGGAGGGCTACGATCCGCTGGCATACCGCTTTTTCTGCCTCCAGAGCCACTACCGCAAGGCGCTGGTGTTCACATGGGAGAATCTTGACAACGCCCAGGGGGCGTATAAAAAGCTCATAGCCCGCGTCGCCACCCTGAAGCCCGGCGACGGCCCGGTGGACGAGGGGACCGTCTCGGCCCAGCGGGAGAAATTCATAAAGGCCGTGGGAGCGGACCTCAACACGTCCCTTGGCGTCACCGCTGTATACGACGCGCTGAAGCTTCCGGTAAATGACGCGACGAAGCTTGCGGTGTTGGCGGATTTTGACAGGGTGCTGGGCCTGAGCCTCCTTGAGAAGGCCAATTATAAGCGCGCCGAGGACGAAAAGAGCAGGGCGTCCGCCTCAAGCTCCGGCGGCATCACCGTGGAGGGCGAGGGAGACCCGGAGATAGACGCCCTCGTTTTAAAGCGGGCCCAGGCGAAGAAGGCGAAGGATTTCGCCGAGGCCGACCGTATCCGCGAGGAGCTTCGCGCAAAGGGAATAGAGATAACAGACGTCCCCGGCGGGGCAAGGTGGAAAAAAATTATCTGAAAAAGGCCTTGTGGCCTTTTTCAGATAAAAGAGGACGTGCGAAAAAAGTCGCAAAAAGGCCTGCGGGCCTATTTGCGACTTTTTTCTGCCGTTTTGCTCCGCGCGCCGCCGAAGGCGGCACACTGCGCAAAACAAAAGGTAATTTTCGCGACGCACATGTCGCCGCGAAAATTATTGTTTTTTGACAAGCCGGAGTTTTGCTTAAATGAGGTCGCAGATGGCGTTGGTGTAGGCGGAGATGTCTTCAACGGGGAGGGAGGCAAGAAGCTTTGCTTGTGCGCAGAGGACATGGGCTATCTTGGCGGCCCGGTCCTTGTCGCTTTCAAAGGCGGCGGTGAGGGAGGCGAAGACCTTGTGCTCCGGATTTATCTCCAAAACCCTGCGGGCCCTTATCTTCTCCCCGGCGTCTCCGGGCATCTGGCGGAAGTAGCGCTCCATCTCAAGGGTTATATCCCCCTCATATGACATGCAGACGGCGGAGCTCATAAGCGAGTGGGACAGCTTTACGTCCACAACCTCGTCCTTAAGCGTCTCCTTCATGAAGTCGAGAAGCTCCTTGGCGCCCTCGTCCTCGGTCTCCTGCTCCTTCTTCTCCTCCTCGGTCTCAAGGCCCAGATCCCCGCCGGAGACGGACTTTAATTCCTTGCCCTCGTACTCAAAGAGCATCTGGGACACGAACTCGTCGATGTCCTCAACGAAATAGAGGAGCTCGTAGCCCTTGGCCCGGACCTGCTCGGTCTGGGGAAGGCCCGCGGCGGAGCGAATGTCGCCGGCGGCGGCGTAGTAGATGTATTTCTGGCTCTCCGGCATACGGGAGACGTAGTCTTTAAGGCTGGTGAGCTTTTCGTCGTTGGAGGAGTAGAATTTGAGAAGGTCCTTCAAAAGCTCCTTTTTCATTCCGTACTCGCCCACGATGCCGTACTTTATCTGACGGCCGAAGGCGGCCCAGAAGGCGTCGTACTTCTCCGGGTCCTTTGTCATGAGGGAGAGAAGCTCGCTCTTTACCTTGCTCTCTAAGTTTCCGGCTATGACCTTAAGCTGCCGGTCGTGCTGGAGTATCTCGCGGGAGATGTTGAGGGACAGGTCAGGGGAGTCCACAACGCCACGGACGAAGCGGAAGCACTCAGGCAGCAGGTCCGGGCAGGACTCCATTATCATGACGCCGGAGCTATACAGGGCAAGGCCGGGCTTGTAGTCGCGGCTGTAAAAATCGTAGGGGGCCTTTTTGGGGATAAAGAGGAGGGCGCGGTAGCTGGTGAGGCCCTCGGCGTTGACCCTGATGATGGCCACCGGGTCCTCGGTGTCGTGGAAGCGCTCCTTATAAAACTCTATGCACTTCTCGTCCGTGGCCTCGCTCTTGGGGCGCTGCCAGATGGGGACCATGGAGTTTACGGTCTCCTCCTCGGTGTGGGTGACGGGCTCGGTTTTTTTGTGGCCGTGCTCGTCGGTCTCGCCGGTCTCCACGTACTCGGTGTGCTCCACGTCCATGCGAATGGGGAAGCGCACGTAGTCGGAGTATTTCTTTATGAGGTCCTTTATCCGCCAGGACTCAAGGTAGTCGGAAAACCGCTCGGCCTCGGTGTCGGGCTTTATGTGCATGATTATGTCCGTGCCCACGTCGGGCTTGTCCGCCTCAGAGACGGTGTAGCCGTCGGCGCCGGAGCTCTCCCACTTGTATGCCTGCTCAGAGCCATAGGCGCGGGATATGACCGTGACCTTGTCGCTGACCATGAAAGCGGAGTAGAAGCCCACGCCGAACTGGCCGATGATGTCAAGGTCCGCGCCCTCCTCGGCCTCGGACTTGAATTTGAAGCTCCCGGAGTGGGCGATGACGCCCAGGTTTTCCTCCATGTCCTCCTTGGACATGCCGATGCCGTTGTCGGAGACGGTCACGGTCCGCGCGTCCTTGTCGACCTTCACGAAAATGCGAAAATCGTCCCGGTTAAGGCCCACATTCTCGTCCGTCAGCGCCTTGTAAGCCAGCTTGTCGATGGCGTCGGAGGCGTTGGAGATTATCTCGCGCAGGAATATCTCGTGGTGGGTGTAGATGGAGTTGATCATCAGGTCCAGTAGCCGCTTGGACTCGGCCTTGAACTGCTTTTTTGCCATGTTTGTTTACTTCCCTTCAAAGCTAATACTAATACCCATTTAAAAGGAGACACCGAGCGGCGAGGATTTTTTGTGTAAGGCTTGGAAGACGCCGCAGGGAATACCCGTTGGTATTTCCAAGGTGGCTGACGCCGCATGACGCAAAAAAGACCGGCGCGAATGGCTCGTTTTAATTGGGTATTAGTATCGCGCCCGCAAAAAGCGGGCTTTTTTAGTATTAGTGCTATTATACACCGTTTTTGGCGGTGTTTGTTACAAAATTAAAAATTTATGACCCCTAAGTGCTCAAGAAGTATCTTGAGGCCGATGAGGATAAGTATGGCCCCGCCGAGGATCTCAGCCTTCTCGTGGAGGTGCCCGCCGACCTTGTTGCCGATGTAGACCCCGGCCACGCTGAGGGCGAAGGTTATTATCCCGATGGCGGCGATGGAGGACCAGATGTTGACGGCCAGAAAGGCGAAGGTCACGCCAACGGCAAGGGCGTCGATGCTTGTGGCCACGGCTAAGATGAGAAGCTCCCGGAGGGCGAAGCTCCCGCTGTCGGCGCTCTCGTCCCCGCGCACCGCCTCCCAGATCATGTGCCCGCCGATGAAGGCGAGGAGCGCGAAGGCTATCCAGTGGTCGATTTTCGTTATGTAGGACTCAAACTGCCGGCCTAAAAGCCAGCCCAAAAGGGGCATCAGGGCCTGAAAGCCACCGAAAAAGAGACCCACAAGGAGGGCGTTTTGGGCCTTAAGCGTCTTGACGGACAGGCCCTTGCACACTGAGACGGCAAAGGCGTCCGTGGAGAGGCCAACGGCTATTAAGATAAGCTCAAAAAAGGACATAAAAACACCTGAATCAGTCGTTTATAGCGCCGCGAATGGCGGAAAGGAGCTCGTCGAAGGTCTCAAAGGCCGGAATGTCAGGGTTGTCGGCCTTTATCCTGTCCGTACTGCGGAAAAGAAATCCGGCCTTACCGGCCCTTATCATGGCAAGGTCATTGTAGCTGTCTCCGGCGGCCACGGTCTCAAAGCCGCAGGACTGGAGGGCCCGGACGGTGGTGAGCTTTGAGTTTTCGCACCGCATCTTAAAGCCGGTTATCTCCCCGGAGGGGGCGGCGATGAGCTCGTTGCAGAATATGGCCGGCCAATTGAGCTTGCGCATAAGGGGCGTGGCGAACTGGGTGAAGGTGTCCGAGAGTATGACCACCTGCGTCTCCTCCCTGAGAGCGTCCAGAAACTCCCGCGCTCCCGGCAGGGGGTCGATTTTGGCGATGACGTCCTGTATCTCACGAAGCCCCAGGCCGTGCTCTTTCAAAATGGCGATACGAAAGGCCATGAGCTTGGCGTAATCCGGCTCGTCCCGCGTGGTCCGCCGAAGCTCAGGTATACCGGTCTTCTCCGAAAAGGCGATCCATATCTCAGGGACCAATACCCCCTCAAGATCAAGACAAACAATGTGCATCAGGAAACCTCTTTTCATATTAATAGGCGATGAAGAATATTATACATGGTTTTCGGGGATTTGCAAGAGGGAAGGAGGGGAAGAACACGGCGACAGCATTTACTTTTCCCCGAACACCACACGCCGCAACATCTCATTATCCATTGCCGCGCGGTACATCTTTCGGCGGAGGCTGACGCGCTTGCCCATGTTTGCACTGTTCAGGAGCGAGAGCGCCTGCTTGCGGAGAATGTTCAGGTTCAGCGGCGAATTGTCCTTCCGCGCCCTGGCGCCGTCCTCACCAAAGGTCACGTCTAACTGCCAATGCAGCTGGCTCTCTATGCTCCAATGCTTTCGCACAGCGTCCGCAAACTTATGGACATCGGTAAGCGACGTCAGGAAATAGCGGCTTTCCTCGGTGACTTCTCCCGTTTTAAGGCTGGTCACAGATGTTTTGACCAGTCCTATGCCATTGAGTCCCGCCCATTCCTTTCGCTGCGCAAGCCAGCTAATCCCGGTCTCCAGATAATATTCCCTCTGTTCTATCCTCCCGTGGTCCTTTTCAAAGCTTTTGTCAGTGTGCGAAGAAATCTCATTTTCAAAATACAGCTTTACGTCAGAGAGCAGGGCCGGCTGATTGCCCTTCAATCCCAGCACATAGTCCGCACCCTTATCGCATATCTTCGACGCGATCTGCTTCTGGCACCCCATGGCGTCCACTGTCACTGTGCTGCCCTCAATGTCAAGCAGTTCTATCAGCTCCGGTATCGCGGTGATCTCGTTGCTCTTCTCCTCCGTTGCCAGCTGTCCCAAGGTTATCTGATGCTCCGCCACCCACGCGCTCACCACGTGGTAAGCGCTGTGATCTTCATTCCCGCTCCCGCGTATGGTCTTCCCGTCTATCGCCACGGTACTGCCCGTGACGTCTACGATCTCCCGCAGGACATCGCCCATCTCCTTCGGGTCGATCCGCTCGAACACCCGACGGAACGTGTCGCTGTCCGGTATCCCGTTGGGCAGCTCAAGGTATTGCCTGAACCATTCAAGCTTCCCGTACCCTGTGTCCTCCATATGCTCGAAATCCGTCCCGCCGCAAATGACGAACACCAGACCGATGAACACAATATCCACCAGCTTATGTCTCAGATTCCCCCATTGCCTACGGGTATCCGTTATCTTTTCCAGCTTTTCGATGATCTTTTCCATGTCAAACGTCACCTCAGTTGACATAATAGCACAATGGGGCGAAAAAGTAAATGCTGTCGCCGTGAGGGGAAGAATGGAGGAATCGCCTGCGGGTAGAACGGGGGGGAAGGAAAATCCATCGACCCTGAGAGGAATAAGGAAGCGGACGCGTGAAGCGTCCGCGGTTTTAATTAGTGCCGAAGGCGTTTATTTTGCGAGCTTGTAGGCCGCGTACTGATTTAGGCTCACGCCGTTTCGCCTTGCGGCCTCGACTAAATCCCGGTGCAGCTCCTTGGGTATGCGCAACATCAGCTTTCCGCTGTATTCTCTCTGTGCCCTGTATTCTTCAAGCGTGATCGTCTCGGCCGGGTCCTCCGCCTCGGCCTCCGCAAATGCCGCGAGGTCCGCCGAGGTCGGCTCCTCCGGTTCCCTCGCGTCGATCTCGGCAAGCCGTTTTTCAATTTCATCAGCAGTCAGTTCACGGTTCATATTATCACCTCTCAATATTTGATGTTCGTCCGGGTGTTGATCTCAACTACCGTTATTATAGCGCTATTTTCCCACGTGAACAATATCATTTCGAGAATATATTCTGATAGGTCACATGAAGCCCTACGGAGAAAACAGAGGGAGGGGCGAACGACAACCACCGTACCAGCGCGACGGGTTCAGAGGTAGGGGACTATCGACAACTGAGCAGTAAGCGGCCAAGCGGGGTAGACGCAGGGACGATTCGATGAAGGACGCGCGGAGATGAGTGGAGAAGGCCGCCGACACGCGCAAACGGCATTTTCTCTCCTTTGCCGCTTTCCTCTCTTTTGTGCCTAACAAAAGAGAGGAAAGCAGGTCCCCCGTCCCATCGGACGGCACAGATAAAAAGCCCCGCGGCGAATGAGCGGGGGACTTGACACCGGCGATATTATATTTTAATATACTTAATACCTTAAGCCATATTAAAACGGAGGATCGCTATGCCTGAACAGTGCTATAAGGACGCTTTGAAGCTGGGACAGAAGGAATAC
>CANREY010000049.1 GCA_947629755.1 uncultured Oscillospiraceae bacterium | reverse complement strand
ACGGCACCCGTAGGCGCTGTCTGATCTGTAAACTTTATTTTAATCTTTTCTCTGTCCTCTTGACGGGGTGCGGGTCAGGTTGGAAGGGGGCAATTTTCTATTCAAACGAGAAATGATATGGGGTACAGTATCGCTAAAAACGCCGCGTTCACGGCGGTGAATATGAGAAGGTAGCGGCCCTTGAGGGAGGGGGAGTGGCGGGAGAGGTGCTTGTAGGAGATGAGGCTGGCCATTGAGGCGATGAGAGTGCCGAGACCGCCAAGGTTAACTCCGGTGAGAAGCTCCTTCCAATCTTCGGTAAAGCCCCCCAAGAGCAGGGCGGCGGGGACGTTGCTTATTATCTGGCTCAGGCCCACGCTGACGGGAAGGACGTGGCCTTGGAGGACCGAGAGGACGGCGTTTTTAAAGGGGGCGAAGCGGCCCATATTGCCGATGAAGATGAAAAAGCACAAAAATGTGGCCAGAAGGGAGTAATCCACCTTCAAAATGAGCCGCCAGTCCCGGACGGCCACGGCAACAATGATGACCGGCAGGAGCACGGTCACCGGTATGAGCTTGGCCACCGACAGGATACACAGCAAAAAGAGGGCGGAAAACCAACAGAGGTCGAATTTGCTCATCTCCGGCGGGCGGTCTTTTATGGTCACGTTTACGGGGGAATTTTTTACGAAAATAAGCGTAAATACGACCAAAAGTACCGCCGCCCCGGCGGCGTAGGGGAGCATGGACAGTACAAATTCCCCCATGCCCATGCCGGAGACGGAGTAGATATAGAGGTTCTGGGGGTTGCCGATGGGGGTCAGGATACTTCCGAGATTTGCCGCCACGGTCATAAGCGTCACGGTGAGGACGAGGGAGCTCTCCCGGTCCTCCATGTCGGCGATGAGTATAGCCAGCGGGACAAAGGTTATGAGGGCCACGTCGTTTGTTATGACCATGGAGCAGAAAAAGCAAAGGGCTGTAAGCGTCAATGTGAGGCCGCGCTCGTTTTTTATTTTGCCGAGGAGCCCCTGAGCGAGGCGCTGAAATACGCCAAGCTTCCGAAAGCCGGCCATCACGGCCATAAGGCAAAAGAGCGTGCCAAGGGTGTCGATGTTTATGTAGCCGAGATACTCCCGGTCCGGCGGCACTAAAAAGCAGGATATGAGGGCCAGCGCGGCGGAGACGGAGAGGACAGTCTCGTCTTTTAAAAATCCAAGGACCTTTTTCACATCGTCACCCTCAGTTTTTAAGGCTGTTGAGGGGCGCGGGGATACGCCCGCCCCGGTCGATGAAGACCCTGGGGCTGGCGGGATTCACGGCCATTATGGGGGCGGAGCCCAGAAGTCCGCCGAAGTCCAACCTGTCGCCCACCTTCATTCCCGGCACGGGTATGACCCTGACGGCGGTGGTCTTCTGGTTTATCATGCCGATTGCGCTCTCGTCGGCTATAATGGCGGATATGGTCTCCGCCGTGGTGTCGCCGGGGAGGGCTATCATGTCAAGGCCCACGGAGCACACGCATGTCATGGCCTCAAGCTTCTCAATGGTGAGCTTGCCGCTCTCGGCGGCACGTATCATACCGGCGTCCTCGGACACGGGTATGAACGCCCCGGAGAGGCCCCCCACGTTGGAGGAGGCCATGACGCCGCCCTTTTTAACAGCGTCGTTGAGTAACGCCAGCGCCGCCGTGGTCCCCGGCGCGCCGACGGACTCAAGGCCCATCTCCTCAAGTATGTCCGCCACGGAGTCGCCCACGGCGGGGGTGGGAGCCAAGCTCAGGTCCACTATGCCGAAGGGTACGCCCAAGCGGCGGCTGGCCTCATGAGCCACCAGCTCGCCCATGCGGGTTATGCGGAAGGCCGTCTTTTTTATGGTCTCCGCCACCACGTGGAAGGGTTGGCCCTTGCATTTTGTGAGGGCGGAGTGGACGACGCCGGGACCGGAGACGCCCACGTTTATGACGCACTCAGGCTCCCCCACCCCGTGGAAGGCCCCGGCCATAAAGGGGTTGTCCTCCACGGCGTTGGCGAATACAACGAGCTTGGCGCAACCCTGACCGTTCGTCATCTCAGCGGTCCTCTTTATTATCCTGCCCATGAGGGCCACGGCGTCCATGTTTATGCCGGCTTTAGTGGAGGCCACGTTGACGCTGGAGCAGACGCGCTCGGTCTTGGCAAGCGCCTCAGGTATGGAGGCGATGAGCCGCCGGTCGCCTACGGTGAAGCCCTTTTGCACCAGCGCCGAAAAGCCTCCGATGAAGTTTACGCCGATTTCCTTGGCCGCCCGGTCGAGGGCGAGGGCGAAGGGGGTGTAGTCCTCCGTGTCACAGCACTCACAGGCGATGGCGATGGGGGTCACGGAGACGCGCTTATTTACGATGGGGATACCGAACTCACGCTCGATGTCCTCGCCGGTTTTGACCAGCTTCTCCGCCAGCTTTGTTATCTTGTCGTATATTTTGTCACAGCATGTATTCACGTCCGGGTGGCCGCAGTCCCGAAGGGATATGCCCATGGTGACGGTGCGTATATCCAGATGCTGTTGACTTATCATGTCGATAGTCTCTAAAATCTCGTTGGTGGTTATCATAGTCCGTTCCTTTTAAATAAGCTTTTTTCCGGTCTCATATCCGGTGCATGGCCTCGAATATGTCCTCCCGCTGGATACGTATGTCGAGGCCGTGGTCCTGACCGTCCTTTTTGAGAATATCCGAGAGCGCCGAGAAGTCCACCTTGCACCCGGAGGTGTCCACCAGCATTATCATGGTGAAATATTCCCGCATGACTGTCTGGGATATGTCCAGAACGTTCACGCCGTTCTGGGCCAGAATGGAGCAGACGTTGGCGATTATGCCCACGGTGTCCTTACCTATAACTGTAACTATCGCTTTCATTTTGTCCTCCTTATAGCTATATCAGATTGTCAAAACCCTCAATTCGATATTTTTTCCGGCGACATGTGCGTCGGAAAAAATACCTTTTGTCGCCCAAGTGTGCGGCCCTTGGGGCCGTGCGCGCAGGGCGACAGCAGGGAAATTGCGCGTGAATTTCGCAAAATTCACGCGCAGTTTCCCGCACGTTCCCCTTTGTCGGAAAAGGCCGCAGGCCTTTTTCGACAGGCTGTGCTATATGCTCAATTCGTCTATTGTCTTTTCAAAGGCCTCCATGAAGTTGTCAAGGAAGTAGTCCACCTCAGGCATACCCATGGCCCGGAGCTTGGCGAGGGTGGACTGGGCGGCGGATTTGAACTCAAGGTTGCCGGTCTTAA
The DNA here is from genome assembly GCA_947629755.1 of uncultured Oscillospiraceae bacterium. Classification (GTDB taxonomy): domain Bacteria; phylum Bacillota; class Clostridia; order Oscillospirales; family Oscillospiraceae; genus RUG626. The sequence goes on along the minus strand of CANREY010000049.1, from coordinate 13,826 downwards.
GCTCCTCCACGCATTTTATATAGGCCGAGAGCTTGTCGGCGGCCTTCACTATGTCCCGGACACCGCCCTCCTCACGGAGAATGAGGTCGTACTCAGGCCGCATGGCCTCAGGAAGGCCGTCCACGAGCTTTTTTACGGCCCCCTCCTCCACCCGGCGGTAGGCCGAGCGCATCTCCTCGTCGTGGTATTTGACGGGGGTGGGCATGTCGCCGGTGAATATCTCCGTGGCATCGTGGAAAAGGGCCGCGGCGGCGCACCTGTCAGGGGAGACGCTGATGCCCATTATGTCCCGGCGTATGACCGCCAAGGCGTGGGCCAGCACCGCCACCATGTGGCTGTGCTCCATCACGTTCTCCCGGTCGGCGTTGCGCATAAGCGCCCAGCGGTCGATATTTTTCATTCTTGATATAAGGGCGTAGAAATTGTAGCTCATTTATCACACTTCCTCGTATACCGCGTTTATAGTGCCTCCGCCCAAGACCTTATCTCCGTCGTACAGCACCGCCGCCTGACCGGTGGCGATGGCTCGCTGGGGGGAGGCGAAGATGAGACGGACGGAATTTTCGACGCTCTCCGCCACGCACTCCCGCTCCGGCTGGCGGTAGCGGGTCCTGGCCGAGCATTTTACGGGCAGGGTATCCGGCTTTGTTATCCAGTTGAAATCAGAGACGAGGCAGGAGCGGGAGTAGAGCCCCTCCTCAAAGCACACGGTGACGGTGTTGCGCTCCATGTCCTTGGACTTTACGTATAGGGGCCGCTCCGCCGCTATGCCAAGGCCCCGGCGCTGGCCCACGGTGTAGCCCGCGGCTCCCCGGTGGCGGCCGAGGACGTGACCGGCATCGTCAATAAGGTCACCGGGGACGCTTTGCTTTCCGGTGTAGCGCTCCATGAAGCCGAGATAATCCCCCTCAGGCACAAAGCAGATGTCCTGACTCTCCTTTTTTCGGGCGTTTATGAAGCCCTCCCGCTCCGCTATGGCCCGGACCTCCTCCTTTTTGAGCTCCCCAAGGGGAAAAAGGGAGCGCTTGAGCTGTGAGGGGGTGAGCTGGGCCAGCACGTAGCTCTGGTCCTTCGCCGGGTCGCGGGCCTTATGAAGCTCCGGGCCCCTGTCCGTGTCGACGCGCCGGACGTAGTGGCCGGTGGCGATGAAGTCACAGCCCGCCTCGCCGGCGTAATCTAAAAGGCAGGTGAACTTCATAAACCTGTTGCAGTCGATGCAGGGGTTCGGGGTGTTGCCGCGGCTGTATTCGGACACGAATTTGTCGATGACGCGCGTCCTGAACCGGGAGGAGAGGTCGAGGGCCACATGGGGTATGTCGAGCCGGGCGCAGACGGAGGCCGCGTCCTGAACGTCGTCCACGCCGCAGCAGGTGCTCTCGTTCTCCAGCCCTAAAAGGGCGTTGTCGAAAAGGCGCATGGTGACGCCCACGCAGTCATAGCCCTGAGCTTTAAGGAGATACGCCGCCACGGAGGAGTCCACTCCTCCGCTCATGGCGACCAGTACCCGGCCCATCATGCCACGTTGGGGCTTTCGCGCATGGCGAGAATGGTCTTTTCGATGAGCTCGTCAAGCTCCCAGCCCAAGTCCTCCGCCCCGCGGGTTATGACGTCCCTGTCGCAGCCGGCGGCGAATTTTTTATCCTTGAATTTCTTTTTGACGGACTTGACCTCTAAATCGTCAACGCTCTTTGAGGGGCGCATTATGGCCACGGCTCCGATGAGGCCCGTGAGCTCGTCGGCGGCGAAAAGGACCTTCTCCATGGTGTGCTCAGGCTTTACGTCGGAGCATATGCCGTAGCCGTGGCTGACCACCGAGCGAATGATCGCCTCGTCAACGTCGTTTTCACGCAGAAGCTCCGGGGCCTTTTGACAGTGCTCCTCAGGGTAGAGCTCAAAATCTATGTCGTGGAGTATGCCCACGGCCTTCCAGTAGTCGGCCTCGGCCTCAAAGCCAAGGGTCTTGGCATACCACTCCATCACGTCGCCGACTATGCGGGCGTGGCTTAAGTGAAATTCGCCCTTGTTGTATTTTTTCGTTATCTCATAGGCCGCTTCAGGCGAGGGGATCATAATAACGCCTCCAATTTTGTTTGCTGATTACTGATTATATTGCAATTTCCCGGTGATGTCAACAAAAGCCACGGCCTCCGACGCCCTTTTTCCGATGTGGACAAAAAATGCGATTACGGGATTGACAGGGGGAGAGATGAGTGCTATAATTGCTGTCAATCAATATTTTAAACCGATGAAGCGGGAGTAAAGGCGGACAGGTACCCAAAGAGAGCCCGGATAGGTGAGAGCCGGGCGGTGAGCCGGCCGTCAAATGGGCCGCTGAGGGCGCGGGGGAAAGGTTTTCCGAGTATGCCGCGACGCGATGGCCGCGTGAGAGCCGGGGGTATGAAGTACCCCGCAAAGAGCACGGCTGTGCCGTGAATCAAGGTGGTACCGCGAGCTTTTGCCCGTCCTTGAGTGTCAAGGACGGGTATTTTTTTGGAGGACGACATGGAAATAAGACCAAATCTTTATGAGCTCCTAAAGCTCCGCGAGACCGGGGAATATAAGACGGCCCCCGTGTCCACGGAGATGTACGCCGACGTGATAACGCCCATCGAGGCGCTCAGGCGCTTTCGCGGACTGCCCTGCTTTTTGCTGGAGTCCGCCGAGGCAAAGGAGCGCTGGGGCCGCTACTCCTTCATCGGCTGTGACCCGGAGCTTTGTATCACCGCCAGAGACGGCAAGGTGACGGTGACGGGTTACGGGAAGGAGGAGTACACGGGCTTTGACGCAAACGCCGTCATAAGGGGGATACTGGCGAAAAACCGGGCCCCAAGGTTCGACTGGCTCCCGCCCTTCACCGGGGGGCTTGTGGGGTACTTCGCCTACGACTACATAAAATACTCAGAGCCCACGCTGAAGCTGGACGCCAAGGACACCGAGGGCTTTCAGGACATGGACCTTATGCTTTTCCGCAAGGTCATGGCCTTTGACAACTACCGGCAGAAGATAACGCTGATGATAAATATTGACCTTGACGAACGCCTTGAGGAGAGCTACGCCGGGGCCGCCGAGAGGCTCAGGGCATGGAAGGAGCTTCTCACAAGTCCCGCCGGGGGAGACGTGCCCGGCGGGAGAATGACCAGCGGCATAAGGACGCTTTTTGACCGTGAGAGGTTCTGCTCCATGGTGGAGAAAGCGAAGGAGAGGATATACGAGGGAGACATCTTTCAGGTGGTGCTGTCAAACCGGCTGGAGGCGGACTTTGAGGGGAGCCTCTTTGACACCTACCGGGTGCTGAGGACGCTAAACCCCTCGCCCTATATGTTCTATTTTTCCGGCAACGACATGGAGATCGCCGGGGCCTCGCCGGAGACGCTGGTGAAGCTGGAGGACGGGGTACTGCACACCTTCCCGCTGGCGGGGACGAGGCCGAGGGGGAGGACCGCCGAGGAGGACGAGCGGCTGGAGCGGGAGCTCTTAGCCGACGAGAAGGAGCGGGCCGAGCACAACATGCTGGTGGACTTAGGCCGGAACGACATCGGGAAAATATCGAAGTTCGGCACCGTGGAGGTGGAGGAGTACATGAAGATCCACCGCTTCTCCCACGTGATGCACATAGGCTCCACTGTCCGGGGGATTATCCGGGAGGACAGGGACGCCCTCAATGCCGTGGAGGCGATACTGCCGGCGGGGACGCTGTCGGGAGCGCCGAAGATCAAGGCCTGCGAGATAATAAACGAGCTTGAGGACTGCCGGAGGGGCATATACGGCGGGGCCATAGGGTATATGGACTTCACCGGCAATCTGGACACCTGCATAGCTATAAGGATAGCCTATAAGAAAAACGGCAAGGTCTTTGTCCGCTCCGGGGCGGGGATCGTTGCCGACAGCGTGCCGGAGAGGGAATTTGAGGAGTGCGTAAATAAGGCAAAGGCCGTGGTGCGGGCCCTTGAGACAGCGGGGGAGGGACTGGAATGATACTGCTTATAGACAACTACGACAGCTTCTCCTACAACCTCTATCAGCTCATAGGGGAGATAGAGCCGGACATACGGGTCATAAGGAACGACGCCATGACGGTGGAGGAGATAGGAAGGCTCCGGCCGGACAGGATAATTTTATCCCCCGGTCCCGGCTACCCCGGAGACGCGGGGGTCTGCGTCAAGGCCGCGAGGACGCTGGGGGCGACCATTCCCACCCTTGGCGTGTGCCTTGGACATCAGGCCATATGCGAGGCCTTCGGCGCCACGGTGGGCCACGCCAAGAGGCTCATGCACGGAAAGCAGTCCGAAGTCACGCTGGACGGTTCCTGCCCCATATTCCGGGGCCTCCCGGAGAGGGTGATGGTGGCAAGGTACCACTCGCTGGCCGCCGTGGAGAGCACCATGCCGGACTGTCTTCGGGTCACGGCCAGATCGGACGACGGGGAGATAATGGCCGTAGAGCACGAAAGGTATCCCATCTACGGCGTGCAGTTCCACCCGGAGTCCATAATGACGCCGGAGGGGAAAATAATGCTGAGGAATTTTATCACCATGTAAAGGAGATTTTATCATGATAAAGGAAGCAATCGAAAAGATCGTCAACAAGCGGGACCTCACCTACGACGAGGCGTACACCGTGATGAACGAGATAATGGGCGGCGAGACCAGCCAGACCCAGAACGCCGCTTTTTTGGCGGCCCTGTCCACCAAGAGCGCCCGTGCGGAGACCTCCGACGAGATCGCCGGGTGCGCCGCCGCCATGAGGGATCACGCCCTACGGGTAAATACTGACCTTCCCATATTTGAGATCGTCGGCACCGGCGGGGACGGGGCCCACAGCTTCAATATCTCCACCACCTCCGCCCTTGTGGCCGCCGCCGGGGGCATGAAGGTGGCAAAGCACGGCAACCGGGCGGCCTCCTCCCAGTGCGGCACGGCGGACTGCCTTGAGGCGCTGGGGGTCAATATCCAGCAGTCGCCGGAGAGGTGCTTGGAGCTTTTAAACGAGGTGGGAATGTGCTTTTTCTTCGCCCAGAAGTACCACTCCAGCATGAAATATGTGGGGGCCATAAGGAAAGAGCTGGGCTTTCGCACGGTGTTCAATATCTTAGGGCCCCTGACAAACCCCGGAAGCCCGAAAATGCAGCTTCTGGGCGTCTACGACGAGTATCTGGTGGAGCCGCTGGCGCAGGTGCTCATTTCTCTGGGCGTTCAGCGGGGAATGGTGGTCTACGGCATGGATAAGCTGGACGAGATCTCCATGTCCGCCGAGACGAGAGTCTGTGAATTTAAGGACGGGTGGTTTAAATCCTACACCGTGTCCCCGGAGGACTTCGGCCTCAAGCGCTGTCAAAAGTCCGACCTTGTGGGCGGCACGCCTCAGGAGAACGCGGCCATAACAAGGGCCATACTCTCCGGCGAGAAGGGGCCCAAGCGGGACGCGGTACTGATGAACGCCGGGGCGGCCCTCTACATCGGCGGCAAGGCGGAGAGCTGGGCCGAGGGGATAAAGCTGGCCGGGGAGCTCATAGACTCCGGTGCGGCGAATACCGTACTTGACAGGTTCATCGAGGTATCCAACAGGCCCGAATGATGAACATACTTGACGAGATCGCGGAGTACTCCCGGCGACGTGTGGCGAAAGCCAAGGAGAAAGTGAGGACAGAGGAGATCCGCGCCCTCGCCCTCTCCGGCGGGAGAGCGGACGGTGGGGCCTTTGAGAGGGCGCTCAAAAGGCCGGAGCTGAGCTTCATCTGCGAGGTGAAAAGGGCCTCGCCCTCAAAGGGGCTCATCGCGCCGGATTTTCCCTACGTCGACATCGCCCGTCAGTACGAGGCCGCCGGTGCCGACGCCATAAGCTGTCTTACGGAGCCCAAGTGGTTTATGGGGTCCGACGATATTTTCAGGGAAATTCGGGCCGCAGTTAAGACGCCCATGCTACGCAAGGACTTCACGGTGGACGAGTATCAGCTCTATGAGGCAAAGCTCATGGGGGCCAACGCGGTACTGCTCATATGCGCCATACTGGACACGGAGACTGTCGCGAAATACCTGCGGATATGCGAGGATCTTGGCCTTGCCGCCCTTGTGGAGGCCCACGATGAGGCGGAGATACGCTCCGCCGTGGAGGCGGGGGCGAAGATAATCGGCGTCAACAACAGAAACCTCAAGGATTTTTCCGTGGATTTCTCAAACGCCGCAAGGCTCCGGGACCTTATACCGCCGGACCGCGTATATGTGGCGGAAAGCGGGGTAAAAGGCCCTGAGGACGCCGCCGCTCTTCGGAGGATCGGCGCTGACGCGGTGCTCATGGGGGAGGTCCTCATGCGCTCGGAGGACAAAGCGGAGCTTCTCAAAAAGATGCGGGAGGCGGCCGTATGACGAGGATTAAGATCTGCGGGCTTTATAGGCCGGAGGACGTGGGGTACGTCAATGAGGCCCTGCCCGACTACGCGGGGTTCGTCATAGACTTCCCGAAAAGCCACAGGAGCGTCACGCCGGAGAGGGCCCATGAGCTCTCCCGCCGTCTCCGCCGGGAGATAACACCGGTGGGGGTATTCGTGGACGAGGAAATCGATACCGTGGCGGACCTCTATTTTTCCGGGACAATAAAAATCGCCCAGCTCCACGGGGACGAGGACGATAGCTACATCGCCGCCCTGCGCCGGGCCGCGCCGGGCCTCGGTATCTGGCGGGCCTTCAGGCTGAGGACGGGGGCCGACGCGAAGGCCGCCAACGCCTCCGCGGCCGATATGGTGGTCCTCGATAACGGACAGGGCACCGGGGAGAGCTTCGACTGGGATATTATCGCGGGCGTAACCCGGCCCTATATTCTGGCGGGGGGCCTGACGCCGGAGACCATTCCGGCGGCGATAGAGAGGCTCCGCCCCTTCGGGGTGGACATATCCTCCGGAGTGGAGACGGAGAAGGTAAAGGATTTTTGCAAAATCAAGGCGGCGGTACGCGCCGCGGGAAAGGAATGAACCATATGGCCGGACGCTTTGGCATTCACGGCGGACAGTATATACCGGAGACGCTTATGAACGCGGTGATAGAGCTGGAGGAGGCATATAACCGCTTCAAGGACGACCCGGAATTTAATAGGGAGCTCACATATCTTTTCAATGAGTACGCGGGACGACCCTCAAGGCTCTACTACGCCGAGAAAATGACGCGGGATCTTGGCGGGGCGAAGATATATTTAAAGCGCGAGGACTTAAACCACACCGGGGCCCACAAGATAAACAACGTGCTGGGTCAGGCCCTTTTGGCGAAGAAGATGGGCAAGACGCGGCTCATCGCCGAGACGGGCGCGGGACAGCACGGCGTGGCCACCGCCACGGCGGCGGCGCTTTTGGGCATGGAGTGCGTTGTATTCATGGGCGAGGAGGACACCAAGCGTCAGGCCCTGAACGTCTACCGCATGAAGCTTTTGGGCTCCGACGTGGTGCCCGTCACCACAGGTACCGCCACACTAAAGGACGCGGTGAGCGAGGCCATGCGGGAGTGGACAAGCCGCATTGCCGACACCCACTATTGCTTAGGCTCCGTCATGGGCCCCCACCCCTTCCCCACCATCGTCCGGGACTTTCAGGCGGTGATCTCACGGGAGATAAAGGAGCAGCTTTTGGAGAAGGAGGGCCGCCTGCCCGACGCGGTGCTGGCATGTGTGGGCGGCGGGAGCAACGCCATCGGGAGCTTTTATCACTTCATCGGCGACCCCTCAGTTGAGCTCATAGGCTGTGAGGCCGCGGGGAGGGGCGTGGACACGCTGGAGACGGCGGCCACCATCGCCACGGGGAAGCTCGGCATATTCCACGGCATGAAGTCCTATTTCTGCCAGGACGAGTTCGGGCAGATAGCGCCGGTGTACTCCATCTCCGCCGGCCTCGACTACCCCGGTATCGGCCCGGAGCACGCCTGGCTCCATGACACGGGCAGGGCAAAATATGTGGCCATTACGGACGACGAGGCCGTTGAGGCCTTTGAGTATCTTGCCCGGACCGAGGGGATAATCCCCGCCATCGAGTCCGCCCACGCCGTGGCCTACGCGAGGAAGCTGGCCCCGACCATGGATAAAAGCAAGATAATCGTAATAACCATATCAGGCCGCGGGGACAAGGACTGCGCGGCCATCGCAAGATACAGGGGGCAGGAGATATATGAGTAATATAGCGAAAGCCTTTGAAAAGGGCAAGGCGTTCATACCCTTTTTGACCTGCGGCGACCCGGATATGGAGACCACCGCCGCCTGCGTCCGGGAGTGCGTAAAAAACGGGGCGTCACTCATTGAGCTTGGCATACCCTTCTCCGACCCCACGGCCGAGGGGCCGGTCATTCAGGGGGCGAACCTCCGGGCCCTTAAGGGCGGGGCCACAACGGACAAGGTGTTCGACCTTGTGCGCGAGCTCAGGCGGGACGTTGAAGTGCCCATGGTGTTCATGACCTACTCAAACGTGGTATTTTCCTACGGCGCGGAGAGATTTATAAGCGCCTGTAGGGATACCGGCATCGACGGCATAATTTTGCCGGACCTGCCTTATGAGGAGAAGGGGGAATTTTCGCCGGTGTGCGAAAAGTACGGCGTGGACCTCATATCCCTCATAGCGCCAACGTCGGAAAACCGCATATCCATGATAGCGCGTGAGGCGCAGGGCTTTATATACCTCGTCTCCTCCCTTGGCGTCACCGGCGTAAGGCAGAAGATAACCACGGACCTTGCCTCCATCGTCAAGGTCATACGGGAGAGCGCCTCCGTCCCCTGCGCCATAGGCTTTGGCATCTCCACCCCGGAGCAGGCCCACAGCATGGCCTCCCTCTCCGACGGGGCAATCGTGGGCTCCGCCATCGTGAAAATCATCGCCAAATACGGCCCTGAGGCCCCCAAGTACGTTGGGGAGTACGTAAAGAGCATGGTCGAGGCGGTAAAGCGGTAAAAGCATATAAAACATAAAACCGGGCCGGAAACAAACTTCCGTCCCGGTTTTTACATTTGGCCATATTTTTACAGTGGGAGAATGAACGGGTGGGACGGGGGGCTCTAATCCCCCCTGCCCCCTTTTCCAAAAAGGGGGTGTCCGCGCGGCTTTGGTTGGGTAATATTTTCGGGAATGGGGAAAAAAGGCTTGCAAATGGGGAGAAGGGGTGTTATAATAGGGGTGGACAGTGAGGTTGACTTGAGTGGGCTATTTTCCCACTCTTTTTTTCCGCGAAAAATCGGCGGGTAAAATTTTGCGGCGGGGAGGGCAGAAATGAGCAGGGTTACGGATATTGTTGCCGAGATGGCAAAGCCGGTCGTGGCCGCGCAGGGCTGTGAGCTCTGGGACGTGGAATTCGTCCGTGAGGCCGGCGAGTGGTTCCTGCGGGTCTATATAGACAAGGAGGGCGGCGTGTCAATTGACGACTGCGAGGCTGTGTCACGGGCACTTGACCCGATGCTGGACGAGGCCGACCCCATCGAGCAGAGCTACAACTTTGAGGTGTCCTCCGCCGGGGTGGAGAGACAGTTGAAAAGGCCCTCGGATTTTGAAAGGTTCATGGGCTCGTATATCGCCGTGAAGCTATACAAGGCCGCGGACGGGGCGAAGGAGCATCTGGGATACCTTCGCGGATACGACAACGGCGCGGTGACGCTGGAGACGAAGGACGGGGAGACGAGGACGTTCGATCCGGGCTCCATCGCCAGCGTACACTTGAGAATGGAATAGGACCCCTTCGCCCCTTCGGGGCACCTCCCCTTTGAAAAGGGGAGGCAAAGAGGTAGAAAGGACCCCTTCGGCCCTTCGGGGCACCTCCCCTGAAGGGGAGGCAAAGATGTAGAAAGGATTTGGATATAATGAACGCAGATTTTTTTGAGGCGATCGCCGACATTGAGAAGGAAAAGGGTATTCCCAAGGACTACATGCTCGACAAGATCCGCCAGGCGCTGCTGGCGGCGCTAAGGAAGGACAACCCCGACGCGGAGGAGAACGTGGTCGTTGATGTGGACGAGGGGAAGAAGAAAATAGAGATGTATATCCAGAAGGCCGTGGTGGAGGAGGTCACAAACCCCGCCGTCGAGCTTCTGCCGGAGGAGGCCAAGCGTTACAACAAGCGGGCCGAGGTGGGCGACACGGTGAACGTGCCCGTGGACACCAAGAAGTTCGGGCGTATCGCCGCTCAGGCCGCCAAGCAGGTCATAATCCAGGGTATCCGCGAGGCCGAGAGGAATATGGTCTATGAGGAGCTCACCGGCAAGGAGCACGAGATGCTGACGGGCACGGTGAGCCGCATAGACCCCCAGCGCGGGTCCGTCACGGTGAATCTGGCCGCCGGGTCTGAGTACACCGAGGCCATAATACCCTCAGGCGAGCGCGTGGCCAGCGAGGAGCTCCGGGAGGGGGACCTTATAAAGGTCTACGTGGTGGAGGTCCACAAGGTGGGCTCAGGTCCGCAGGTCATAGCCTCCCGCACACATCCGGGGCTGGTGAAGCGCCTATTTGAGCTGGAGGTGCCGGAGATATTCGACGGCTCCGTGGAGATAAAGAGCGTGGCCCGTGAGGCGGGGAGCCGCACCAAGATGGCTGTCTGGTCCTCCGAGGCCGAGATAGAGCCCATCGGGGCCTGCGTGGGGCCCAAGGGCGGGCGCGTGGGCGCGGTGGTGAAGGAGCTCCGGGGAGAGAAAATAGACATCATCAAGTACTCCGAGGATCCCTGCGAGTACGTGGCTTCGGCCCTTGCCCCGGCGGACGTTATAAAGGTGGAGTTCCTTGACGACCCTAAGACCTGCCGGGTCATAGTGCCGGACAACCAGCTCTCGCTGGCCATCGGCAAGGAAGGGCAGAATGTCCGGCTGGCCGCGAGGCTCACGGGCTTTAAGATAGACATAAAGCCGGAGAGCTTTGAGGGCTGAGTATGGCGGGCCAGAAGAAGATACCAATGCGCCAGTGCGTGGGCTGCCGCCAGATGAAGCCCAAGCGGGAGCTCACGCGGGTGGTCAGGTCCCCGGAGGGGGAGATCTCAATCGACAGCCGCGGGAAAAAGCCGGGGCGCGGGGCGTATGTGTGCCCGGACCCGGAGTGCCTCAAGAAGGCCATAAAGTCAAGGGCCTTAGGCAGGGCGCTGGAGACGGAGATACCTGAGGAGATATTTGAGACACTCAGAAGCCAGATGGAGGCGGACGAATGAGCGCTGTGACCTTTCTCGAACTTGCGAAGAAGGCCGGGAGGATAGAGTCCGGCGAGGAGACCGTGGCAATGTGCGTAAGGGCCGGGAGGGCGAAGCTGGTGCTCATAGCCTCCGACGCGGGAAGAAGCGCGAGGGGCTTTGAGAGGAACGACGGCTGCCCCACGGTCACGTTAAATTGCGGCAAGAGCGAGCTGGGCGCGGTGCTGGGCCGGGAGACGGTCAGCGTGGCGTGCCTTACGGATATTGGCTTTGCCAGCGCCTTTGTGGATAAGCTCTCGGCGGAGACTCCGGGAATTGAGGAGTTGAAGGCGGAGCTCAGCATGGCCCGCGACAGGGCCGCGGAGCGCAAAAAAGAGCGGCCGCAAAAGGCCCAGAAGCGCAAAAAACAGCGATAAATTTTAAAAAAGACAGGAATTTCGAGCACTGAAAGGATGATTTGACAAATGGCAACACTCGTAAAATACAGGGTGCATGAGGTGGCGAAGGATTTTAAGATGACCTCCAAGGTCGTGACGGAGATCCTGACGAAATACGCCACCACCCCGAAAAATCATATGCAGGTGCTCGAAGAAGCGGAGCTTGACTTAATTTTCGAGTACCTGACCCAGCACAACCAGATGGAGACGCTGGCGGATGTGTTCGCCGTCCCGGAAAAGCCGAAGAAGGCCGAGCCTGAGAAGGCCCCGGAGACGGAGAAGGCCGAGAAGGCCCCGGAGGTCAAGGAGCCGGCGAAGACCGAGGCGCAAAAGCCGGCGGCCCAGCAGGCGTCCCAAAAGCCCGCGGCGCAGGCAAAGCCGGAGAAGGCGTTCACCCCGAGGCCGGAGAAGCAAAAGAGGGTGATCGACACCTCAGGCGTGACCATAAACATCGAAAAGTACGACGAGCGCTTTGACATGATGGCCGGGGACCGGGCAAACAATATGAAGCGCGGCAAGGAGCAGATAAAGAAAAAGGGCGGCCAGCAGAAGCAGAACCCCGCCACCGACAAGTCGGCCAAGCGCCGTCAGGAGGAGCGGGACAGGCTGAGAAGGCTCCAGTTTGAGGTCGCCAAGAAGGCCCCGGTGAAGGTGCAGATACCCGACGAGATAAACGTTGGCGAGCTGGCCTCACGAATGAAGAAGACCGGCGCCGAGGTGGTGAAGGCCCTTATAAAGATGGGCGTCATGGCCTCCGTCTCCGACACGGTGGACTACGACACCGCCGCCTTGGTGGCGATGGAGCTGGGCTGTAAGGTGGAGCGCGAGGTGGTGGTCACCATCGAGGAGCGGCTCATAGACGACTCCGAGGACAGGGCCGAGGATCTGGCCCCAAGGGCCCCCGTGGTGGTGGTCATGGGCCACGTTGACCACGGCAAGACCTCACTTCTTGACAAGATACGCTCGACCCATGTGGCCTCCGGCGAGGCCGGCGGCATCACACAGCACATCGGCGCGTACAGGGTCATGGTAAACGGCTCCCCCGTGACGTTCCTTGATACGCCGGGCCACGAGGCCTTCACCTCCATGCGGGCCCGCGGGGCCATGGCCACGGATATAGCTATACTCGTAGTGGCCGCGGACGACGGAATAATGCCACAGACCGTGGAGTCCATAAACCACGCTAAGGCGGCGAAAATACCCATAGTCGTGGCCATAAACAAGATGGACGTACACGGGGCCAACCCCGACAGGATAAAGCAGCAGCTCACCGAGTACGACATCGTACCGGAGGAGTGGGGCGGCGACACCATAGTCTGTCCCATATCCGCCAAGACAGGCGAGGGCATACAGGAGCTTTTGGAAAATCTTGTAGTTTTGGCCGAGGTGCAGGAGCTCAGGGCAAATCCCAATAGGGCCGCCAAGGGCGTTGTCATCGAGGCGCGGCTCGACAAGGGCCGTGGGCCCATCATGACGGTCCTCGTGCAGAACGGCACGTTGAAGCAGGGGGATATTATCATCGCCGGTACGGCCGTGGGCCGCGTGCGCACCATGATGAACGACAAGGGCGAGCGTGTCACCGAGGCCGGGCCCTCGGTCCCCGTGGAGATCGCGGGCATGAGCGAGGTCCCCGCCGCCGGAGATACATTCAACGCCGTGGCCGACGAGCGCATGGCCAGGGAGCTTGCCGAGGAGCGCAAGGCCAATCAGAAGTCCGCCGGGGACACGGGCAAGAAGGTGTCGCTGGAAGATCTTTTTGCCCAGATAAAAGAGGGAGAGCTCAAGGAGCTGGCCATAATAGTAAAGGCCGACGTACAGGGCTCCGCCGAGGCCATAAAGACGAGCTTGGAGAAGCTTTCAAACGACGAGGTGAGGGTGAAGGTCATACACTCCGCCGTGGGCGCTATCTCCGAGTCCGACGTGATGCTGGCCGCCACCTCCGACGCAATAGTGGTGGGCTTCAACGTCCGGCCCGACAGCGCCGCTAAGGATTCCGCCGCAAGGAGCCACGTGGACATCAGGCTTTACAGCATAATCTACGACTGCATAAACGAGATAGAGGCCGCCATGAAGGGTATGCTGGCGCCCAAGTTCCAGGAGGTCCAGCTGGGACACGCCGAGGTCCGGGAGACCTACAAGGTATCCAAGGTTGGCACCGTCTGCGGCTGTTACGTCCAGGACGGCAAGATCCAGCGCGGCTGTAAGGTCCGGGTCATACGCGACAACGTCATCATATTTGACGGGGAGCTGGCGAGCCTCCGGA
>CANREY010000048.1 GCA_947629755.1 uncultured Oscillospiraceae bacterium | reverse complement strand
GAATTGATGTATGTGGAGACTCCACTGCTTGAACAATTAAAAAAGCTGGGATGGACAGTTGTCCAGCTGGATGACAGTGAAAAGCATGATCCCCAGAAGAGTTTCCGGGAATCCCTCTCGGAGGTCGTTATCGCGTCTCGCCTGAAAGCGGCCTTGAAACGCCTGAATCCATGGTTGAATGATGTCCAGGTGGATGACCTCTGCGGACAGGTACAAAACTATCCTCATACCACGAGCCATACGCTGGAGAACAATGAGGAGGTCTATGATATCATCACGGAGGGACTGCGTGCGGACAACGAGGAGACCGGTGAGACGAATTGTCATGTCAAACTGATCGACTGGATAGATGTGGACGGCTACAACGGACCAGGTCACACAGACAATGACTTCCTTGCCATCAGCCAGTACAAGATTCGCATTCCCGGCAAAGAAGAACATATCATTCCCGATATCGTTCTGTTCGTGAACGGGCTCCCTCTCGTTGTTATCGAGTGTAAGGCCCCGGATATCAACGAGCCGATGGCCGAGGGAATCGACCAACTTCTCCGCTACCAGAACAGGCGCGGCGCGGAAGAAATCGAGGGTGTGCCGGAACTATTTTTCTACAATCAGTTCGTTATTTCCACCTGTTTCCATGACTGCCGTTATTCCAGCATCACAGGAGGCGTCGCGCATTTCATGGAATGGAAGGATGCTTATCCCTACAGTCTGAGTGAAATCAAGGCGGACGGAAAGCCGTCCGCGCAGGAAATCACGGTCGCGGGGATGCTGGAGCCTTCGCACCTGCTGGACATCGTCCAGAACTTCATCGCCTTTAAGGATGAGAATAATGGAACAAGGGTAAAGCTCGTGCCGCGCTATATGCAATACCGTGGCGCTTGCAGAATCATCGAACGTCTGCGTAAAGCCGCCGCTGGTGAAAAAGGCGGTACGCTCTGGCATACCCAGGGTACAGGAAAAACCTTTACCATGATGTTTGTCATCCGCAAGATGTACAACTCCCTTGACCTGTGCGATTACAAGGTCGTTCTTCTCGTGGATCGAAAAGACCTACAGGCGCAGATGCTGAAGTCCACGAAGACCGTGCGGTATGCCATTAACACCGCAGGCAGTATTGATGGGCTGAAAAAGCTCATCGAAAATACAGCCAGCGATGTCACCATTGCCTTGGTGCATAAATTCGGCGAACCGAATAAGGACAAGAAGGATAAGAAAAAGGGCGCTACGCTTTCCGAGAAGCAGAAATCCTCCACCTTCCCCGTTCTCAATCGCTCGGAGCGGATTCTCGTCATGATTGACGAGGCGCATCGCTCGGAGTATTCGGAACTGGCCGCGAATATGTGGAACAGCATGCCAAATTCTGTCAAGGTGGCATTTACCGGAACCCCGATTTCCAAAACCACGGACAACTTCGGCGGGTACATCGATACCTATACCATGATGCAGGCCCAGGAGGACGGCATCGTGGTGGAAATCAAATATGAAGGCCGCGCCACGGACAGCGAGATTACAGATCACGATGCCATGAACCACGCCTTCATTGATGTCTTTGGGTATTTGGAAGACGAGGAGCAGCTAGAAATTCTGGGGAAATACACCGTGCGCGGGTATCTGGAGGCGGAGGAGGTTATCCGAGAAAAAGCCTCTGATATGCTCGACCACTACATCAGCACTGTATTTGCCAACGGATTCAAGGCGCAGATTGTAGGTGTCAGCAAGGAGGCTGCCTATCGTTACAAGAAAGCGATTGATGCTTTGCTACCGCAGAAGATTGCCGCGCTTGAGGCGCACAATCCAAACCACATCGATATCGAGCAGCTGAAAAAACTGATGACAGCCTGCATTATCTCCGGCGGCGGAGCAAATGAGGATGCACACCTGAAACCGTTTGCTGACGAGGCAAAGAACGAATTTATCATTGACGGGTTCAAGGCGCCTTTTGGAGAAGCCGGCCTTAAGGGTGGAGACGGCAACTACGGCATCATCATCGTCACCGCTATGCTGCTCACGGGCTTTGACGCTCCTATCGAACAGGTTATGTATCTGGACAAGAAGATCACGAATCATAACCTTCTCCAGGCGATTACCCGCGTCAATAGAACGTGCGGCGAAAATAAGAAATGCGGTTATGTGGTGGACTATGTCGGAATTACAAACCACCTAAAAGAGGCGCTCTCCGATTATTTGGATGCGGACAGGGATGCGATTATCGCTTCCTTAAAGGATAAGTCCAAGGACATAGATGCGCTGAATTCCTCCTACAACGAAATTATGCAATTCCTCGATGAGAAGGTCGGATACCCCTTGGAGAAGACATCCGAGATTATTGAAGAGCTTTGCTTTGACGATGAACTGCGCGAGGAGTTTAACGGGCGGTTCTCCGTTATGTCAAAGCTGTTTGACAGGGTGCTGCCGAATCCGGCCGCCCTTGCGTACAGCGATGACTACAAGCGCCTTGCTTTTATCCGTGAGTCTGTGGCGAAAATAACGCGAAATCCACGCTTCTCCAACAAGGATGCCAGCAAGAAGGTTCGCACCATCATTGAGGAGTATCTCTCTGTCAATGGCGTGAACATGGAGATTGCTCCAATCTCCCTGCTGTCCGATGATTTCCTGAAAGGCGAAGGTTCCAAGAAGAGCGACCGTGCCGCATCGGAAGAAATAAAATATGCTGTTCGTGAGTATATCAACATCAGTATGCCGAAAGACCCGGAACTGTACACACGTCTGAGTGAGCGGTTGGAGGAGATTCTCGAACAGCTCAAGAACAACTGGGCGGAACTTAGAAAGGCTCTGGAACAACTGCGCCGGGACATCAAAGCGGGACGTACCAAAGAAAACACATACGGATATGACCCCACCCATGAAATGCCATTCCTTGGCTTGCTGAAGACGCAGTTCTTCGGAAAAAGGACGTTTGATGAACTGAGCCAGGAGCAGTTTGGATGCCTGAAGGATTTGACGGATGATTTACTCGGCCAGATCAAGCGGGAAACGCAGGTGGTTAATTTCTGGAGCAATTCTTCCAAGCAGGACGAGCTGAGAACCTTTATCATCAAGAAACTGATATCGCCGGATATACGGCGTATGGTTCCGGATGTTATGAAACGGCGAAAGGATATCGCGCAGCAGATTATGGAACTTGGGTACCAGCATTTCGGGAGGATTGCGTGATGCAGGAAATATCATACGAAGTGGTTCGCTCCGACCGCAAAAGCATCGCGCTGGTGATCGACAACGAGGCCAACCTGGTGGTCAGGGCTCCCCGCGCAATGACAGATGATGCGATTGCGGAGTTTGTGAGGCGAAAGTATCGGTGGATCAATGAGAAGCGAAAACAGGTTGATGTATTCGGAGAGAAGCATTCCAAGGTCGAAGTCCAAACCGGCGAAAGTATCATGTACATGGGTAATAGCTACGCTATAGTTCAGGACGATGTGGATGCGGTCACTATTTCCGGCAACGAGATTCTTGTTCCCCAGGAATTCTCATTGGAGGATATGACCGCATGGCTGAAGGAAGAAGCAAAAAAGGTAATCGATGAACGGACATCGCGCTATGCAAACATCATGGGGGTTATTCCGGGTGAGGTAAAGCTGTCCGAGGCAAAAGCCAGATGGGGTTCATGTAGCGCGAAAAACAATCTCAACTTTGCATGGAGACTGGTGATGTGTCCGCTGTCCGTAATTGATTACGTCGTAGTTCACGAGCTTAGTCATATTGTCTATCAAAACCACAGTCCTGCATTTTGGGCAAGAGTTAAAACTATGTTACCAGATTACGAGGATAGGCAAGACTGGTTGAGGCTAAATAAAAAAATTATGGAAATCATTTAGCTTATCTTTCCAACTAATCAAATGATCTAAAGACGGACTTTGAATATGGAACCGCTAATCCCTATAAAATATTACGTCACACCCAATACTTCACGGCTTTTATATGGAACCTCATAAGGCGTTAGATGGGACAGGATATTTCACTAACACGGGGCCGCACAAGCCAATCATCATGGGTGATATCTTTGGGCAAAAATGTAGGAGTGTATCCTTTTGCTCGGGCAAACCCATAAGCAAGCTCGCAAAACTTTTTTGCATTACTGTGATTAAAGTAAACGAATACTGTTATAGCTAAGTTAGACATGCAGATATCACTTTGCCGAATTTGGATTTGATGTTGCCGACAAATGAAGAATGTGCGCCAGATTTTGACTTTATTGAAAACTATATAAAATCCCTACCGTATGGAGACAGAATTTGAGGTGGAATAATGGTTAAGGGATTTGTATCCTTTAATGGCGGTAAGATTCCGTTTGTGATTGACAACTACCGTATGGAGTTGTTCACGGATGAACCAATCCTGAGCGATTTTTGCAAAGAATACAATTTCAAAGATAATTATATACTTTTGGGACAATGCTTTGACATCGGTAGCCATGGAAGAAATGCAACTTTTTTTGTGGAGAATTCCGTAGGAAGCACCTGTTTTTTGCGGTGCTATATTGTTAATATGTTTGGCAAAGATGAGGAGTACGATGCAATTGGCTTGCAATCGCCATTTCTTGATGATGTGTTTCGGTATCGGTACAATTACATAGATTTGGTCAGACGGGGTATCAATTTCTCCTTGGAACCTAAAGAAGTGTATAGAATCCCGTTTTCAATGCAAGAAAGACAATATGAGTTATCTTTCTCTATTGGATATGATAACAGATTAGGACTATTGGAGGATTACGATAAAAAAGGCGAAATAATCGTCCCGCTCCATACCCAGACCATCCAAGAATGCTCGGATATTTCCATTGTTTTGAATCGCCTAGCAATGTTTATGACTTCTCACGTAGAAGTGCCTTTCAAACGAATCACTCTGTATCACAACGGTTTCAAAGTTGGCTGGTTTTATTGTCCTCTTGTTTCCGAGAAAACAGTCTCCGGAAACGATGGTTTCTTTTATGAGTTCGATGTTATGAAGTACATACCTAAAATACTGAATAATATAGCATTAGACTCCGGCAACAAAATAACAAAAAGCATACCTTTAGGTCATCTAAGCGATTTTGAATCTATGTTTTCTCCGCAACGTTTCATGGAACAGATTATGTCATTTGAATATTTGTTTGATAAACTTGAACACACAAAAGCACAAGATAGGCGTTTTTCACTGAAAGAAGAATTGATTTATGCTTTTAATATTTTCCCCGAGTTACTATCAAAAAACAAAAAATCTGTGGATGATATATGTGAAGGAATAAAAGAAACCAGACGTACCATTACACACGGATATGCGTATTATTATGATTTCAAGACTGACCCAAATGCAAAATACTATATCCTTCTTCTCGATAAACTCATAAAGAAGATGAGCTTGAAATATATTGGATTTACTGATGACGATATTAGTAAATACCCAATTTGGTAAATAGAAAAACGGCGGCAGGGATTGCTCCCTGTCGCCGTTCGTCTGCTGAGAGTTCAGATTGCAATTAATGGTTTGTCTGTCCCTGTCTCGCCGTATTGAGATACTTCTTCACATCGCCGTTCAGCACCGGATCGGCATAGCCCAGCGGGTCATTGTAGACCGTAGATCAGATAGTCCAGCTCACGGCGGTCGAGCCAAGTCTCAGCAAACTCGTTTTCCGCGGCGATGGTGTCAATGGCAACTACCGTTCCGTCTGAAAGCCTCAGGTCCACGCAAGCGGCGTCCATATTAAAACCGTATAATGTTATCTGTTTCATGCCAAATTCTCCTCCTAGGATATACACAGTCGGCCCATCTTTTTTTGTAACTATGTACAACTACCACCCCTGCCGTTTGGCTAAATCGAGCATAGCAAAGCAGTATTTCTCCCACTGTGTCAATGCTGTCAGTGACGGGTCGCCGTCGCGGATACGAAGGGTGCGGCGGATCTCCTTGGGGATCACCACGCGGCCCAGATCGTCTATCCTGCGTACAATGCCAGTTGCCTTCATTTTGAAGTCCTCCTGTCTCTATTTGTATCGACAGGAATTAGTATCCGCCGTTTTCACACCAATATTCAATTGCCGTCATTTGCCAAAAAACGCCCCCGACCAAGGTCGGGGGCGTCAAGCTGTCGACAAAGGCCAACGGCCTTTGTTGACAATCTGAGGGCGGGGCCAAAGCCCCGCCCTCCATTGAGTGTAGTCTTATTTCGCAATGTCCTCTCTGAAGCGCATAAAGACTGTCGCTACCTGAGCGCGTGTGGAGTTGCCGGAGGGGCTGAGGCTTGTTGTGCCTGTGCCCTCAATGATACCCTCGGCAACAGCCCACTTCATGGCTGTATCGGCCCAGATACTCACGCTTCCGGCATCGTTGTAGCCGGTTATGTCGGCAAGGTTGGTCAGGTCATAGCCCTTATAGCCGGCGTAGCGATAGAGGATCGCGGCCATCTGTTCACGGGTAACGGTGTCGTCCGGACCAAACTTCCCGCTGCCGTAGCCGTCCACGATCTTATTCGCGGCAGCCCAGCTGACGGCGTCGGAGTACCACTGTCCGGCGGGTATGTCGCTAAACTCGACGTCTCTTGTCACGGCGGGATTGCCATCCAGACGGTAGAGAATGGTCACCATTTCCGCGCGGGTGGTAATGCCGTTGGGATCAAAAATGCCCTCGGCTTTACCGGCCATCAGGCCGTTCTTTACGGCGTAGTCCACGCCATCATGGTACCACTCGCTCCGAACGACATCCATGTACCTGTCTGTCGGGCAAATGTGTACCTGCTCCCCGTGACCGGGGGTACCGCCGGGGACACCGCCGGATCCTCCGCCGGAGCCGCCGCCGTGGGTGCTGCTCGACGTATTCCCGACGACTACCGCGAAGGTGGAAAACTTATCGGCGGAGAAGTATACGCTGCCGTTTTCGACACGGCAGTTGTCGATCTCTTCAACCTTGCCTTCGTGGGCCCGCAGCACCCTCACGCTGTCGCCCTCGCCGGGGAGCGCAGGGAGCGCGGCCTTAAACATTATTTCGCCGCTGGTCTGCGTGATCTTGCCGAGGTTTTGGTCGCCCGCCTTGACCAAGATGTCGATGTCCATGTAGGCCACCGTGGCGCCGCTGCCCAGCAAGTCGCTGAAGTCGTCGCCGTCCTCAGGCGCGGCAACAGGCGTCACCTTGATCGTGGCGGAGATCTCCTGGGACTGGAGAGACGCGAAATAGATGTCGTCGGCCAGCATGTCGCGGTTCTTGTTGTCAAGGAGACTCTGAATGGTCTTCTGGATCGTCTCGGCAACTTCGGCCTGAACGACGACCTTATCCGCGCCTGACACAACTTGCGTTTTTACATCGTTAGCAATCTTATAGGGGTCATCCTTGATGCCCGTAGGCGGAATGGCGCGGGTCTCCACCGTTTTGCAGGAGGAGCATGTGCGGGTCTGCTCGCCCGGCTCGGTCTCCGTGGGTTCCGTCACAACGACCCAAGGATCCCATGTGTGCAGGGACGCATCCCGTGGGATCTTCTCGCTACTGCCCGGTTTGACCGCGCCGCAGTCCAGGCACTTGACGGACTTGCTCCCGTCGGAATGGCAGGTGGGCCGCACATCGACGGTGGGCTCTGAGCTCCAGTTGTGGACGCCCTCGCCGTCCACGGTGCTTTGCGTGTAGCCGCACACCGTGCAGGTCCGGGTGGTCACCGTCCCGCCGCAACCGGAGGTCGTGGTGGTTCGGAACTGATGGCCCGGAGCTTTGCTTTGCTCCCAATATCGAGTATTTTCGTCCGGGTCCACCGCGCCGCAGACCTTGCAGT
Organism: uncultured Oscillospiraceae bacterium; assembly: GCA_947629755.1. GTDB lineage: Bacteria > Bacillota > Clostridia > Oscillospirales > Oscillospiraceae > RUG626. Next base: position 9,551 of record CANREY010000048.1, on the reverse strand, counting down.
AATGCTCCCACACGTGAGGCGTGGTGCAGGTGCCGGGAATATCCCGCCACGCCCAGTTGTGGCTGGCGTAGCTCTCCACCGTCTTAGTTTTTCTGCATATGACGCAGGTGTAGAGACGGATCGTCGGCTTGGAGCAACTTCCCCACTGGGTGACCTCCACCTCGTCAAAGCTGTGGACGCCGGTGTCGATGATCACGCTGTCGGAGATCCTCCCGTCCTTTGTCCGCACGGTGAGCTTCGTTGTACCCCTCTCGCCGGTGGCCCTGACCAGCACCTCCAGCTTATTGCCGGTGCGCTCCACCTTGACGATCTTGTCGCTAAAGGAGCTGTCGGTGTCGTTACCGATGACGTAACTGTCGTCGCTGTCGCCGTCTCTGAGCTCCCACTCCAGGTCCGTCACGCCACAGTCGCTGGGGGTGACCACGACCGTGATGTTCTTGTAGCCCTGGGCGTCGGGCAGCTCCAAGATGTCACCCAGGTCCTTCAGTCCCTTGCCCACGTCGCCGTCTCTCAGGGAGAGGCTGGTGACGGTATCATACCCACTGGTTTTATAGTTTTCGTGCGTGACCGTGCCGTCGATGCTCTTCCAATGGGCATAGTAGCTGCTCCCGTCTCCCGGAATGTCATAGAAATCGTCTACCCTATCGCCGCCGGTGGGCTCGGTATACCAGCCGTCAAAGGTATAGCCGTCCCAACCGTCCATCTCAAGGCGGCCAAAGGGCGTGCCGTACTGTCTGGTGCATTGCAGGACGCCGTCTGTCCCGTTCCAGCCCTGGTAATAGAGCTTATACTCGATTTTCGTGGGCTCATAGCGGGCGTAGAGGGCCGTTACGCCTTCCGGTATCTTGTCGCCGACCGTTACCTTCCCTCCGACGCCGGGAGCATTGCCCTCGCCAAGCGCGGAGAGCCAGATCCAGTAGCTCTCAAGCCGCTGTGTCCATTGGTCCTCCCCATTCAGGCCATTTTTCCCATTAAGTACAAGCTTATTTTCATAAATATTGCCGTCGCAGTCGTACTGGAAGGGGATCTCCTCATAGTCGCTGTAATCCGTCGTCGGAGTATCGCCCCAGAAGGCGTATGAGACAGGCGCCGTGTACCAGCCCACAAAGGTCCAGCCGGTAATCGTTGGCGCGGAGGGGAGAGCTTTAAGCTTACCGTTTTCCACCTGTGCAGTCTCAGACATAGTCACCAGCTTATCGCTGTCAGCCTCATTGGTGAACTTGTACTTACCCTCCCTCACCTGGAATTTTGAGGGATTTAGGTACTTGAGCTTGACCGTACCTGCCGGTTTTGTACCGGACTCTGTTGCGGGCGCCGAATTTACCGGCGCCGGCGTCTCGTACTTCGCCTCCGCCTCAATAGCGGGAGCCAGCGTACCGATCACCATGATCAGCGCCAGCAGGCGGCACAAAAATTGTTTCATGGATATGCTCCTTTCTGTTTGTCCTCACTCATAGCGCTCCTGCCGTCTTTCACAGAAAAAATACTGTCATAATTATACCACCTTCCTTCCGTCTCGTCAACTCATTCCAGAAATGCGTACTTTTTTGTACCGTCAGGATCCGCGGCGCAACTCACAAAACAGCGGAAAAATTCTCATATAAGGGTATTGAAACCCATGGGGGTTTATGATATATTTAATGGGCAAGGCAGGTTGCGGAAAAGTACACGTTTCTGTAAAACAGCCCCCTTTACATCAACTCGCCGTTTTCGTAGATCGCCGCCCGGTAGCGGAAAGTGGAGAGCGCCATCGCGCACTCCTTCGCCGCGGCCGTGCCGGTGATTTTCTTTTCCTTCCAACGCCGGTATGCGCTGTCAAAGCTCTCCGGCAACGGTCGCGGCGGCCTTCCGAAACGCACTCCGCGCAGCTTTGCCGCCGCGATGCCCTCCGCCTGGCGCTGGCGTATGTTGACGCGCTCGTTCTCCGCTACGAAGCTCAGGATCTGCAAAACGATGTCGCTGAGAAACGTTCCCATCAGATCCTTCCCTCGCCGGGTGTCCAGAAGAGGCATGTCCAACACCGCGATGTCGATGCCCTTCTCCTTTGTGAGGACGCGCCACTGCTCTAAAATCTCGCTGTAATTCCTGCCCAGACGGTCGATGCTCTTTATATAGAGCAGATCGTCTTTTTTCATGCGCCGAACGAGCCTCTTGTACTGTGGGCGGTCAAAGTCCTTGCCCGACTGCTTGTCCATATAGATGTTCCTCTCCGGAATGTCCAGCCCGCAGAGCGCGATCATTTGCCGGTCCTCGTTCTGCTCCCTGGTGCTGACCCGGATATAGCCGTAAATTGCGATATTACCCACCTCCTTTCCCGCGCTTGCCCCAAACAGGGCCTTCAGCGCGTCGTTCTGTTGACATGACCATTGTAACGAAAAATCATACTAATACCCATTTAAAAGTAGACACCGAGCGGCGAGGATTTTTCGTGTCAGGCAAGGAAGGCGTCGCAGGGAATACTTTGTGTATTCCCAAGGCGGCTGACGCCGCATGACGCGAAAAAGACCGGCGCGAATGTCTTGTTTTAATTGGGTATTAGTATCAAATACGGAGGAGGACGGAAGCAAAAAAAATCACCCAAACACAGCTCCGGGTGAGCCACGTTTGAGTGACGACATGATATTAAAAACAAGTATTACAGGCTGACGCCCCCGACACATGGTCGGGGGCGTAAATTTGTTTTATTTAATTTTTAATTGAAGGCCCTCGCGATTATCTTCTCCACCTCGTCCCTCTCCGGCATGGAGCGTATGGCGCCTTTTTTGGTGGTGACGAGGTAGGCGGCGGCGTTGGCGAAGCGGAGCATTGAGGCGAGGTCCCCGTCCGTGAGCTTATCCACCCCCCGGTCCAAGGCAAAATTTATGGCGCAGGCGCAGAAGGTGTCCCCGGCGCCGGTGGTCTCGATGACGCCGCCCAGCTTCACGCCGGGGACATGGACCCGCCGCCCATTATAGTAGGCGTAGCTCCCGTCGGGGCCGGCGGTGACGTTCAGAAGCCTGATCCCCGGAAATTTTGCCGTCAGCTCCGCGGCTCCCGCGTCAAAATCGGTCTTGCCCGTCATGAACTCAAGCTCGTTGTCGGCTATCTTCACAAGGTCCGCGTGGTCAAGACCCCATGCTATCTGCTCTCGCGCCGCCTCCAGGCTCTCCCACAGCGGCGGGCGGAGGTTGGGGTCGAAGGATATGAGGGCCCCGGCGCTTTTGGCGGCCGCTACGGCCTTTTTCGTGGCCTCCCGGACGCCCTCGTGGGTCATGGACAGCGTGCCGAAGTGGAACACGCGGGAGCTCTCCACAAGCTCCATAGGGAGCTCGTCGGCCCTCAGCGCCATGTCCGCGCCGGGGTTGCGGTAAAAGGAGAAGTCCCTGTCCCCGCCGGGGAGCGTCTTCACGAAGGCCAACGTGGTGCGGGCGTAGGGGTCCGCCTTAAGGCCGGAGACGTCTATCCCGGCCTCGCTCACGACCTGTCGCAAGGCGCGGCCGAACATGTCGTCGCCCACCTTGCCGATAAAGGCGGTGCGGCGGCCCAGCTTTTGTAGCATGGCCAGCACGTTGCAGGGAGCGCCGCCGGGGTTTGCCTCAAAGAGGGTGTTCCCTTGGGCGGTCACGCCGTTTTCCGTCATGTCCATCAAAAGCTCGCCCAATGCCGTCACATCAAATTTTTCGCTCATAGCGCCCACCTCACAAAATAAGATCGTATTTTTCCACGTCCATTATGACGCTGCCCATGGACTCAAAGCTTATGGCGTCGGCGCTCACGTCGGTGTATATCACCGTTGTGGCCGCCTGCTCGCCGTCGTTTACAAAGAGCTCCATGCTGTACTTATCCAGCACTATCCGAAGCTTTATCTCGCCGTTTCGCGGCCTCACCACGAAGTCCCGGACGTTTACGATGTCGTGGGGGAAGCCGCAGCGGGTGCGGTCCACCCGGACGGTACTGCACTCCGGCTTGTATCTCACGGTGGTCATGTTCTCGCCATTGCCCGCCACGTTGACTTTGAACCAGCTGTACATGCTGTTCCGGGAGGCCGAACGGACGGTGACGGTCATGTCTATGACCCGTCCACGGACGTTCTGGAGGGTCGTCATGCCGTTTAAGAGCACGTTTCTATATAGTATCTGATAGCTCCGGCATCTCTCCAGCTCCCGGACGGGATTTTGGTAGAGCCACCCGTCACGGACGGTGAGCTCCCGTGGCACGGTCATCTGTCCGAACCACTGGGCGTTGGCCGGCTGGCAGTTGGAGGTCTCCCAGTTTTGCATCCAGCCGATCATAACACGCCTGCCGTCAGGTGTCAAGAGCGTCTGTGGGGCGTAGAAGTCAAGGCCGTAGTCGATGGCCTGTACGCTCTCCCGGTCCAAATGGCACCGCTCCCGGTCGTAGCGGCCGATGAGGCACAGCGTGCCGTGCCCGGCGTGGAACTCAAGGCCGATGGCGGTCATCTCCTCAGGACTTGTGAGGAGGACGTGCTTACCGTCCAGCTCAAAGAAGTCCGGGCACTCCCACATTCGTCCAAATTGGTTGTGGCAGGCCGCCAACACGCCCTTGCAGGTCCAGCTTAAGCAGTCGGGGCTCTCATAGAGGAGCACCGAGCCGCTGCCGTCGGCGGGGCGGTTGCCCACCACCGCGTAGTAGCTGTCGCCCTCCCGCCAGAGCTTGGGGTCCCGAAAATCGAAGGGACTGCCGCCGTCGGGCAGGTCCCCGGCGGAGATCACCGGGTTTTCGCCGTATTTTTCATAGTCTATGCCGTCGCCCACCGCCACGCACTGGGTCTGGCGGTCGTGGAGCTTGCCGTTTTTCTCCCGGACCTGTCGCACGCCGGTGTACAAAAGGAGCTGTCGCCCGTCTGGGAGCTCCACGGCGCTCCCGGAAAAGCAACCGTTCCTGTCGTAGTCCTGATCGGGGGCCAATGCCACGGGCAGACGCTCCCAGTGGAGGAAGTCCGAGGTCTTAACGTGGCCCCAGTGCATGGGTCCCCACTTTGTCTCGTAGGGGTGGTACTGGTAGAAAAGGTGGTACTCGCCCTTGTAGATCGAAAAGCCGTTGGGGTCGTTCATCCAGCCGATGGTCGGCGTCAGGTGGAAGGCCGGGCGAAGGCTGTCCTCGATGAAGGGGCCGTAGTGGGCCTCAAATTCCCTGGCTTTTTTCAGCTTGTCACTGGTCATCGTCCCCGTCCTCCGTATCCTCGTCCACGATCATTTCCTTTCCCGTCTCTCTCGCCAGGTCCTCCGGCCGCATGTGGAGCCGGAAGACCTTTTCGGTGGTGAAGCTGACTATCACGAATACCGCCCCCGGCCCGATGAGAGCCATGAAGGGGATAAGCAGTGTGAGGGCTATGGAGATCAGCACCGGAGCCATGACGCCCAACATTCTTATGGGGTGGAGGACCATGAGCATACCGGCGAATTTGAGCACCTCCAATACCTTGCCGCTGAATCTGGCGGCGTAGGCGGCCACGTAGACCGCCCATGTCACGCCCAGACACCACAGGACCAGCCCCACGGTGTAGAGCCTGCCGAAGGCCTTACCGGCCACGCTCATTCCGCGCAGGATAAATACGTCCGCCGTTAGTAGAGCCAGCACCACGAAGACCACCGCCCACAGCACGGTGGAGCGCCTGAGGTTCTCCTTGAAGGGACCCCAGAAAAGCCGCCACAGGCCACCCTCCTTTTTCCTTACGGAGTGATAGGCCGCGGAGTAGAGGGCCGTGGTGGAGGCGCCGATGGTCACCACGGGGAGGGAGAAGACCAGCCACAGGACGCTGAGGCAGATGCAGTCCCCGATAGCCGTCAGCGCTCCCATGAGGGGGCTGTCATATCCGAATATACCTTTCATAGCTTTTTCCTCTTAAATAGCCGCGTCACGGCCTTGTGTACTCCCTTAAGGAGGTGAACAGCACCGAGTTGTTCTCGGCGAAGATGCTTATGGCCTTGCCGCTGGCCCCGTAGAGCCGGACGGTCAGGGAGGCCACGCCGTCGATGTAGAATATGCCCACGCTGCCCTCCTGAATATAGGTGAAGGAGTAGGTCTCACCGGCTTTGAGGGGAGCCGCCGTCTCGGTTATGACGGTGCCGCCCTCGTTGAAGGAAAGGCGCATGACGCCGTCGGCGGGGTCGATGGAGATGAACTTGTTTTTCTCGTCTCTGCCGTTGTAGTCGAAGCTCAGGCCGAAGGAGCCCTCGCCGGTGAAGGTAAATTCCCCGGTGAGCTTGAAGCTCTCATAGCAGGTGAAGGCGTCAACGTAGCTGTACGCCGAGCCCGCCGCCACGTATGCGTGGGTCCCGCCCTCACATGGAAGCTCCCGGCGGACGGTGAAGCTGTCCTCCACCGCGTCAACGGGGTCAAGATACAGCGTCCCGTCGGGGTTCTGTATTATCTCCTGCACCGCCACGTTACCGGCCCAGCCGGCCACGTCCTGAGTGGAGGAGACGGACTCGGACCTTCTGGCCCAGCCCACCATGTAGTATTTATCCCCGTTCTCCACGTGCTTCGCCGCGTAGAAAAGCTTGCCGTCGAGCCTCACCGGGTCCCCATAGGGGCCGTAGGGCGTGTCGGACATGGCGTACCAGAGGGTGTCGTCCTGAGCGGAGTAGGTTATGTAGTACTTATCGCCTATTTTGAAGGTGTCGGAGCACTCCAGATTCCAGAAGTCCCCGTTTTTCGCCTCGTCGTTGGTGAAGATAACGCCGTCATAGTGCTTGCTTACCAGATCCGGGCTCACGGTGTACTTGAGTATCCGGGCCACGCCGTCTTTGGCGGCGGTGACGGTGAGGATTATGTTGCCGGTGTCCGGGTCCACATAGCCTTGGGGGTCACGGAAGTCGTTTTTCTGCCCAAGCTCGGCGGGGGGAGTTATCTCCCAGCCCTCAAGCTTTTCAAATGAGGTGGGGGTGTCGCCCACGGCCACCATTATCTTCTCGGCGTACTCCAGCACCGCGCCGTTGCCGTGTCCGGTGTAGAAGAAGTAGTACTTCCCGTCCACCTTCACCACGGAGCCCGTGCCTATCCAGCTGTCCTGACCGCCGTCGTGGTTGGCCTCCAAAACGGACGCGTCCACCTCGTCATATGTGACGAAGTCCGTGGTGGTGGCAAGGTAGGCCGAGTGGTTGTAGGAGTCCCCGGCCTCCTTGAGGTAGTAGATATAATATGTGCCGTCCTCGAAATAGGGCATAGTGTCGCCCACGAAGGGCTGGCTGGTGCCGTCCTTCTCCGGCTGGAAGAAGGACTTATACTCATAGGCGTCCTCCTGGCTTCCGGGACTGCGAAGGGTGGAAAAATCCTTGTCGTTGCCGGGGCTTGAGGGCGTATCGCCCGTATTTTTGTCCCACCCGGCGTAGAGGGTCATATCGCCCTCAACCTTGTCCGAGGCAAAGTCGAAGCTCTCGGTGAGCCCCGCGTCCTTAAACCAGCCGATGAAGCCGTAGCCCTCCCGCGTAGGGTCGGCGGGGGCGTCGGCCTTTTTGCCGCCCTTCACGGTCAGGGGCTCTATTGCCGTACCGGCGGAGATCTCGTCGAAGCTCACGGTGTATTCCGCCGACGAGCAGGCCGCCAAGGATATTATAAGGGCAAGGCACAGCGCCGCGCAAGTTATTTTTTTCAAATTCAATGGCCTCCTTAATACGCCAAGGGAGGGAATGAGCACCGGCTCATTCCCTCCACGGGTGCTCTTTACGCCACGCTTCTCTGATAGATGGTTATGTTGGAGATCTCAACGGTCACCTCGCCCATGGCGGCAAGGTCCGCGGAGCCGAACTGGAACAGCATCTCAAAGGGCATATCCATGATGAGCGTGTCGGTGGTGTCGAAGGTGAAGGTCTGCTCGTCAGTGGTGAAGTCGATGCCCTCGGAAACTCTGGGGTCCCAGCTCCCGGCGGGATTCAGGAAGAACCCGCAGGACACGGGGGAGGTGGCCTTTCCGGTTATCTCGACGGTGAAGTAGCTGTCGGCGGGCAGGTCAAGGTTCATGTAGAGCTTGTTGTGCCAGTCGACCGTGCCCCCCTGGTCGATGCGGTAATAGAGCTTGCCGCCCTCGGTCCAGATGGTGCCCACGCCCAGCTCGTTGTCCTCGTCGGTGCCGTTATACACGCCCCAGGTGTAGTCCTCGGCGTCGGCACGGGCGGTGGAGAAGCTGTCGATGGTCTTGTGCGTCTCAAGGTCGCCCTCAAGCTTGCCGAACTCCACGGCCGTGACGGTTATGGTGTTGGCCGTGACGCCCTCGGCGGGGTTGCCTATCTGCATACGAATGACGGGGTCCTCAACGGCGCTCTCGGCGGTGAACTGCTTTGTGACGGTTGTCTCCTCACCGGCCTTGAGCGAAAGCCCGTTGAAGTTTGCCCTGGCCTGATCGGCGAGGGTGGAGCTCTCGACTAAGAGCTCGCCGTCCTGATCGCTCTCGGACATTAGCGTCACCTTGTAGTAGTACTTCGTACCGGCCTCGATGGCGCTGCCGCCAAGGCCCAGGTCCGCCTTAACGCTCCAAACGCCGCCCTCGGTGGGGTAGTTGGCGATGGTGAATACGCCCTTGCCGTCCGCCACGGAAGCTGTGCCGTTGGCTCCGTCACCGGCGCTGAGCGCCACGGCGGTCTCGTCGGCAAAGTCGGCCGTATATACGGGGACCTCGGTCTGAGCGCCCGTTATCTCGTAGAGCTCAATCTTGTCGATGGTGACGGTGAAATTCTCAGGAGTTGTATCAGCGGGGTTGTCGGGGTTGGGGGAGATCTTTCCGAGGTGTATGAGGAGCTCCGCGGTCCCCTCGCCGGGGGAGGTGAAGTTGAGCTCCAGAGGAGCGACGGAGGTGCCGATCTTCATGTTATACGCGTCGCCGAAGAGCTCCCAGCCCTCAGCGGCCTCATTCCTCGCGAACATGTGGGCGTAGGTCTCAGCGGTGGATTTGGCCCAGACCTTCAGCCTGTAATCGGCGGCCTTCAGCTCAAAGCCGGGCTTTGAGAGCTTGACGTCGCCGTCGCCCTCGCCGGGGTTCTCGATGTCAAAGACGAAAGCGCCGCTCTTGAGCTCGCCGGTGGCCTTGGCCTTCTCGCCGATAACGGCCTCCCAGCCGTGGGAGTCGGGGGTGATGTCGGAGAAGTCGAAGCTCACCAGCTCCACCGCCTCGCCGGTCTTCCGGGTGACGGTCAGGGTGGCGTAGGCCTCGGCGGTCTCGCCGGCCTTGTCGGTGACGGAGTAGGTCAGCTCATAGGAGCCCGCGTCCGCCGGGGTGGTCTTGCCGTTTGAAAAGTCGAGCTCAGGTACGCTTTTTACCGTGATCATGCCGGTGACGTCCCCGTCCTCGGCGTCGGTGGCGGTGACGCCCGCCAGAGCGTCAAACTGGCTTCCGGCCTCCACTGACTGGTCGGCCACGCCGGAGATGGACGGGGGAGTGTTCTCGCCGCCGTTTCCGCCGGAGCAGGCCGCGAGGCTAAGGGTCAGGGTAAGGCACAGCAGTATGGCTGTAAGCTTACTTATTTTCTTCATGTCCGATGCCTCCTCACTTCGTGGCGACATACCTGTCGTAGGCGGCCTGATAGACGTCCAAGAGCTCGGAAAGGTGCGTGCGG
>CANREY010000047.1 GCA_947629755.1 uncultured Oscillospiraceae bacterium | reverse complement strand
CGGGTCTGGAACCCGCCCCTACGGGGGGGATTGGGGGATTTTTCATTAATTGGCGTAGGGGAGGGTTCTAAACCCTCACTTTTTAAATAAGCGCCGGAGGCGCAACAATATAAAGAGCCCCCTCCTCGTAGGAGGGGGGTAGGGGGGAAGCGAGGGTGAAGGGTTTTGCCGGCATCTACGAAAGAAAGATTGCGCTGATACGGGGGCCTCGCTTCCTCAGTCGCCTGCGGGCGACAGCTCCTCCGTTGATGCGGAGCCAAGGGGTTTCGCCTGCGGGCGGGACGAGGGGACGTAAGGACGAGGGGCTCTAATCCCCCCTGCCCCCTTTTCCAAAAAGGGGGTGTCCGCGCGGCGGGGACGGGGGGACGGGCGGGTTTGGAACCCGCCCCTACGGGGTGAATGGTAAATTTCCCATAATTGGCGTAGGGGAGGGTTCTAAACCCTCCCTTTTAAAATAAGCGCCGGAGGCGCAACATTTTTTGGGGGACGGGGTATATTCGGGCTCCTCCCCCTGCCCCCTCCTCAGGGAGGAGGGGGCTTTTTGCTGGCGGGGGAGGATTTTTTCGGAGACAAAAATATTCCCCCGTCGGGGGACGGGGGAATATTGGGGGGATTTGAAATTACTTGAGCTCGACCTTGCCGCCGGCTTCCTCAAGCTTCTTCTTGAGCTCCTCGGCCTCGTCCTTGGAGCAGGCTTCCTTGATGGTCTTGGGAGCGCCCTCGACGGTGGCCTTGGCCTCGGCGAGGCCCTGATTGGTGATCTCACGGACGGCCTTGATGACCTTGATCTTGGACGCGGCGTCGAAGCTGGCAAGAACAACGTCAAACTCGGTCTTCTCCTCGGCGGCGGGGGCGGCGGCACCGGCGGCGCCGGCGGCGGGAGCGGCCATAGCGGCGGCGGACACGCCGAACTCCTCCTCAAGGGCGTGTACGAGCTCAGAGAGCTCAAGAACGGTAAGAGCCTTGACCTCCTCGATCAGGGCAGCGATTTTTTCAGCAGCCATTTTTAAATTTCCTCCTGTAAGTATTTTTGAGTTAAGTTAGCTGTGAGTCCGGGACTTACTCGGCGGGAGCCGCTTCGGGCTCGGCGGGGGCGCCGTTCTTCTCGGCGATGGCCTTCAGCACGCAGGCAAGGCTTGAAATAGGAGCCAGCATGGTGCCGAGGACCTGGGCGCGCAGAATGGGCAGCGGGGGGATCTTGGCCAGTGCCTTGATCTCGTCAACGGAAATGACCTTTCCGTCCATGAAGCCGCCCTTGATCTCGAAGCAGTTTTGAAGCTTCTCGGCGTATTCGGACACCACTCTGGCGGGGGCCAGCGGGTCCTCATGGGAGATGGCCAGTGACGTGGTGCCGTGGAGCAGTGAGTCGAGCTCACCGTAGCCGGCGTCGTCAATGGCGAAACGCACGAGAGTGTTCTTCACGACGGAGTACTCCACGTTCTCCTCGCGCATCTTGCGGCGGAGAGCGGTGTCGTCAGCCACGGTGATACCGGAATAATCCACCAGAACACCGGCGGCGGCTCCCTTGAGCTTCTCCTTGAGCGCGGCGACTACCGCCTGCTTCTCACTCAGGACCTTTGCGTTGGGCATGTTTGTTTTCACCTCCGTGGAATTGATGGCGTCCATAGAAAATGCCCCGACGCGCAAAGCATCAGGGCATGGTAGAGCAAATAGAGATTTGCCGCCCTCGGCAGGATTTACACATGAAGAGACCTGCTGTCTTTGGAACGCTGGGATATAATATCACAGCTTTTCGGCAAAGTCAAGGGATTTTTATGATTTTCTAAAAGTGAAAGGCGTATTTTGTGCCGGTGGCCTCAGGGACGTCCTCGGACCACTGGTGGTCGGTGGAGCGCATGTACACGCTCGTCACGTTGAAATAGGAGCGGGCGTACATGAGGCGCGTCAGGCCGTCCGGGGTCCAGCCAGTGAAAATGGGGTCGTTCCATGTCACGTCCACGCAGTACCACTCGCCGTCAAGCTCCACCTCGTTCCATGCGTGGTCCTCCTGCCAGTCGTGGGCAAAGCCGTGGACGGTAAGGCATTTTATCCCCAGCATGTCCATGAGAAGCTGGAAGGAGGAGGCGTAGCCAAGGCATATGCCGTAACCCTTCACCAGCGCCCCGTAGGGGTTGTCGCAGTCCGGCTCATAGATGAGCCCCGGCTTTTCCTGCATGGCGTAGGGGTCGTACTCGATACTGAAAACGAGGTAGTCGTTTATGGCCAGCTCCTTGTCGTAATCGCTCATACCGGGCCCCGTGACCTCGTCAAGTATCTCAAGGCAACGGCGGTAGACGGCCAGATTTTTAGGGGTGAGGACGGAGGCGTCGCCGGTATTGTAGGCCGAGAGCACCGCGTCGTGGTCGTAGCTGTCGCCGGAGGGCGCGGTCCCACTGTCCTCCGTGGCCGGGGGAGAGGTGGGAGTTGGCGGCTCCTTGGTCGCCGATGGCTCCGTAGATGCGGAAGGTTCCGTAGATGCGGAGGGCTCAGTGGGCGCTGAGGGTTCCGAGGGGGCGGAGGGCGCCGACGTATCCTCAGGCTCCGTGGGCTCCGAGTGGCCGGGCGCGCGGCCGGTGAGGGAGGTGAGGTCAGGGGGCTCCGGGGCGTCTTTTTTGAATAAGTCCGTGAAGGCATTTCGGGCGGCCTCAGGGTCGCGGCAGATGAACATGGCGGCGAAGCTTCCCTCCGAGAGGGCCACGCCGGTCCCGGCAAGGGCCGATTCCTCCGGGGCGTAGCCGAAAAACGCGCCGACGCGGCTGGATATGTAGTCCGTCAGGGGTTCGGAGGCGGTTTTGGCGTCGTCCTTTGAGGAGAAGGCGAAGACGGCCACCTCGCTGGCCTGGGGGCCGAGAGGGGAGCATATGACGCCGTCGGTGACGGATCCGGACAGGTCGCCGAGGTAAATCATGGAGTATGCCTCAAACTCCGGGTCGCCGTATTTTACGGCGTAGAGCTCCGGAAGATCGGGTTGGCTGGCTATGATGGCGGCGGCGAGGCCGTCGCAGGTGAGATCTTCGTTCTCCACGTCCTCAGGGCCCGCGTTTACCGCGCAGCCGGAGAGGAGGGAGAGGGCGAGGAATAATACGATAAGCTTCTTCATTTTGCCTCAAAGGGGAAGGTGTAGTTAAGCTTCAGCCTGTCCCGTACCTCCATAAGCTCCTTTTGTACCGAGGGCTCCACCGGCACGCCTTTGTCTTTCCGCTCAAGCCACGCAAGGTGCTCCTTCTCACCGGCGGTGTAGATGCGCTCCACGCCGGGGGCCTTCGCGCTGTTACGGAGAGCGCGGCATATGTCGCCGGCGGTTTTTTTGAAAGTATCCGCGCCGAGAAACGCGTCCGGGTCCATGACGAAGAAGAAGTGGCCAAGATGGTAGGGCTTTTTGTTGCCATTTTCGTCAAAGCCGGAGAGCATACGCATATAGGGCCCGCCGGTGAGGGCGGCGGATAGTATCTCCACCACCATGGAGTAGCCGTAGCCCTTGTACCCGGCGAAGGGCGTAAGGGCGGCCTCGTCATTTAAAAGGGCCTTCAATATGGCCTCGGAGTCCGTGAGATATTCCCCGTCCCGGCCGATGACGGCCCCAACGGGGGTGGGCTTGCCCTCACGGGCCCAGACCTCGATGTTCCCCCGCTGGACGGTGGAGGTGGCGCAGTCAAGGATAAAGGGAAAGTCCTCGTCGGTGGGAAGGGCTATGGTCAGGGCGTTGGTGCCAAGCATGTTGTCCACCCCTCCCGTGGGGGCCACGGCGGGGCGGGCGTTGGTGCCGCATATGGCGATGAGGCCCTCCCTCGCCGCCATTCCGGCCCAGTAGCCGGCTATGCCGTAGTGGGTGGAGTTTTTGACAGCCGCGCCGGCCATGCCCATTTTTTTGCCCTTCTCGATACATATCTCCATGGCCCGGTGGCTGGCCACCATGCCAAGGCCGTCGTGGGCGTCAAGTACGGCGGTGGTGGGGGTCTCCCTTATGACCTCCACCGGAGTTGTGGGCAGGAGAGTGCCGTTTTCGAACCTGTCAAGGTAGATGGGCTTGAGACGGTTGCACCCGTGGCTGGCGATGCCCCGGCGGTCGCTCTCCAATATGACGTCGGCGCATATCTCGGCGTCCGCCTCCGGCGTGCCGTAGGCCATAAAGGCGTCCCGTATGAAGTTCTCCATAAGCGTCCATGGGACGTAGCATAAGTTGTCCATGTGGCAGACCTCGTGTAAGTGATATAGAGAGAGTACTACATTTGGAGGGGGAATGTATGAACATTGTGTCAATTTTTTCGCTTCGGCCCACTTAGGCCTGCTTCGCTCGGCCACCCCTCCCAAAGGGAGGGGCTTGGGGATATGCGGGGTGATGCTCTATGATATTGCTTACTCCACTCTCACCGGCTTTAGGGTCTGGCCGGTGAGCTCTATGAGGGCGGTGGCGGAGGTGAGCTCGGTGACGCGGGGGAGAAATTTATCGTAGTTTTCCGGGGTCATGGAGAGCTTGAGCTCCACGTCGGCGGCAAAGTCGGTACTTTCGACCTGCGCCTCAAAGCGGGGGAGCTCCGCCTTTATCCGCTCGTACTGGGGGTAGGAGCAGGTGAGGGTGACCTCGTTCAGAAGGGTCATTTTGGCCTTTCCGGCGGCCTCAAGGGACATGGCGGCGGCCTTTGAGTAGGCACGCACAAGTCCGCCAGCGCCTAAAAGTATGCCGCCGAAATATCGGGTCACCACACAGCAGAAGTCCTGTATCCCGGCCTTGCGAAATACGTCCAGCACCGGCATACCGGAGGTGCCGGAGGGCTCCCCGTCGTCGGAAAACCGGGTGGCGCCGGTATTTTTCACGCTGTAAGCGTAGACGTTGTGGCTGGCGTCCCAGTGCTTTTCACGTATCTCCTTGAGGCGCTCCAGCGCCTCCTGTTCGCTCTCCACGTGCCAGAGGTGGGCGATGAAGCGGGAGCGCTTCTCCACGTATTCGGTTTCGCCGTATGAGGCGGGTATGAGATATTCTGACATTTTGTCTCCCACCGCCTTATTTAAGGTAGTTTTTCACAGCGCCCCAGAGCTCCGGCTTTACGGTGACGTCTGCGGCCACGCCCTCAGGCAGGTAGTCGAGGGAGTGCACCTGGGCCTCCCGGTGGAGAAGGTCAAGAAGTCCCCCCTCGGAGTAGGGAAGAAGGAGCGTCACACGCTTTTTGCCCCGGCTCAAGATGGCGGAGATGTTCTCCACAAGCTTATCCGTGCCCTCGCCGGTCTTGGCGGAGATGGCTATGACGTTCTCGCCTCTCGGTATGCCGGCCACGTCCTGACAGAGGTCTGCCTTGTTGTAGGCGTCGATGCAGGGCGTGGCCTCGGCCCCAAGCTCCGATATGAGCCGCCGGACCACGTCTATCTGGTCGGAGCGCTCCGGGGAGGAGGCGTCGATGACGTGTATGAGCACGTCGGCGAAGCTCAGCTCCTCCAAGGTGGCCTTGAAGGCCTCCACCAGGTGGTGGGGGAGCTTTCGGATAAAGCCCACGGTGTCGGAGATGAGGACCTCAGAGCCGGGGGCGAGAGTGAGCTTTCTCGTGGTGGTGTCAAGTGTGTCGAAAAGGCGGTCGTTGGCGTCGATGGACGAGCCGGTGAGCTTATTTAAAAGGGTGGACTTCCCGGCGTTGGTGTAGCCCACCAGGGCTATGACCGGCACGCCGTTTTTCTCGCGGGCCCTGCGCTGGGTGCCCCGGACGCGGCGGACGTCCTCCAGCTCCTCCTCTAATTTTTGTATCTTCCGCCGTATGTGCCGCCGGTCGGTCTCAAGCTGTGTCTCGCCGGGGCCGCGGGTGCCGATGGGGCTCTTGCCGCCGGAGGCCGTCTGGCGCACAAGGTGGGTCCACATGCCCGTAAGGCGGGGGAGCAGGTAGTTATACTGGGCAAGCTCCACCTGAAGCCGCCCCTCCCGGGTGCGGGCGCGGGTGGCGAAGATGTCCAGTATGAGCTGGGACCTGTCCAGCACGTGGACGCCCAAGTCCTCCTCAAGGGCCCTCAATTGTGACGGGGAGAGCTCGTTGTCGAATACGGCAAGGGAGCACTCCTGAGCCTCGATGAGCTCCTTTACCTCACGGACCTTGCCCTCGCCGATGAAGCTCCGGGGGTCCGGGGCGCGCTTATTTTGAAGTATTTTGCCAAAGCTCCGCCCGCCGGCGGTCTCCAAAAGGGCCTCCAGCTCGTCTAAGGTGGCGTCGGTGGAGCGCTCGCGCTCGTCCATGCTGTCGGCGGCGAGGCCGACCAAGACGGCCCGCTCGGTGTCTTTAGTGTCCAATGGCGTTGTACCTCTCGTAAAAATATGGCCGATACGTGAAAATATGGCTGATACTAATATCTATTTAAAAGGAGACACCGAGCGGCGAGGATTTTTCGTGTCAGGCAAGGAAGATGCCGCAGGGAATACTGTATGTATTCCCAAGGCGGCTGACGCAGCATGGCGCGAAAAAGACCGTCGCGAATGTCTTATTTTAATTAGATATTAGTATGAGAGCTTATCCGAAAATCCGGCGGATCTATGAAAAAATTTAAAGCTGATATGTGGAAAATTTAAAACAGTATACCACATTATACAAATTATATCAATTCTTTAAATTTTTTCAGTTCAAAAAAAGGATTTTCGCGTTTCGCGGCGTATAAAGTAAATGCAGGAAAAGGGGGCGTGGGCATGAATATCCGAGAAAAAAGAGAGGAGCTTGAGAGGGCCCTTGTGTGCTCAAGGGGTGTTCGGGCGGAAAATTCCAAGGGCCGGGAGCACCCGGAGAGCGAGGACGAGGTGCGCACATGCTTCCAGCGGGACATAGACCGCATAACCCACTCCAAGGCCTTCCGGCGGCTAAAGCAGAAGACACAGGTCTTTCTGGAGCCGGAGGGGGACCACTACCGAACGAGGCTGACACACACTCTGGAGGTCACGAGGATAGCGAGGACTATCTCAAGGGCGCTATATTTAAATGAGGACCTGACCGAGGCCATAGGCCTTGGGCACGATCTGGGCCACACGCCCTTCGGCCACGCCGGGGAGAGGGCCTTAAACGAGCTTCTCGCCGCCTCCGGGGGCTTTCGGCACTATGAGCAGAGCCTGAGGGTGGTGGACATCATCGAAAAGGAGGGCCGGGGGCTCAATTTGACTTACGAGGTCCGGGAGGGCATACTGCGCCACACCTGCGACCCCCTGTCGGAGACGTTGGAGGGACAGGTGGTGAGACTGGCGGACAAGATAGCCTACATAAATCACGACGTGGACGACGCCATAAGGTCCGGGACGCTCCGGGGCGAGGACATACCCGACAAGGTCAGGACCGTCCTCGGCGGGCGGTACAGCGCCAGGATAAATACCATCGTTGAGGACATCATAGCAAGAGGCATTGAGGACGGAAGGGTCGGAATGAGCCCGGAGGTGGAGGACGCCGTCAACGCGTTTTCCGACTTTTTATACGAGAGAGTCTACAAAAATCCTGAGGTAAAGGGCGAGGAGAGAAAGGTTTTGGGCCTTCTTTCCGGGATATTTGATTATTTGGTTAAAAATCCGGCAAAAATGTCGGAAGAGTACCTGTCCATCGCCGAGCGGGAGGGCGTGGAGCGGGCCGTGACGGACTACGTGTCCGGCATGACGGACCCCTACGCCATAGAGATGCACAACAGGTTTTTCGTGCCCAAGGCGTGGGATATAAAATAACTTATAAAAAACGTAAGCGCCGGATTTATTTTATACTGAAGGGGGGACAGAGATGGCCATACCGGACAGCTTCATAGAGGAGCTTGTCTCACGGTGCGATATTGTGGACGTGGTGTCCGACTACGTACAGCTGACAAAGCGGTCGGGCTCCAACCAGTTCGGGCTTTGCCCCTTCCACTCGGAGAAGACGCCGTCCTTTTCCGTGTCGCCGGACAAGCAGATATACCACTGCTTCGGCTGTGGCAAGGGCGGCGGGGTGATAAGCTTCATAATGGAGATAGAGAACCTGCCCTTCCGGGACGCGGTGGCGTTTTTGGCAAGGCGCGCCGGAATGGAGGTCCCCGACGAGGACGGGGACAAGGAGCTGGCGGGCAGGCGGGCGAGGCTTTTGGAGCTCAACAAATCCGCCGCCCGGTGGTTTTACGACAATTTATCGAGGCCGGAGGGCGAGAAGGCGGTGAGCTACATTCAAAAGCGCCGCCTCACAAAAAGGACGGTCACTAATTTCGGGCTGGGGGCCGCGCCGGACGACTGGTACGCCTTGGTAAACGAGATGCGAAGGCGGGGCTTTTCGGACCAGGAGCTTCTTGATGCCGGCCTTGCCAAGCGGGGCAAAAACGGCGGGGTGTACGACGTATTCAGAAACCGCCTCATATTCCCGGTGATCGACGTGCGTGGGAGCGTCATAGGCTTTTCCGGCAGGATACTTGACGACGGGGAGCCCAAATATCTGAATACCCCGGACACGCCGGTGTTCTCAAAGAGCCGGAACCTCTTCGCCCTCAATCTGGCCAAGCGGTCAAAGCGTGGTATGCTCATATTGGCCGAGGGCAACGTGGACGTGGTGATGCTCCATCAGGCGGGCTTTGACTGCGCGGTGGCCAGCCTTGGCACCTCACTCACCGCCGAGCAGGCCCGGCTCATGTCGCGGTACACGAAAAACGTGGTCATAGCCTACGACTCCGACGCCGCCGGGGTGAAGGCCGCCCAGAGGGCCATTGGGCTTTTGGAGCCCGCCGGGCTCCAAGTGAGGGTGCTCAGAATGGAGGGGGCCAAGGACCCGGACGAATTTATAAAGGCAAAGGGGCCGGACGCCTTCGAGCTCCTCTTGGAGCGGAGCGCCAACCACGTGGAATACAGAATACTGGCGGTAAAAGCGAAATACGATATGGATACGGACGACGGAAGGCTGGGCTTTTTGAAGGAGGCCACGGAGCTTCTGGCGGAGAACCCCAACGCCGTGGAGCGGGAGATATACGCCAAGCGCGTGGCTGAGTACGCCGGTGTGTCGGCGGAGGCGGTGCAGAGCGAGCTTCGGGGGGCCATGCGGAAAAACTCGGCCACGGAGCGGAAAAAGCGGGAGCGTCAGGCCATGAGGCCGGAGCTCACCGTACAGCCGGCGGCAAAGAACATAAGGTATGAGAACGTGGCCTCCGCCGCGGCGGAGGAGGGGATCGTAAGGCTCCTTATGGCAGACCCGGAGCTTGTCAGGTACACGGAGGGGCTAAAGCGGGAGGACTTCACCTCAGGATTTCTCGGCGGGATATATGAGCGCGTCGTCAGCAGGGCCACGGAGCACCGGGAGGTCACTCCGGCGGTGATCTCCGCAACGCTATCACCGGAGGAGGCCTCACAGCTGACGCGGATACTGCAAGGCCCCGTCAATATGGGCAACGCCAGAGAGGCGCTGTCCGACTACATAGACAAAATAAAGACCGAAGCGGTAAAAAAATCGGGCCGCCGGGATCTTCTGGCGGTCAGGGACAAATATCAAAAGAAAAAAGGGCTTGGAGGATAAAGACCATGGAAGAAAAGAAGACGAACAACAATAACAGCAAGAATCAGGAGCAGGCACAGCTTGACAAGCTGGAGGCCCTTATAAAGGAGGGCCAGAAGAAGGGCTCCCTCTCCTCGAAGGAGCTCAGCGTAATCGACAGCATGAACCTCGACCCGGAGCAGATCGACAAATTCTACGAGCGGCTGGAGGCCCTCGGCGTGGAGACCACGGACGAGGAGGCCCTGGAGCTTTTGGAGGACGTGGACGCGCCATTAGAGGAGCTGGAGGGCATCGACGAGATAACACGTGAGGAGCTGGAGAGCACCGACGCGCTCTCGGACTCCTTCGCCATCGACGACCCCGTCAGAATGTACCTTAAGGAGATAGGCAAGGTGGACCTGCTCACCCCGGAGGAGGAGGTGGAGCTGGCCCAGCGCATGGCCGACGGCGACGAGGAGGCCAAGCAGCGCATGGCGGAGGCCAATTTGAGGCTGGTGGTGTCCATCGCCAAGAGGTACGTGGGCCGTGGAATGCTGTTTTTAGACCTCATACAGGAGGGCAATCTGGGGCTCATAAAGGCGGTGGAGAAGTTCAACTATCAGAAGGGCTACAAGTTCTCCACCTACGCCACCTGGTGGATACGCCAGGCCATAACGAGAGCCATAGCCGATCAGGCCAGGACCATACGCATACCCGTGCACATGGTGGAGACCATAAACAAGGTCATAAGGGTCAGCCGCCAGCTCCTTCAGGAGCTGGGCCACGACCCCTCCCCTGAGGAGATAGCGGCGGAGATGGATATGCCCGTGGACAAGGTGAGGGACATACTGAAGATAGCTCAGGAGCCCGTGAGCCTTGAGACGCCCATAGGCGAGGAGGAGGACTCACACCTTGGGGACTTCCTGCCGGACGAGGACGCCTCGGAGCCGGCGGAGGCCGCAAGCTTCACGCTGTTGAAGGAACAGCTCATGGAGGTGCTGGACACTCTCACGCCCAGAGAGAAGAAGGTGCTGGAGCTTCGCTTCGGTATCGTGGACGGCCGCACGAGGACCCTTGAGGAGGTGGGCCGGGAGTTCAACGTCACCCGTGAGCGTATCCGCCAGATTGAGGCAAAGGCATTGAGGAAGCTCCGCCACCCCTCAAGGTCCAAGAAGCTCAAGGACTTTCTTAACTGAGGGATCGAGGCGATATTTATGAAGGTCCCGGTCCACGGGGATTTCTCCCCAAGGGATACGAACATAGTCAAGGCCGTGGCGGTGGTGATGCTCCTCACCCACCACCTCTACATGGGCGTGCTCCCCGCGCCGATAGACATTGCAAATGAGCGCCTTCTCACGGTGATAGCCACGCTGTCCAAGGTCTGCGTGGCCACCTTCGTCATGCTGTCGGGCTACGGCCTCGCTGTGAGCTTCAAGCGCCGGGAGGAGAGGGACCCGGTACGCTTTACTTTGATACACACCCTGAAGCTCATGTGGCCTTACTGGCTCGTCTACATGATCTTCGCCCTGGGGGCCGTATTCTTCGGACGACCTGAGTACACGCCTGAGGCGGTGTACGGCACGGGGGTACGGGGCGCGGCTCAGGCGCTCATAGAGTTTCTGGCCCTGAGGCCCATATTCCGCACGGCAACGCTCAACCAGACCTGGTGGTACATGGAGGCGGCGCTGGTACTGTACCTCACCTTCCCGCTTATTTATTTCGCGGTGAAGAGGTTTCCGTACATAGCCCTTCCCGTGGCGGCCGTCCCGGTGGTGCTCTATTATTTCCTCGGCAACAACGACGGCTGGGACTCCTGCCGGGAGATATACTGGTTTTTGCCCTTCGCCGTGGGGGTATTTCTGGCCCAGAGGGGGCTTCTTGACAAATTTTCCGCGCGCCTGAGGGGCCGCCGGGGCTGGGCGGCGACCTGCGCCGTGACGGCGGGCTTTATAGCCTGCGCCTTTATAAGGGGGCTTATCGGCCTTGCCTTTGACACGGTATTCGCCCTGTCGCTCATACTTTTCCTCAGGGCCACGCTCTGCCGCGTGCCGGTGCTTGACCGTATGGCGGAGTACGTGGGGAGCAGGAGCGGGGATATATTTCTCGTCCACTCCTTCATCTACTGCTACTACGTGAGCCAGCACAGGTTCGTAAAGCTCCTTTGGAGCCCGAAGCTGTATGTGGAGCTGTCGGCGCTGCCGCTGCTGCTTATCCTGAGCCTTGTGTGCGCCGAGGGGCTGAGGCTCATAAGGAAGGTAGTCGTTATAAAGCTTCCGCGGGAATAGACCGCCGCCTCCGGGAATATATTTTTCCGGGGTGATAATATGGATTGCAGGATAGGCGACCTTCGCTATAAGGAGGTCATAAACGTGAACACCGGCTACCGGCTGGGGTTCGTGTCGGACGCTGTTTTCGACATAAACTCCGGGCAGATGTCGGCGCTGGTGGTGCCGGGGGAGTTCAAAATTTCCGGCATTTTCGGAAAGTCAAACGAGTACGTCATACCCTGGGGGGCCATACGCAGGATCGGCGACGACATTATTTTAGTGGAGGACGACAGGCTGGAGATCCGGGAGAAGAAGCCCCAAAAGAGAAACGACGTGAAAAAATAGACGAGGTACCATATGAAAAAGGGCGATACAGGGAAAAAGCCCATGACAAAAAAGAAAAGAGCGGTAGTTTTTCTCAGCGCCGCGGCGATATTCGTCGTGGCCGCCCTCGGTTTTGCCTACCTCTTTTTGTATGACGGGCTGGGGATAGTGGACCGCTTTATCGGCTGGCGCGCGGTTCTCCCGGAGGACATGGCCGCCGATGAGAGTCAGAGCCGTATCTATGAGACGTTCGAGAGCGACTATCTCTACGTCCGGGTGTCGCGGGAGCGCTCGCCATATCTCGATATACAGGAGTATATCGACTACTACTTTAACCGGTTTTTTGACAGCCCCGACTGGCAGGCGGCCAACGGGACCCAAGTCCTGTCGCGGGACAGCGAGGGCATGAAGCAGTATGTGTCGGTCCGCCTTGAGGGTATGCCGGAGGGAATGAGGGACACGTATACCTTTGTCACGCTCCGCACGGGCACGAGATATTTTATAAGGGCGCTTTTAAAGTACGATAGCCGCGTTGACGCGGACAAAGCTCAAAAAGCGGTGGACGGGTTTATTGAGACCCTCCGCCCGTCCATACGGTTTAAAAGCCGCGAGCTCCACACGGACTTTGAGCCCGTGACGCCGGAGGGCTGGTCGAAGGAGACGGTGGCGTCCTATAAAAAGCTCTTATCGGCTGACGAGCCCTATTTCGGGGTGTTCAGCGCCGACACACACGCCATCGAGGAGAAGCTGGGCCACCGCTTCGCCATAGCGCTTAAATATTTTCAGCTAAATGAGCCCGTGCCGGTGGATATAATGGAGGGCTGGTATGGTGAGGGGAAGCTCACGGAGCTCACCATGCAGTGCACCGTCTCAGGAAATCAGGGCCTCTACACCGAGGCCTCGCCCATGCTGGCTATCCTGCGGGGGGAGTATGACGGGAAGCTTGAGGAGATAGCCCGGAGCCTTATATCCTTCGGCCACCCGGTGCTTTTCAGGCTCAATAACGAGATGAACTCCGACTGGTGCAGCTACTCAGGCGTCGTGAATATGGCCGACCCCGACATTTTTGTGGCGGTGTGGCGGTATATTTATGACTTCTTTGAGGATAGGGGCGTAGATAATCTCATATGGGTGTGGAACCCCAACGACAGGGACTGCCCGCCGGCAAACTGGAACTCGTATCTCGCCTACTACCCCGGAAACGGGTATGTCCACGTTATCGGCGCCACCGGCTACAACACCGGTACCTACTACGCTGAGCGCTTCGGGGAGACATGGCGGAGCTTTGACGAGATATACGAGGCCATAGACGGCGAGTACGGGGAGTATTTCGGGGATTTTCCCTGGGTGATAACGGAATTTGCCTCCTCCTCCGTGGGCGGGGACAAGCCGGGGTGGATACGGGACATGTTCGCCGGCATCGGCTCCTACGGCCACATAAAGGCGGCGGTGTGGTTCGACTACGCCGACTTTGACGACACGAAGGAGGACTACACGGTCTCCCGGCCCTACTGGATAGACGAAAACGAGGACACGCTGAGGGCCTTCCGGGAGGGGATAAGTGATAAGGTTGAGAGGTTCTTCTACTGAAACGGGGGAAACGAATAAAAAAAGGAATGGATTTTTTCAAAAAAGGGAAAAATAATCCTTGCAATCGGGAAAAAGCTCTGTTATAATACTAAAGCCCCCAAGGGGGAATTACGCACACGCAGGTTTGCCGGGTCATGTGCCGCAAGGTTGGCACGGTTTATGCCGCGTGGAGGTAAGAACTAAATTTTAAAGGAGAACAAAAATGGCAGTAGTATCAATGAAACAGCTCCTTGAGGCCGGCGTCCACTTCGGACATCAGACCAGGCGCTGGAACCCCAAGATGGCTCCCTACATCTACATGGAGCGCAACGGCATCTACATCATAGACTTAGCCAAGACCGTGAAGAAGCTGGAGGAGGCCTATAACTTCGTCCGCGAGCTCTCCGAGAACGGCGGCACGCTCCTTTTCGTGGGCACCAAGAAGCAGGCCCAGGACGCCATGCGCGAGGAGGCCGAGCGCGTCGGCATGTACTATGTGAACGCCCGGTGGCTGGGCGGTATGCTCACCAACTTCAAGACCATGCGCACCCGCGTGGACCGTCTGGCGCAGCTGAAGAAGATGCAGGAGGACGGCACCTTTGACATGCTCCCCAAGAAGGAGGTCATGAAGCACCTTGGCGAGATGGCCAAGCTTGAGAAGTATCTCGGCGGCGTCAAGGAGATGAACAAGCTCCCCTCCGCCCTCTTTATCGTCGACCCCCGCAAGGAGCGCAACGCCATCGCCGAGGCCAGAAGGCTGGGTATCCCCATCGTCGCTATCGTTGACACCAACTGCGACCCTGACGAGATAGATTACGTCATTCCCGGCAACGACGACGCCATTCGCGCCATTCGCCTTATCGCCGCCACTATGGCCAACGCCATTCAGGAGGGCCGCCAGGGCGAGGACGCCGCCGAGGCCAAGGAGGAGTCCGAGGCCGAGGAAGCCGCCGACGTAGAGTAATATAGGAGGATCGAGATAATGGCTATTTCCGCCGCTGATGTAAAAAACCTGCGCGAGATGACCGGCGTCGGCATGATGGACTGCAAGAAGGCCCTTGCCGCCACCGACGGAGATATTGACAAGGCAGTTGAGTGGCTCCGTGAGAAGGGCCTTGCCGCCGCCCAGAAGAAGGCCGGCCGCATCGCCGCCGAGGGCGTGGCCTACGCCACCGTCATTGACGGAGTGGGTGTCTGCGTTGAGGTCAACGCCGAGTCCGACTTCGTGGCCAAGAACGACGTGTTCGTGGACTATGTCCACCAGATCGCCGCCGTCGTGGCCAAGGACGCCCCCGCGGACCTTGAGGCCCTTATGGCCTGCAAATACCCCGCCTCCGACCTCACCGTCAAGGAGGCCCAGAACGAGAAGGTGCTGGTGATCGGCGAGAACATCAACGTCCGCCGCTTCGCCCGCTTCGATACAGGCGTTTCCGTCCCCTACGTCCACATGGGCGGCAAGATCGGCGTCATCGTGAACATGGACACCGACCTGCCCGCCGACAAGGTGGAGGCCGTGGGCAAGGACGCCGCCATGCAGATCGCGGCCCTGAACCCCCGCTTCTGGGATAAGTCCCAGGTCACCCAGGACGTGCTGGACGAGGAGAAGAAGATCATGATGGCCCAGATGGCCAACGATCCTTCCATGGCCAGCAAGCCTGAGCAGGTCCGTGAGAGGATAGTCATGGGCAAGCTCAACAAGTTCTACGCCGAGAATTGCCTTCTCCAGCAGGAGTTCGTCAAGGACAACTCCGTGACCGTGGAGAAGTACATCGCCAATTGCGCCAAGACCCTGGGCGGCACCATCAAGTTTGCCGGAGCCGTCCGTTTCGAGAAGGGCGAGGGGATCGAGAAGCGCCAGGACGACCTGGCCGCTGAGGTCGCCAAGCTCGTTAAATAAGCTCCCACCACCCCCACCATCCCTATATGAGCGCCCGGAATACTACGGTATGCCGGGCGCTCGACTTTTTGCCGGAAAAGGCCTGACGGCCTTTCCCAGCAAGGGGGGACGAGAGGAATAAATTTTTTGAATTTTGCGAAATTCAAAAAATTTATTCCTGCCGTTTTGCTCCGCGCACGGCCCGGAGGGCCGTACACTCCGCAAAACAAGAGGGATTTTTCGCAAGGCGCATGTCCTTGCGAAAAATATTTGATGAGGGGATTGGCAGCTCCGGTGGAGCGCGGGGGGTGTGACCTTTTGGGGTTATTTTTCGAGTATTATGGCAGAGGGCCCGAAAAAATGGGAGGTGAAGTGATGGAGGATAAAGAGATCGTTGAGCTTTACTGGGCGAGGGACGACAGGGCGATAAGCGAGACCGCGGAGAAGTACGGAAATTATCTTACCAAGATCGCCGGTAACGCGCTGACAGACACGCAGGACCGGGACGAGTGCGTGAATGACGCGTATCTCGCGGCCTGGAACTCCATGCCGCCACACAGGCCCCGGAGGCTTGGACCGTTTCTCGGTAAGCTTATACGGAGGCTTGCGATAGACCGTTACCGGCGACTCACCGCGGCAAAGAGAGGTGGGAGCGAGGCGACGGCGTGTATCGAGGAGCTTGCGGAGGTACTTCCGGCGGATAATTCCACCGAGGGCGCGGTGGAGAGCCGGGAGCTTGCCGTGGCGCTGAACGGTTTTTTGGAGGGCCTTCCGGCAAGGGCGAGGGAAATAATGACGCGGCGTTACTGGGCCGCGGAGCCCGTGGCTGAAATAGCACGGGAGACCGGCATGAGCCGTCAGGGGGTTAAGGCGACGGGAGTCGGACCCACGCCGGTTTCTGGCGGCGGATTTGCGCCCGTGCGGCGTCAAAGCCCTTGGCAATACGGAAGTATTCCCCGCGGGCTTTTCCTTGCCCGGACACAAATCCGCTCGCCAGAAACTGCTTCGCACTCCACGCGGCGCAATTTTCGAGCGATTTTCCGCGCGGAGGAGGCCGCCTTGCTGACGCAAGGCAACGACGACAAACGGAAAAGCGCCGAAAAGGGCCCGCGTGGAGCGGCGTGGGTCCGACTCCCGTCGCCTTAAGGCATCGCTTCGCAGGTCGCGGGAGAAGCTGAGGGCGTATCTTGAAAAGGAGGAATGGATATGAACGCGGAGGATATATTTTGGGCGTTCGGAGAAATATCTGACAGATTTTTGCCTGACGCGGTCGAACCGGCGAAGACCGGACACAGGTTACGCTGGCCGGTGGTGCTGGCCGCCGCGGCTATACTTGGCATAATGACCTTCGCCACGGCCTTAGCGGTGAACGAGGACTTCAGGGAGGACGTTTTTACACTGCTCACCGGAGCCAGCGTGAATAACGACTCAGTCCATGACCGTCTGGACCGCGAGGACGAGCCCGCCGGTACCTACGCCGCTGACGGCTCGGGCAGCCGTGGAGAGTACGAGATAATGGCCGGTGGCGTCAGCGCGGAGCATTATAGGGTCCTGGGGCCCTTCTCAGTCGGACGGGGGTTTGTGTACTTCACCGACAAAAATGAGTGGTGGGTCGCCACCGGCGTGTGGACGCCGCAAAAGGGGGAGCTCACAAGGAGCCGGGACTGGCACCGCGCAAGCGTCCCGATCGCCGGTGAAAACGGGCCCGTGGAGGCGGAGTTTGACTGGTGCGAGCACGAGGGGAACATCGCCGTGGACATAAAAACCGAGGAAGGAGAGCCCTACGGAGATTTTATCGTCCGGAGCATGGGAAACAGACTGCTCGTCTGCCCGCGCAACTACCGAGGGGCCTCTATATTTGAGCCGGAGACCGGAAATGTCACAGATGTTTTCCACAAGGCCAATTTTGACCTCTACGCCGGCGGCCCGGAGACGGGGGAGTATTTTAATGGGAATTCCCTCGTTGACTGCCGGGTAAACAGCGACGCCTCAATGGTCCTGCTCGCCTATTATGAGTATGGCCCGGAGCT
>CANREY010000046.1 GCA_947629755.1 uncultured Oscillospiraceae bacterium | reverse complement strand
TCCCGGCCATGGGGCTCACGGCGAATACCGTCTCCCCAAGGCCCCGGACAAAGCAGTAGTGTATCCCGTCCACCCCGGCCCGGCCTATTATTTTTGCCCCCTTCGGGGTGCAGAAGTAAGGCTCCGGCTCCCCGCCCTCGATAAATCCGGCGGAGGCCAAAGAGACACCGAGCTTTTTATATTTTTGATAAAACGTCATTTTTGTCACCTTCAGGCATCAGTCACGATCTCAAGGCTCCCCACGCCGTATCCGGCGTCGTGTATGGCCCTTCGAATTTTCTCCTTATCCGGCTCCGTCTTACACAGTATCCGCGCGGTCTTGGTGTCGATCCTCACCGCGGCCCAGACGCCCTCAAGGGCGTTCAAGGCGTTCTCCACGGTGACGGCGCAGTTTTGGCAAGTCATACCCGTTATCTCCGCCCTTATTTCAAATGGGTAATCAGACCGCTTTTTGTCCGCCACGGCGGTGGCCTTGGCGCACTTCGAGCAGTCCCCACAGCAGGAGCTCGTCTTCTTCCTCCTGCCGTTCAGCCACACTGCCAGCGCAAGCACCGCGATCACGCACAGCATAACGATTATGTCAACCGGTTTCATTTTTTCGCCTCACAGCACAAGTATAAGTATCCCCCTGACCAAAAGGGCCACCAGCCACGCAAGAACGCACTGCCAGACCACCACTCCCGCGGCCCAGCGGCCCCCCAGCTCGCGCTTTACTGAGGCTATGGCCGCCACGCAGGGTGTGTAGAGGAGGCTGAACACTAAGAGCGCCCCGGCGGACACGGTATCCAGCACCGCGCCCAGACCGCCCTCGGTGGCAAATAGCACCTCCAGCACCGACACCACGCTCTCCTTGGCCATAAAGCCGCTTATGAGCGACGTACATATCCGCCAGTCCCCCAGTCCCAGCGGCGCGAACAGCGGCGCTATGCCCCCCGCTATCTTCGCCATTATGCTCTGCTCGGAGCTGGCCACCAGATTAAAGTGCAGGTCGAAGCTCTGCAAGAACCACACCACCACCGTGGCGATAAGTATGACGGAAAACGCCTTTTGCAGAAAGTCCTTCGCCTTCTCCCACATGAGCTGGAGGGTGCTTCTCGCGCTTGGCATACGGTAGTTTGGAAGCTCCATGACGAAGGGCACGGCCTCGCCCCGGAAAAGCACCTTTTTATATAGGAACGCTATAAGTATGCCCACGGCGATGCCCAGCAGATACAGCCCCGTCATGACTATCCCGCCCCTTCCGGGGAAAAAGGCGCTTACGAAAAAGGCGTAGATGGGTAATTTCGCCGTACAGCTCATAAATGGCGTCAGCAGTATGGTCATTCTCCTGTCCCGCTCGCTTGGCAGCGTTCTCGTCGCCATCACCGCCGGGACAGTACAGCCAAAGCCGATGAGCATGGGAACGATGCTCCGGCCCGATAGGCCGATCTTCCGCAGCAGCTTATCCATAAAAAACGCCACGCGGGCTATGTACCCCGAATCCTCCAAAAGCGACAGGAAGAAGAACATCACAACGACTATGGGCATGAAGCTCAATACCGACCCCACGCCCTCGAATATGCCGCCGATAACAAGGTCGTGTAAGACCTCGTTCACCCCGGCGGAGGTCATGGCGCCGTCTACGACCTCCGTAAGCTTACCTATCCCCAGTTCCATGAGCTCCTGAAGCCACGCTCCGATGACGTTGAATGTCAGGTAAAATACAAGCGCCATTATGCACACGAACACCGGTATGGCCGTATATTTCCCCGTCAGCACCCTGTCCAGCTTCTCGCTTCTTATGTGCTCCCGGCTCTCCCTTGGCTTTTTGACGCACTCCCGGCACACGTCGCTTATAAATCTAAAGCGCATGTCCGCTATGGCGGCGCTCCTGTCAAGTCCCCGCTCCGTCTCCATCTGGACGGTTATGTGCTCCAAAAGCTCCCGCTCATTTTCGTCAAGCTCCAGCCTGTCTATGACCCGCTCGTCCCCCTCTATGGCCTTGGCCGCGGCGAAGCGGGCGGGTATGCCGGACTTCTCCGCGTGGTCCTCTATGAGGTGCACCACTGCGTGAAGGCACCGGTGCACCGCGCCTCCCGCGTCGTCCTTGGCGCAAAAGTCCACCTTCACCGGCTTTTCCTGATATTTGGCCACGTGGACAGCGTGGGATATAAGCTCCTCAATACCCTGATTTTTCGCCGCCGAGATGGGCACCACCGGCACGCCGAGGCGCGACTCCATGGAGTTTACATCGATGGACCCACCGTTTCCCGTGAGCTCGTCCATCATGTTAAGGGCCACCACCATGGGCCGGTCCATCTCAAGTAACTGCATGGTGAGATAGAGATTTCGCTCTATATTGGTGGCGTCCACTATGTTTATTATGGCGTCGGGCCGCTCGTCCAGCACAAAGCGGCGGCTCACTATCTCCTCGCTGGAGTAGGGCGACATGGAGTATATCCCGGGAAGGTCGGTTATCTTCGTGTTCGGGTGGCCCAGTATGGACCCGTCCTTCCTGTCCACGGTGACGCCGGGGAAGTTGCCCACGTGCTGATTTGCCCCCGTGAGGCGGTTAAATAGCGTGGTCTTGCCGCAGTTTTGGTTGCCCACCAGTGCGAAGGTCAGCGTGTGCCCCTCAGGGAGCGGATTTTCCGTGGCCTTCTCGTGGTGAACGCCGGGCTCGCCGAAGTACGGGTGGTCCACCTTGCGCCTTTTCCCCTGCTTTACGGGCTCCGCGGCGGCGGGCTCCACGGGCTCTATCTCAATCTGCGCCGCGTCGTCAAGCCTCAATGTCAGCTCGTAGCCGTGTATGCGCACCTCCACCGGGTCACCCATGGGCGCGAATTTCACCACCGTGACCTCCGCCCCCGGCGTGACGCCCATGTCAAGAAAATGCTGTCTCAGCGCGCCCTCGCCGCCGACCGCGGTGACGCGCCCGCTCTCACCTGTTTTCAGGTCCTTAATGGTCATAAATATGCCCTCTTATCAGTAAATCTTGGGTAAGTCTTGGGTAAGCCTTGGGTAAGCCTTGGGTAAGCCTTGGGTAAGTCTTGGGTAACAACTATAAATAATATATATCCGCCCCTGAAAAAGTCAAGCGAAAGCGCCCCAAAAATAAAAATTCCCTCCCGCCTTTCATAGACGGGAGGGACGTTTTTTACTCCGCTTGCTCGAAGCTGTCCTTACCCACTCCGCACACCGGGCAGGCAAAGTCCTCAGGCAGGTCCTCGAATTTGGTGCCGGGGGCGATGCCGTTGTCGGGATCTCCCACAGCCTCGTCGTACTCCCAGCCGCAAACTGAACAGACGTATTTCATATTTATATCTCCTTTCAGATTTTTGACTTACTTTATGGGCTCAAAGTCCGCCGCGCCGTGCTTGCACAGGGGGCACACGAAGTCCTCAGGCAGCTCGTCTCCCTCGTAGACATAGCCGCAGACCTTGCAGACCCAGCCCTTCTTCCCCTCGGTCTTAGGCTTGGGCTTTACGTTGTTCTGGTAGTAGGTGTAGGTCATGGTCTCCCGGTCGTTTATGACCCTCGCCTCGGTGACGGTGCAGATAAACATGCCGTGGGTGTCCATGTCGATGTACTGCTCCACCTTCAACGACATGAAGGAGTTTATATACTTTGTGAGGAACACAAGGCCGTTATCACTGCGAAGCGTCTCCATTCCCGCGAACTTGTCCGCCGTCCTGCCGCTCTGGAAGCCGAAATTTTCAAACACACTGAAGGGCGCGTCTACGGACAGGCAGTTTACGTTCATCTTCCCCGTCTGCTTTATGATGTGGTGGGAATAGTTATTCTTATTGATGCACACCGCCACCCTGTTGGGGGAGCTGGTCAGCTGGCTCACGGTGTTGACGATAAGGCCGTTGTCCCGCTTGCCGTCGCTGGAGGTCACCACGTAAAGGCCGTAGCCGATGTTAAATAGCGCGCTCAGGTCGTTCTTATTTGCCGTCTCGCCGTTTTGGGCCACGTAGTCCCTCGTGAGCTCGCCGGCCAGCGCCTCCACCTGGGCCCGGCTTTCGTCGTTGAGGGCCGAGGTTATGCGCACGGTTGTGTCGGTGTAGGTGATGTTCTTGCATGTCTCCAGCATATTTTTCATGACCTTGGCCGCCATTGGGGCCCAGGAGCCGTTTTCGATGAGGCCCACCGTGCGGTTTTTAAAGCCCCTCTCGGTGAGGTGCTCGATAAACTCCCGCATGAAGGGGAATATCTCCGCGTTATACGTGGTGGTGGCCAGCACCAGCTTTCCGTACCTGAATGCGTCCTCCACGGCCTCGGCCATGTCGCTTCTCGCGAGGTCAGTGACCACCACCTTGGGGCAGCCCTTGGCCTTGAGCTTCTCGGCCAGCATGTCCACGGCGGCCTTTGTGTGGCCGTAGACGGAGGTGTAGGCTATGACCACGCCCTCGCTCTCCACGCCGTAGCTTGACCAGATGTTGTAAAGATTGATATAATACCCCAGATTTTCCGTCAGCACTGGCCCGTGGAGTGGGCAGATGATCTGTATGTCAAGCCCCGCGGCCTTCTTCAAAAGGGCTTGGACCTGAGCGCCGTACTTGCCCACGATGCCGATGTAATATCTCCTTGCCTCGCAGGCCCAGTCCTCCTCGGCGTCCAGCGCCCCGAATTTTCCGAACCCGTCGGCGGAGAAAAGCACCTTGTCCGTGCTGTCGTAGGTGACTATCACCTCCGGCCAGTGGACCATGGGTGCCGTGACGAAGGTGAGGGTGTGGGCGCCCAGCGTCAGGGTGTCCCCCTCCCCCACGACTATCCTCCGGTCCTCGTAGTCCTTGCCGAAGAAGTTCTTCATCATGTTGAAGGCCTTCTGGGAGGACACCACCGTGGCTCCGGGGTAGGTGCTCATAAATTTCGCTATGTTCGCCGAGTGGTCCGGCTCCATGTGCTGGACTATGAGGTAGTCCGGCTTCCTCCCGCCCAGAGCCTCGGATAAATTGTCCAGCCACTCGTGGGTGAAATTCCTGTCCACCGTGTCCATGACGGCTATCTTCTCGTCCATTATGACGTAGGAGTTATACGCCATGCCGTTTGGCACCACGTACTGCCCCTCAAAAAGGTCCACCTTGTGGTCGTTTACGCCCACATATTTTATATCCTTTGTGATGTTCATTCCCAAACCTCCGTTCAATGGTGTCCGCTTTTTGGCGACATTGTTTATTTTATCACATATGCTCCTCTTACGCAACATAAATTCCATCGGTTAAAAAGAAAAACATATCGGTTACAGCCCGCTTACAGTTGGTTACAACCGCGATTATGATGCAAAAAGTATGCAAATATGATGCAATTCGAGACTAAGCTTTTTTGGAAAATAGCGAAAAATGTCGAAAAAAGGCGGCAGTATCTCCCATGGTCTTTTCAAGTATGAGCTTTGTCCTCGTGTTCTTCGCCGTGACCATCTTAGGCCACAGCCTTATGCCGAGCGTGAGGGCTAAAAATATATTCCTTCTCATAGCGTCTCTTATCTTTTACAGCTGGGCCTCCCTTGCCTTCACGGCCATACTGCTCTTTGACGTGTTCGTGTGCTGGTTTATCGCCCTGCTGCTTGAGGTCTACAAGGGCAAGGTCCGGCGGCGGCTCCTTACCGTCTGCGTCGCCCTCCTTCTGTCGGTGCTGGGCGTATTCAAGTACTTAAGCTTCCTTCTGGAAAATCTCCGTCTCCTCACCGGCATACCCAAGGTAGTGCCGGACATCGTCCTGCCGCTGGGCATATCCTTCTACACCTTCCAGCTCATATCCTACGCCGTGGACGTCTACCGTGGGAAGGTCCGGGCCCAGAGGCGCTTTTGGGTGCTCCTTCTCTACGCCAGCCTCTTTCACCAGTGCGTGGCGGGCCCCATCGTCCGCTACGGCGACATAGCGCGTGAGCTTCATGACCGCCGCGTCACCGGGTCCGGTATCTCCCGCGGCATAAGCCGCTTCACCGTTGGCTTAGCTAAAAAATCCATTCTCGCCAACTCCTGCGCCGTGGTGGCCGACGCCTTTTTCACCGGCGGGGCCTCCGCCTTGGCTCTAAAGCCCGTGGCGGGGCTCTGGCTCTCCGCCTTCGCCTACGCCTTACAAATTTATCTCGACTTCTCCGCCTACTCCGATATGGCCATCGGCATGGGCCTCATGTGCGGCTTCCACTACCGGGAGAACTTCAACTACCCCTACGTGTCGCTGTCGGTCACGGAGTTTTGGCGCAACTGGCACATCTCCCTGAGCAGCTTCTTCCGGGACTACGTGTATATCCCCTTGGGCGGCAACCGGCGCGGCAAGGCCCGGCAGATCCTCAACCTCTTTGTTGTGTGGTTCCTTACGGGGCTATGGCACGGGGCCTCCTGGAATTACATCATCTGGGGCATGTTCTTCTTCCTGCTTTTAGTGCCGGAAAAGGCCGTACCCGACCGGGTCCTCCGCGCCGTCCCCGGCGTATTTCGCTACGCGGCCATGCTCCTCATCATCTGCCTCAGCTGGGTCATATTCCGGTTTGAGGACCTTCATTCCCTTTTGACCGTCCTTGCCGGTATGCTCGGCCTCAACGGCAACGCTCTATACAGCGCCGTGACGGGCATCACGCTCAAATCAAACTGGGCGCTCCTTTTAGTGTCCGCCGTGGCCTGCACGCCCTTCTGGCACAACCTGCGTCTCTGGCTCCGGGACAGCCGAAATAGCGCCGCCCGCGTCATCTACCGGGCCTACGACGTCCTCCACCCGGCCATACTGCTGGTGCTCTCCGTTATGGTCCTCACCGGCAACACGTATAATCCCTTCATCTACTGGACCTTCTGACACGGTGAGCGTTATGAAAAAGACAGACAGGATAAAAAATATAGTTTTCTTCACCGTTCTTGGCGCTTTGGCCATTATCGGGGCCATATGGCCCCTGCGGCCTCATGTCTCCGAGGTGGAAAAGCGTGAGCTCACGCCCTTCCCACATTTCACCCTCTCCGGGATAATGGACGGGAGCTTTACCATGGAGCTGGACAAGTGGTACGCGGACACCTACCCCCTTCGTGATATATTTATCCGCGGCGCGAACCGCTTAAAGTCCCTCTACGGCAACCGCTCCGTCACCATAATCGGCAATGACAACCACGGCGACGACATACCCGACGCGCCGAGCGTCCCCCCGGAGCCCTCCTACCCCGCCACCGAACCCTCCGGGACCTCCGCCGCCGAGCCCACCGGGACCCTCCCGCCCGATACCGACCCGCCAACCACCGTACCCCCTGACACCGGCGTCCCCGTGACCGGCGGTGAGGTGTTGGGCTCCATCTACGTGTCCGGCGACAGCGCGTACAGCCTCTTTTATTTCAACAGGTCCGGGGCCGACAGGTACGCCGCGGCAATAAACCGCGCCCATAAAGTCATGGGCGACGAGGTGAACATCTACTCCGTCGCCATTCCCCTAAGCTCCGGTATCCTCTTTGACAAGTCCCTTCAGGAGGACATCGGCCTCAGCGACGAGAGAGCCGCCATAGAGTACATAAACGGCCTTATGGACCCCGCCGTCCACGCCCTCAACATCTACGACGTCTTAAGGGCCCACAACGACGAGTACCTCTATTTCCGCACGGACCACCACTGGACCGCCCTTGGGGCCTACTACGCCTACACCGAGCTGTGCCGTGAGAAGGGCGTCGCTCCCCACACGCTGGACCAGTTCGAGGAGAAGACCTTCACCGGCTTTCTCGGCTCCTACTACTCCAAGACCCTCTCCGAGGACATGAAAGAAAACCCCGACACCGTAAAGGCATACGTGCCCATGGGCACGAACCTGATGGTCTACGCCGACAAAAACTGCAATGAGACCAAGTGGGACATCATACACAACGTGGAGGGCTACAAGACCGGCGCCAAGTATTACTGCTTCTCCGGCTCCGACCAGCCCTACTCCTACGCCCACAATCCACAGATAACCGACGGCAGCTCCTGCGTGGTCATAAAGGATTCCTTCGGCAACGCCTTTATCCCATTCCTCATCGACCACTATGAGCACATCTACTGGATAGACTTCCGCTACTATAACGGCACCCTCCCCGCCCTTGTCCGCGACAAAAATATAAATGACGTCATCTTCTGCCTCAACCTCGACAACACCACCGCCACCGGCGCCGTCGGCCTCGTTGACCGCCTGATCCCCGAAAGCTGAGTAAGCGTACCCCCAATTCAAATAAAAATTTCCGGAATCGAAATCGCGATTCCGGAAATTTTTTATGTTGGCAAAAGCCCTCGCCTTTGACGGCAATCTATTCCAGCACCTCTCTCAGCTGACCCATCGCCTTCTTCTCCAGCCTTGACACCTGAACCTGCGACACGCCGAGGATCCGCGCCGCGTCCGACTGGGTGAGCCCCCTGAAATACCGCAAAATTATGACCATTCTCTCCCGCTCCGGCAGTCTCCCCACGGCCTCCCGGAGCGCCACACGCTCCAGCACCCGCTCCTCCTGCCCGTCGTCGCCCAGCGTCTGCTCCAAGGTGAAGCCGTCCTCCCCCGCCTCCTGCTGCAAGGACTCCGAGGGCGCCGTGGCAAGCTCGCAGGCGGCGATGTCCTCCGGCGAGAGCCCCGTCTTGCCCGCAAGCTCCGACACCGTGGGCTCCCGGCCCAGAAGCTGCTCCAGCTCCTGTCTGGCGAGCCTTATTACACGGGCCCGCTCCTTCATGCCGCGGCTTACCTTTATGGCCCCGTCGTCCCGGAGGAACCTTCGTATCTCCCCGGATATTTTCGGCACGGCGTAGGTGGAAAATCTGGTGCCGAAGTCCTCGTCAAAGCCCCTGACGGCCTTTATGAAGCCAACGCACCCCAGCTGATAGAGGTCGTCCGGCTCCACGCCCCGGCCGAAAAAGCGCCTTGCCACGCTCCAAATAAGGCCGGAGTTCTCCCTCACCATTCGCTCCATGGCCCCGTCGTCCCCAAGCCTCGCCGCGTCAAGGAGCTCCCGCTCAGGGCCGCTCATCTTACGGGTCTGCGTTTTTCTATCTTTTTCCTCATGGTCACCGCGGTGCCCACCCCCGGCTTTGAGCGGACCTTCACCTCGTCCATGAAGCTCTCCATTATCGTAAAGCCCATGCCGCTCCGGTCCTCCCCTCCCGTGGTGAAAAGGGGCTCTCTGGCCCGCTCCACGTCCTCGATGCCCCGGCCCTTGTCCTTAACTTGGATCTCCAGCGTCTCAGGATCAACTATCCTCACCCGCATATGTACTGTACCGATCATGTCGGGGTAGGCGTGGACGATGCAGTTGGTCACCGCCTCGGACACCGCCGTTTTCACGTCCCCCAGCTCCGTCAGCGTCATGTCAAGCTGGGAGGCGAAGGCCGCCACCGCGGCCCTGGCGAAGCCCTCGTTTGCCGACCTTGACGGAAATTCCAGCCTCATACTGTTAAGCTCCTTCATATGTACATCTCCTTTTCAATCCGGCTCTCCGGCCGTGATTTCGATCATTCTGTCTATCCCGGAGGCGTCCAGCACCCGTAAGGGCTGGTCCGGCACATTCCTCACCGTCAGCCTCCCGCCCAGCGCGTTCATGTGCTTGTAGACCTTGAGTATCACCGCTATGCCGGAGGAATCCATGAACCGAAGCTCTTTAAGGTCCAGCACGCAGTCTCTTGGCAGGACCTCCTCGATCCGCTCCTCCATCTCCACGCACAGCGCCCTCGCCTCGTGGTGATCCAGCTCCCCCGCTATGGCCAGCGTCAGCTTCCCGCCGTTTTGTGTAGATGTAAGCTTCATAATCTCGCCTTTCATATGTAAAAAATATCCGTGTACTCACCGTACACGGATATTTTAAAGTATATTCCCTGAATATTTTGTCAAAAGACCGTATTATTTCAACGCCTCAAGGGATTTTTCCAGATTTTCTATGAGCGAGCGCAGCTTCTCCGCCTTCTCCCGCTCGGCGTTGACCACGTTCTCCGGCGCGCGGGAGATAAAGGCCTCGTTGGAGAGCTTCTTCATCTGTCCCTCCAAAAAGCCCCTGTTCTTTCGAAGCTCCTTCTCTATCCTCTCCCGCTCGGCCTGAAGGTCCACAAGCTCGGCCAAGGGCAGGAACACACGGGCTGAGTGTGTGACCACCGTGACCATACCGGCTTTCTCCATCTCCGCGTCGGACATGGCCTCCGCCATGCCCATGACCTCCACCTCGCTTGCCCCCGCGAGGCGCTGGATATAGGGCGCTCCGGCCCTGAAGGGCTCCGGCGTCAAGGTGGATACGGTGACCTTGGCCTTTTTGGAGGGCGGCACGTTCATGGCGCTGCGCTTTGACCTTATGGCGCTGACGGCCTCCATGACCTTCTCAAAATCCGCCTCCTCCTTGGGGAAGCTGAGCTTTTCGTCAAAGACCGGGTAGTCCTCGATTATAAGGGCGGATTTTTCGTGGGGCAGAGCCTGATAGATCTCCTCGGTGATAAAGGGCATGAAGGGGTGCAGGAGCTTCAGTATATCCGTCAGCACATATAAGAGCACCCGCTGGGCGTTCTCGTCCCCCTCGGCAAGCCGCGGCTTTGAAAGCTCGATATACCAGTCGCAGAAGGTGTCCCAGATGAAATCATATATCTTCTGCGCCGCGATGCCAAGCTCAAAGCGGTCGAAGTTGTCGTTGACCTCGCCGATAAGCGCGTTGAGCTTTGAAAGCACCCACTTATCCGGCAGCTCCAGCTTCTCCGGAAGGGTCCCGTCCTCCACCGTCAGGTTCATCATCACAAAGCGGCTGGCGTTCCATATCTTGTTTGCGAAGTTGCGCATGGCCTCGCACCGCTCGGTATAGAAGCGCATGTCGTTTCCGGGGGAGTTGCCGGTTATGATGTTGAAGCGCAGGGCGTCCGCGCCGTAGCGGTCTATCATCTCGATGGGGTCCACGCCGTTTCCGGCGGATTTTGACATCTTTTTCCCTTGTGGGTCCCGGATAAGGCCGTGAATGAGCACCGTCTTGAAGGGCTCCTTTTTCATGTGCTCCATGCCGGAGAATATCATGCGGGCCACCCAGAAGAAGATTATGTCGTAGCCCGTCACCAGCACGTCCGTGGGATAGAAATACTCAAGGTCCTCCGTCTTGTCCGGCCAGCCCAGCGTTGAGAAGGGCCAGAGGGCGGACGAAAACCATGTGTCCAGCACGTCCGGGTCACGCTCGATGTTCTTGGAGTGGCAGTGCTCGCACTCGGTGGCGTCGGTGCGGGAGACGGTGACGTGTCCGCAGTCGGCGCAGTACCAGGCCGGTATCTGGTGGCCCCACCAGAGCTGCCGGGAGATGCACCAGTCCCGGACGTTGCGCATCCAGTTAAGATACGTCTTGGCAAAGCGGTCGGGGACGAATTTTATGGTCCCGTCCTCCACCACGCGTATGGCCTCCTTTGCCAGCGGCTCCATCTTCACAAACCACTGGTCCGAGGCCAAAGGCTCCACGTCGGAGTGGCACCGGTAGCAGGTCCCCACGTTGTGCACGTGGTCCTCTATCTTAACTAAATACCCCTGCTCCTCAAGGTCATGCACGATGGCGCGTCTCGCCTCGTACCGGTCCATGCCGTTATATTTCCCGCCGTTTATTATCTTCCCCTCGCCGTCGATGACAAGGATCTGCTCCAAATCATGCCTCAGGCCCACCTCAAAGTCGTTGGGGTCGTGGCAGGGCGTCATCTTCACGCACCCGGTGCCGAAGGCCATGTCCACGTACTCGTCGGCCACGATGGGTATTTCACGGTTCATCAGCGGGAGCGTGCAGGTCTTGCCCACAAGTCCGGTGTACCGCTCGTCCTCCGGGTTCACCGCCACGCCGGAGTCGCCCAGCATGGTCTCCGGCCTCGTTGTGGCCACCACCACATACCCGGACCCGTCGGTCAGGGGATAGCGTATGTGCCAGAGCTTGCCCGGCTTCTCCTCATACTCCACCTCCGCGTCCGAGAGGGCCGTGGTGCAGTGGGGACACCAGTTTATGATGCGCTTGCCCTTGTAGATAAGGCCCTTTTCATAGAGGGAGCAGAATACCTCCCTTACGGCCTTGGAGCACCCCTCGTCCATGGTGAAGCGCTGGCGCTCCCAGTCGCAGGAGGAGCCCAAGGTCTTGAGCTGCTCCACGATTCTGTCGCCATACTTATTCTTCCAGTCCCATACCCGGTCGAGAAATTTCTCCCTGCCTAAGTCAAAGCGTGTGAGCCCCTCGCCCCTCAGCTGCTCCTCCACCTTTATCTGGGTGGCTATGCCCGCGTGGTCATAGCCGGGGAGCCACAGGGCGGAATAGCCCATCATGCGCTTATATCTTATAAGCACGTCCTGAAGCGTCTCGTCAAAGGCGTGTCCCAAATGCAGCTGTCCCGTCACGTTGGGTGGCGGTATAACGATAGTGAACGGCTTTTTCTCCGGATCCCTCTCCGCGTGGAAGTATCCCCCGTCCACCCACATCTGATAGATCCGCTTCTCCACCGATTTGGGGTCGTAGGTTTTCGGCAATTCTTTCATTCTGATCTCCTTTCTAAGTTGCGGGGCAAAAAGAAATTCGCCCCAAGCCAATGCTCAGGGCGAATGAATATCAATCCGCGGTACCACCTGAATTTCCACGCCTGCGCGCGGACACTCATCACTCTGTAACGGGAGCACCCGTCGGGGACTACATATCACCCCCGCGGCTCCGGGACGACCCTTCAGCGCTTCCCGTCAGAGCCTCACACCAACCGGCCCCTCTCTGCGACGTTCCCCGCCTACTTCTTCCCCTTCATCGCCATTTGCCGGTATTATATCCGCATTCCCCCCTTTTGTCAAGCAAAATTTCACCCCCAAAAAGGTTGCGCCTCCGGCGCTTATTTAAAACGGGCGGGTTTGGAACCCGCCCCTACGAAAAAAATGAGAGCACCACCTGTTAACGCCGTAGGGGCGGGTCCCAGACCCGCCCGTCCCCTCGTCCCGCCCGCAGGCGACTGAGGAAGCGAGGCCATCGTATAAGCATTATCTTTCTTTCGGAAGTACCGGCAAAGCCCTTCGGCCTCGCTTCCCCCCTACCCCCCTCCTACGAGGAGGTGGCACTCTATGAGGTTGCGCCTTCGGCGCTTATTTAAATACGGGAGGGTTTAGAACCCTCCCCTACGGCATAACGGGAAATCTCCCAATTCCCCGTAGGGGCGGGTCCCAGACCCGCCCGTCCCCTCGTCTACCACCTCGCCCCCAATAGAACGCAAAATATGCCCCTCCCTTGGGAGGGGGTAGGGGGTGGGGCGTCTACTCCTCCTTCTCCTCCCTGCACAACAAATAGTCCGTCGTTACCTCCAATATATCCGCTATCCGTACCAGCTTATCAAGCGTCGGCCTCGCCTTACCGTTTTCATAAAATCTGTACGCGCCGATGGTAATGTCCAGCATGTCGGCCATTTGCTGAGCGCTAAAACCCTTTTCCTTCCTCGTCTCACTCAATCTCTTTCCTAACATTGCTCGCCTCCTTTGTTGTCGCCCTCTACATTCTCCCCCCTGCACAGCAGATAGTCCGTACTCACCTCAAGTATATCCGCCATCTGCGCCAGCTTGTCCACCGGTGGATAGGCCCGTCCGCTTTCATACTTGCGGTAATTGCTCAATGTTATGTGCAACATGTCCGCCATCTGCTGGGCAGTAAATCCCCTCGCCTTTCTCGCCTCATTCAGTCTTTTTCCGAGCATCATTCTCCCCACCGTCCTCTCCGTTTTCATTCCTGCACAGTAAATAGTCCGTTGTGACCTCTAATATATCCGCTATCCGCGCCAGTGTCCCAAACGACGGGCTCGTCGTCCCGCTCTCATAGTTTCGGTATGTCCTTATCGTCACATTGAGCATATCGGCCATCTGTTGGGCGGTAAAGCCCTTCTCTTTTCGCGTCGCGTTCAGTCTTTTTCCGAACATGGTTACTTCCTCCCCATTTTGTACTTGACAGTGCAATTATTTTACACTATAATACGTGCATATCACAGTGCATGTTTCTTGCACTATATTTAAAAAGGAGGTATCCCCATGCCCCGCGTCTACGACAAAGACTGGTTTGAAAAGCATCTCCTCGACAAACCGCCGGCTCACTATAATATGACCGTGGTGGAGCTCATCGGTCTTATTTCAAATAACGACGACATCTGCTACACCTTGGCCGCCGCCTACAACTACGGCTTCCGCCGCGGCCGGAATTATGAGCGCAACGCCTTAAAGAAAACAGGTAAAACGTGATAAATTGGGCCCCCTCCCGCCATTTTTGCAATTGATTTTCCCACCTTTCGATGTTATACTTTTTAGGTTAAAAGATAACGAAAGGATCAGCGCGATGCAAAACGTAGTCCGCGCCCAGCGTCTCACCGGCGAGAGGGCGCTTTTCATGAGCAGGGAGCTTAAAATTTACGACACCATCTTCGACGACGGCGAATCCCCCCTCAAGGAGAGCCGGGACATCGAGCTTGTGAACTGCATGTTCAAGTGGAAGTACCCCCTGTGGTACTGCCGTAACGTGAAGGTCACGGACTGCCAGTGGTTCGAGATGGCCCGTGCCGGCGTGTGGTATACCGACAACATGGAGGTGGACCGGGCCGTTATTGAGGCCCCCAAGAACTTCCGCCGCTGCCGTGAGCTCACCCTCCGGGACGTGGACATGCCCAACGCGCAGGAGACGCTGTGGCACTGCTCCGGCGTGCGCCTTGACAACGTCAGCGCCAAAGGCGACTACTTTGCCATGAACACCGAGAATATCGCCGTCAATAACCTGCGATTGGTGGGCAACTACTCCTTTGACGGCGGGAAGAACATAACCGTTGAAAACTCCCGCCTCCTCTCAAAGGACGCCTTCTGGAACAGCGAGAACGTCCTCGTCCGGGACAGCTTCATCTCCGGGGAGTACCTCGGCTGGAACGGCAAAAACCTGACCTTTGAAAACTGCACCATAGAGAGCCTTCAGGGCATGTGCTACATCGAGAATCTGACACTTCGCCGCTGTAAGCTCTTAAATACCACTCTGGCCTTTGAGTACTCGACCGTGGAGGCCGACATTGACGGCTCCGTGGACTCCGTATTAAACCCCACCTCCGGTTATATAAAGGCCGACTCCATCGGCGAGCTCACCATTGAGCGCGACAAGGTGGACCCCGGCAAGACAAAAATAATCCTCCGCCGGGAGGGCTGCGCCTGATGTACGATTTTGACCGCGTCCCCTCACGCCTTGGCACCGGCTCTTTAAAGTGGGACGACTGCGCCCCCGGTGAGCTCCCCCTGTGGGTGGCCGACATGGACTTTCCCGCCGCCCCGGAGATAAGGGCCGCCATTGAAAAGCGCGCCGCCCACGGCGTATTCGGCTACAACATCATACCCGACAGCTGGTATGACGCCTACGTCTCATGGTGGCGTGACCGCCACGGCATGACTTTGGACCGGGAGGGCCTCATATTCTGTACCGGCGTGGTCCCCGCCATATCCTCCTGCGTCCGCAAGCTCACCACCCCGGCCGAGAAGGTCCTAATCGAGACGCCGGTGTACAACATCTTCTTCAACTCAATTTTAAATAACGGCCGCGTCCCCCTTGAGTGCCCACTGAAGATTGGGCCGGACGGCGAGTATTTCCGTGACCTCGCGGCGCTGGAAAAATCCATGTCCGACCCGCAGGTCACGCTCATGATCCTCTGTAACCCCCACAACCCCGTGGGGCGCATATGGACAAAGGAGGAGCTTTCCCATGTCGGCGAGCTTGCCTCAAAGCACGGCGTCACCGTCATATCCGACGAGATTCACTGTGACCTTACGGACCCCGGCTTTTCCTACGTCCCCTTCGCCTCGGTCTCCGATACCTGCCGCCGCGTCTCCGTCACCTGTATCGCCCCCACCAAGGCCTTCAACATCGCCGGTATCCAGACGGCGGCGGTCTATGTCCCGGAGCCCCATCTGCGCCACAAGGTCTGGCGGGCCATCAACACCGACGAGGTGGCCGAGCCCAACTCCTTCGCCGTCGCCGCCGCCGAGGCCGCTTTTACAAAATGCGCCCCATGGCTCGACGAGCTCAGGGAGTGCATCTTTGAGAACAAAAAGCTGACCCTCGATTTTTTGCAAACTCATATTCCCGAAATAAAGGCGATCAAATCCCACGCAACCTACCTTCTCTGGCTGGACTGCTCCAAATTGACCGACGACACGGACGAGCTTTGCGACTGTCTTCGCTCGACAGCCTCCCTCCGCCTCTCCCCCGGCGCCCAATTCGGCGCGGACGGCCATAAATTCATAAGATTTAATCTGGCCACCTCCCGCGACACCCTCAAAATCGCCCTCGACCGGCTCAAAAGCGGTATAGACCAATACAAAAAATCCAAATAAACGCGAAAATCCCCGCCAACCTCGGCGGGGATCTTCTTTACGATATTCAATTATGTTTCGGCGTGATACCAAACGTAACACACCGGCTTGCGGAGCTTATCTCCAGAATTCAGGATTCCGAAGCCGCTCAACGCTGCCGATGACGGCCACGAAATTCATACCGCCCGTGAGCTCACGCTCGACGCTGACGGTGTTCCTTCTGGCGTTTCCTTTCTTGTTAGTATCATGCTTTTTCATAGTTAATGCCTCCAAAGATTTACTTGTTGTTCCTCACAACGCCCCTAATTATACGCATTTTTTCCGCAAGGTAAATAGTGTATATTGTTCTCTTTCATTGCAAATCTTGCGCCGCAA
Source organism: uncultured Oscillospiraceae bacterium (assembly GCA_947629755.1). Taxonomy (GTDB): domain Bacteria; phylum Bacillota; class Clostridia; order Oscillospirales; family Oscillospiraceae; genus RUG626. Next base: position 905 of record CANREY010000046.1, on the reverse strand, counting down.
ATCCAATTTTTTCGTCCAATTCCACAATCCCGCCCGCAGGCGACAAAATAGCGGACGCTCGGTCGCGGTATCGTAGGGAAACATTGTGAACCTACCTAAATTAATTAATGTTTTCCGGCTAGGAGCCTGTGTTTTACTTTATCTGCTTTTCGAGGCCTCGCATCTCCTTTTGCGCCTCCCTTGTTCGCTTCTTGCCGATGTATTCCGCAAATTTGCGCTCATTCTGCCTTGCAAAGTGTGTGACGCGGCGGAGGTCGTCAAGGACAATGGCGTAGAGGTCCTCTTCCCTGATGCCGTGGACTGAGCAGGTGGTTTTGCTGTTCTTGCGGTAATTGGAGCATATGAACCGGGCTTTGGCCTCATTCTCTCCGTGGGTCCGGTGGTACGTCATCACCGCCCCGCAATCCATGCAGTAGACGAGGCCGGAAAACAGGCTGGGTTTCCTGACAGAGCTTCTGCCGGAATTTGAGGAGTGGTTCGACCTGCTTGCGGATTTCCGGGCGGGTGGATACCGCATCCTTGGCGATTTGATTTGTGACGTTGATGACGAAGACAACGCCACGGAGCGGAAGCGCTCATCCCGCTTTCCCGGCACCGCGCCACGACCTTCGCCCACTCTTGCAGGCGGTATTCCCTGCGTACCTCTAATGCGTCTGTCATTTTTGCTGACCTCCTTGGTGAGTTTTTTGCTTGCTCATTTTCTGCATTTGCTGATTTTGAGCTTATTATCTCACACTTGAGGGGCCTTGGGGAGGCGGGAGGTTATTGAGCGGTTACGAAGCTCTCAACATAGACCGCGTCCGCCGCGCGCTTTTGGCCTGGTTCAGTGTAAGCGCTCAATAACCATTCTCTCCCAAACTCAGTGCCCGGCGTTTGAGCCGGGCACTTGAATCACATGTAACTCT
>CANREY010000045.1 GCA_947629755.1 uncultured Oscillospiraceae bacterium | reverse complement strand
GCAGAAAAATACCGCAAATAGGCCCGCAGGCCTTTTTGCGGTATTTTTCGCACGCTCCCCCCCTTGTTAAAAAAGGCCGTCAGGCCTTTTTTAACAAATCTCGTTTACCGTAAGCTTGCTCACCGGTATGCCCGCGCCTGAGACCATCACGTCCGTTATCTTCGCCACGTCCGCCTTGTCAAGGCCCCCCTCGGCGGCCACTGTGACCCGCGCCCCGCCGTCGGAGAGGTACACCACGCAGTCGATAAAGCCCTTGGAGCGTATCTGGCTTTCAAGCTCCGACTCCTTCATGGCGTTTTGGGCAAGCTCCGTCATTGCCGCCAGCGCCCCGTCCACCGTCTCCTTTGAGGCCCCCTCCGCCTGCGCCACGGCGGAGAGGGTGGCGGAGGCCTCGTCACGGGCCTGAGCGCGCTCTAAGCGCACCTGGGCGAAATACTCGGCGTACTTGCCGGTATCGGAGCTCTGTACGTCCGGGGCCGAGGGCTCGGCGGCGGACTGGCCGTCCCCGGCGGAGGGGTCCTTGTTGTCCGCGTTTGTCACGGAGTAGTAAAGCCCCGCCCCGGCGTCGGGTGACACGTTCGTCAGGGTCTCCACGCCGCCGGAGGACTGGCCGCCCGCCTCGGTGGCGCCGTCGCCCCCCGGCTCAAGGGCCGAGACGTCCCCGTCCGTACCGGCCTTGGCGGCCTCCTCCACGTTCCTGTTGTAGGACCAGTTCAGATACACCGCCGCGCACACGAACAGCATTACGGTGATTATCACCGCGTTCCTTTTGAAAGTCTTCATTTTTGCCTCCTCATGGATTTAATCAAAGGTGATCGCTCACCTCAGTTTGCGAAACCATTTCCAATATTTTTCGCAAGGACATGCGCCTTGCGAAAAATCCCTTTTGTCACGCAAGTGCTCTATGGGGCCCCCGGCGGGCTGTTGCCCGCTGGGGAGAGGAGGAGCGATGCCAGCGCCTGAGCCCGACCGCAGGGAGGGCGAGGCAAAGCGGCATCAGCGACGACGACGGCGCGCGGCGTGACGGCAGGATAAAATTTTTGAAATTCCAATTTCAAAAATTTTATCCTCACGCTCCCCCTTGTCGGAAAAAGGCCGAAGGCCTTTTTCGACAGCCTCACCTCATTTTTACGATCTTTATATCTGTCGCCCCAAGCCCCGTGGCGGCCTTCACCGCCTCCAAAAGCTCCGCCCTGACCGTGGCGCTCCCGGCGCCCTCGGCGGCCACCACGGCCCCGCGGTACTCAGGGTAGAGGTACTTTACCTCCACCTCCCCGCTCTGGCCGCTCCCTTTTTCTACCACAAGGGCGCTGTCGCGGCACTCCTGACGACTGCCGCCGCCGTCCGTCTCGGCGCTTTGCTCCGTCTCCCTTGCCAGCACCCGCTCGCCGTCGGACTTAAGGGTCAATAGCACCCGGACCTGCCCCGCCCCGTCGATGAGGGAGAGTATCTCCTCCAACCGGCGCTCCGCGTCGGCAGCGTCGGGGGCGGTTGCCTCCGGCTGTGTGGCGGGGGGATCTGTCGATTTCTCCGTTGAGGTGGGCAGGAGCAGTAATATGAGCCCCACCAGCAGTATAAGCGCCACGTACTTGTGCTCGGACAGCTTAAGCTTTATTTTGTCAAGGGCGTTTTTAAGGTCAGCCTTCATCATCGGTACTCCAAATCTGATTTTCCCTGAGTATACCCAGCTCCGCCTCCATAACACGGGAGAGGTCCGGGTCCTCCTTTATGTGAAGCTCCGCCCGCTCCGGGTACCAGAAGCCCTCCTCGCTCCAGCGGGCCGTGACCTCCACGTCGCCGGGACCAAGGCCGATAAGGCGGCCTTTGTCCAATATATATGCCTCACACCGGGCTTCTATGATAGCTCTTGTCTGGGCGCGGGCGGCCTCAAGGGCGTCGCCGGCGCTTTTTTCGGCCTCCATGCTGTATTTCGCCGCGTACCGTGAAAGGCCAAGGGCCTCCACGTCCCCGGCTATACTGAGCAGCGCCGCCATCATGGCGAAGCCGCATATGACGCTCACGGTCTTTTTTACCGCCCCCTCCGGCGACAGGGCCTTTGCCGCGCCGCATATGAGCCCCGTGGCGGCCAGAGCCATTATCCAGTTGCGCAGAGCCTCCATTTTTCGCTCCTTTCAGCCCGCGATCTTCGCCGCGGCTATTATGGATATGAGTAGCATCACCGCCTCCGCCCCCGCAAGGCCAAGGGCCAGTGAGTGGGCGTTGCCGATGGCGGCGATGAGGCCGGAAAGGCGCTTGTCCGCCACCGTGCCCGCCAGCTCCGCCGCCGCCTTGTATAGAAGCGACCCGGCCATAAGGCGGGCGAAGGGGCCTATACACACCGCCAGCGCCGCCGCCACGCCGAAAGCCCCGGCGGCGGCACCAAGGGCCTGTACCCCGGAGGCCACCGAGTCCGCCGCGTCCGAGACTATGCCGCCCACCACGGGCAGGAGTGTGGAGATGGCGGTCTTGGTGAGCTTCACCGCGGCGGCGTCGGCGGAGGAGGCGATGAGGGACACGGTGGTCAGATACACCGTGAAGGCCAGCACAAGACCCGTAAGGAGCCGCTTTGCCAGCCCCGCCGTTATCTTCGCCACCCCGCCCGACGGCCCGCCGAAGGCCGCCTCCCCGGCGCAGGCGGCGATGTAGGCGTATATCATGGGGATTATGAGCTTTTGGCCTAAGTCCATGAGGAGATTTATAAAGAGGGCCGAGGCGGCCAGCTTTGCCGCGCCGGAGGACGCGTGGCCCGAAGCCGCCGCGGCGGAGCCCAGCACCGGGAGAAGGAGGGTGGACAGGTCCCTCGTTTCCTGAACGCACTGGGCGGCCGCGCCGATCATGGACTTAAAGCCCCCGGCGCAGGCGGCGAGGATAACGAATACGCCCACTAAATTTACGCAGTCAAATCCGCTCTCCCCGGCGACGGGCCGGGCCACGGAGCACAAAAAGGCGGCGGCCAGCACCGCCACGGCCCCGGCAAGGGCCGGCTTTACCGCCTCGGCGGCGGCGTCAAGGGCGGCGCGCAGGAGCTTTTGAAAAAGCCCCGGCACGTCAAGGGCGGAGCTTATGTCCTCGCCGCCAAGTAGCTCCCCCGCCCCGCCGGGAAGGCCCTCCGTGAGCTCCTCCGTGCCAAGATAGGAGTAGTCCTCCGCCGCGAGGGCCGGCGTTTCCGGCAGGAGCCACAGCGTGAGCAGGAGGGCGAAAATCAAACCAAGCCGCCTCATAGAAGCTCCCTTATCATACGAAGGACCCCCCGCATGAGGGGCATTGCCACATAGAGGGCCGAGGCGGAGCCGGCGAACCGGCAGGCCGAGGCCGCGGCGGAGAGCCCCGCGTCCCGGCAGAGCTCCGCCGTCATGCCGGAGATGACGGCTATGCCCACGGCCTTCATTAGCACGGAGAGCACCGTGGGCGACACCTCGGCGGCCTCGGCCACCTCCCGGAGGAAACCGGCGAGCTCCGCCACCGCGCCAAGGGCCGAGAATATGACAACGCACCCGGCGGCCAGAGCCACCAGCATGGCCATGGCGGGGCTGTCCTTCTTGAGGGCCCCTGCGATGAGCGCCGCCGGCACGCAGACGGCGGCGATTTTTATGAGCATATCCATGTCACAGGCCAAAGAGGGACTTTATGAGGTCAAAAAGCCCTGAGATCTCCCTGAGTATCACCACCAGCACCACCACCAGCCCCGCGATGGTGGTCATCAGCGCCTGCTCGTCCCGGCCTGAGCGGCCTAAGAGCAGGTTGAGCACCGCCACTAAGATACCCACGGCGGCGATCTTGAATATAAGGTCTACGTTCATTTGTGCCCCCAGTCCTCAAAGGAGGATTATGACCGCGAATATGCCTGAAGCTATGCCGAAAAAGGCGTGGAGCCGGCTGTCCCGGTCCCGCTCGGCCTCGGCCCTTCGCAGTAAAAGCTCCAGCCTCCGGCGGAGCTGTCCTATCGCCTCGGCCTGCTCCCGCACGTCGTACCGGCCAAGACACAGCCCCAGCTCCGAGAGCGTCTGCGCCTCGTCGGGCCTTAAGGCCAGCTCATATGACATAGCCACGGCGTTTTTCCAAATGGTGTAAAATGAGCACTGTCCCAGGGCGCTCATGCCCTCGGCGGCCCGTCTATAAAGGCCCCGGACGCGGGGGGGAGCGGTATCGGAGAGCATGTCCAGCACCTCCCGCATGGGCGTCATGCGGGAGCAGATCTCACTCTCCATGAGCTGAAGGGAGACTATGAGCCCCTCCAGCACGCACACTCTCCGCCGGAGGGTGATAACGCCCAAGGCCCCCATGGTCCCCGTGGCGCAGATAACCAGCGCCGCGCCTAAAAATCTTATCATGGGCGGCCTCCGGCCTTGTAGCTGAAGGCCCTTTTCCCGTTTTTGTTCTCCACCGTTATGTAGCCGTCAAATACGTCGGGAATGTCCCGGTAAAGGGGCCGGGAGAGCAGGTCCTCAGGCCCTCCCGCGTGGGCGGTGGCCAGAAGGGCCACGCCGCAGTTGCGCACAAAGCTTATGGCCTCCATGTCCTCAGGGGAGGTTATCTCGTCCATGGCTATGACCTGAGGGTTCATTGTCCGAAGGAGCATCAGCGCCCCTTGGGCCTTGGGACAGCCGTCCAGCACGTCCGTGAGCTCCCCCACGTCAAGTCCAGCCACGCCGCCTCGCATGGCGGCAAGCTCACCCCGCTCGTCGCACAGGCCCACCCGCAGGCCGGGCCGGCTTTTTGAGGGGGAGGCTATGAGCCGCACAAGCTCCCTAAGCAGCGTGGTCTTCCCCCCTCCGGGCGGGGCGATTATGAGTGTGGAGGAGAGACGGCCGTCACACATGAGCTCCGGCAGCAGTCCGTCGGCGATGCCCTTGTGCTCTCTGGCTATGCGTACCGAGGCCGAGGAGTAGGAGCCGAAGCCCGTGACCTCATTTCCGGATAAGTAGGTCGACCCGCATATCCCCACCCGGCACCCTCCCCGGCAGGGTATGAAGCCGTACTTGAGCCACTGGCCGCTTGAGTGGACCGAGGCCCCGGTGGCGATCTCCACTAAGAGCTCTAAGTCCCTGGCCGTCACGGCCTCGCCTCCGAGTGTGAGCTCCCCCTCCGGCAGCAGCACCGACATGGGCCGCCCCACCCGGAGCCTTATCTCCTCCGCCCTCGCCCTGTCGGACCGTGTAAGCGTCCTCGCCCGCTCCCGGAGCTTGTAGGGCAGGAGCAGGACCGCCCCGTCAAATTTTTCCACCATACTGTCAGCGGCTGTCATATGTACGCCCTCCGTCATTCAAAGCTTGTACTCAGATTTTATTGCGGCCTGTCCCGGTTTATGACAGATAGAGAGTGAGACGCCTCCCGAAACCCACCCGAAGCTTACCCGAAGCTTACCCAAAACCTACCCAAAACCTACCCAAAACTTGCCCGAAACTTACCCGAAACTTACCTCAAAACAGCGCGATATTATACTAAAATATCATTGACAACCGGCGAATTTGATAGTAAAATCATGATGAAAACGCTATGAAGGGCGCAAGTAGCGAGGTAAGTCCCGCCCAGAGAACCCCCGGCCGGTGTAAGGGGGAGGGGACGCCTTGGCGAATACGGTCCGGAGCGGCGGGGTGAACGGTCTTCCCAGTAGCCACCGACGGGCGCGCCCGGTACAGCGCCGAAAGTCCTTGACTTTCTAAGGCGGAGGCCCGCGAGGGCCCCGCGATATGAGGTGGTACCGCGTAAGTTATTACGCCCTCTATTCGGTCTTCGGATAGAGGGTTTATTTTTTGAAAGGACGTGACGAACAGTGGATAAGGAGACATGCTTAAGGTGCGGCGGACACATGACCTACGTCGGCCGTGAGCGTCTCAAAAAGGAGCTCACCATCGCCCTCCCCATACCCGGAGCGGCCAGCGCCCTGCCCGGAGCCTTTGAGGCGGACGTCTATATCTGCGACAAGTGCCACAAGCTGGAGCTTTACGCCGCCAAGGCCGTGGAGGCCGCGGAAAAGCCGGAGGAGGGCAACGCCATAGCCCAGATACCCTGCCCCCACTGCGGCACCATGCACGACATGGACGACGCCCGCTGTCCCTTCTGCGGCAAGCGCCTTTTGGAGCCCGGCGACGGCAGGGAACACGAGGAGCCGTGACACACCAATCATTTAAGTTATCATAAGGAGAGAACAAATGGAGATCTATGACGAGCTGGTGGCCAGGGGACTCATAGCCCAGGTCACGGACGAGACTGAAATCAAAAAGATGATAAACGCGGGCAAGGCCACATTTTACATCGGCTTTGACTGCACGGCGGACAGCCTGACGGCGGGGCATTTTATGGCCCTGACGCTGATGAAGCGCCTCCAGATGGCGGGCAACCGGCCCATCGCCCTCATCGGCGGCGGCACCACCATGATCGGCGACCCCTCAGGCCGCACGGACATGCGCAAGATGCTCACCCGCGAGGACATCGAGCACAACGCCGCCTGCTTCAAGCGCCAGATGGAGCGGTTCATCGAGTTCGGCGAGGGCAAGGCCCAGATGGTCAACAACGCCGACTGGCTCTTGAATTTAAATTACATCGACCTTCTCCGTGAGGTGGGGGCATGCTTCTCCGTAAACAATATGCTGAGAGCCGAGTGCTATAAGCAGAGAATGGAGAAGGGCCTCTCCTTCCTTGAGTTCAACTACATGATAATGCAGTCCTACGACTTCTACTACCTCTTCCAGCACTACGGGTGCAACATGCAGTTCGGCGGCAACGACCAGTGGTCGAATATGCTGGGCGGCACGGAGCTCATACGCCGCAAGCTTGGGCGCGACGCCCACGCCATGACCATTACGCTCCTCACCGATTCCAACGGCAACAAGATGGGCAAGACCGCCGGCAACGCCGTGTGGCTGGACCCCGACAAGACAAGCCCCTACGATTTCTACCAGTACTGGCGCAACGTGGGCGACGCGGACGTCATAAAGTGCCTGAAGATGCTGACCTTCCTGCCCTTGGAGCAAATAGACGAGATGGAGACATGGCAGGACAGCCGTATAAACACCGCCAAGGAGATACTGGCCTTTGAGCTCACAAAGCTCGTCCACGGCGAGGAGGAGGCCCAGAAGGCCCAGCAGAGCGCCAGAGCCCTCTTCGGCGGCGGCGAGGGCGGCCAGACGCCCACGGTGGAGCTTACGGACAATGACCTCACCGACGGGGCGGCTGACATCATGACGCTTCTTGTGAAGGCCGGCCTTGTGGCCTCCAAGAGCGAGGCCCGCCGCAATATCCAGCAGGGCGGCGTCACCGCCAACGACACTAAGGTCACCGACATCGGGAAGACCTTCTCTGAGGCGGAGCTCCGCCAGGGCGTAGTCCTCCGCCGGGGCAAAAAGAGCTTTATGAAGGTAATTTTGAAATAATTTTCCAAAACACTGTTTTCCCGCGCTTCGGCGCGGGAAATTTTTTGCGTTTTCCGGGAACCGTTTTGGGCTTTTGAAAATCTATATAGTGTCCGGACAGAAAGGAGGGGGCGTGTGAAGGCAGACAGCGCGGAATTTGAGCGGATCGTTACCGAATATGCCCCTAATATGTACAGAGCGGCGCTGGCCGTCACGGGGAGCGAGGCGGCGGCCGAGGACGCGGTGGGCGAGGCTGTGCTGAGGGCATGGAGGAAGCTGGGCTCACTGCGGGACATAACCTCGGCAAGGGCGTGGCTTACGAAGATAGCCGTCAACTGCGCGAGGGCCCAGCTTAAAAGGGGGCGGGAAATATCCATGGAGGAGCTGACCGCCGAGCCCGCCGCCCCGGAGCAGGATAGGTCCATGGAGCTCCGGGACGCGGTGGCCAGGCTCGCCCCCGACAGGCGCGCCGTGGTGGCGCTCTACTATTACGAGGGCTTCTCCACCCGTGAGATCGCCGGTATGCTGGGCGTCAGTCCCGGCACGGTGAAATCAAGGCTCTGGAGGGCCCGGGAGGACCTGAGGACACTTTTGGAGGGTTGAAAAATGGACGAATTTGATAAAAAGCTCTTTGATATGGCAAAAAACGAGGACGTTTATACTCCCGCGGGCCTGAACGCGAGAGTGCGGGAGGCCCTTGACGGCCTCCCGGCCCGTGGCGCTGGCCTCGGCAGGACGGCGCGGGTGGCGCTGTGCGCACTGGCCGCCGCCACGGTGCTGGCCGGTACGGCGCTGGCGGCGTTCTCGGCAGGCGGATTTAGATCCGTGGAGCTCTGGCGCGGGAGAGACGGGGACGATAGCAGCTGGTACGGCGTGAAGGGCGGCGACTACCGGTATATACCGGTGGAGGAGCTGTCAGACGCGGTACGTAAAATAGCGCGGGATAACCCGGTGGCCGATACGACCAGGGATTTTAAGGGCAAAAACTGGTCGGCGGCTCAGGAGCTCTCCGGCGTGACCCTTCCGGCCAACGACTTTCTGGACGGCCTTGAGATCGGCGCGTCGTATCTCACCGTGTCGGCCAACAAAAACGGCCCCACCCGTCTCAGATTCTGGCAGGGGACGGACGGCCTGTGGCTTACGGTGTCGGCGGACGCGTACACGGAGCTCATGTCCGGCGTCGACATTCACGATTCATATGGCTTTGACGGGGACACGGAGCTTTACGCCGGCGAGTATAAAACGGAAAAGGGCCTTTCCGCCCTTACCGTACAATTGAAGCCCGGCGAGAGCGATGACGGCCTTGGCGAGAGGACGCCGGGAACCGAGAGGTGCCTTGCGGAGCTCATGGTGGGCGGCTTTAAGTACCACATCAGGGTGGAGGTGGACGGCGTGAACGTGAAAACCGGCGACGAGGCGCTGGAGACGCTGCACCGGGTGCTTGACGCCTTCGAGTGACGGGCCGTGTTTCGCAACATTTACACTTGCCAGACGGGAAAAATGGTTGTATGATAGGAATATAAGGCAAATCATTCAAATCATTTGACGGAGGTAAGGAAAATGAGCGAGGTTTTAAAGGCCATTGCCGAGAGGTGCTCCACACGGGGCTACACGGCTGAGAAGCTGACGGCGGAGGAGCTTGACGCTATCCTGACGGCGGGGCTCCAGGCCCCCACCGCCACCAACCGGCAGGAGCTCCACTTTACGGTCCTTGACGGGCAGGACCCCATACTTTTTGACATACAGGAGGTCATGGGCGCGAGGGCCCGGCCCACCATGAACTTCTGGTACGACGCGCCGACTGTGGTGATCATCAGCGGCGAGAAGGATTTTCGCTGGACCGCCGTTGACGCGGGCATCGCCGTGGGAAATATGGCATTGGCCGCCGAGGCGATGGGGCTTGGCAACGTGATCTTAGGTTGCCTCAAGGCCGCCATGGACGGGGAGAACCGGGAACGGTACGCCGCCGCCCTTCGCTTCCCGGAGGGCTACACCTTCCAGATCGCCATCGCCGTTGGCCACAAGGCCACAGAAAAGGAGCCGCACACCTTCGATGCGTCAAAGCTTGTCACGGTGCTGTGACCCCAAATAAACCGCCCCGCGCCGAGAATTTGGCGCGGGGCAAATTTTTTAATTTATCAACGGAACATTTTCCCCTCCCGGTGGATATTAAGGGTGAATGGCCATTCGAAAACCGGAAAGAGGTGAGACGGTGACACAAGGGGAATTTGCCAAGGCCGTGGAGAAATACGGCGACATGGTATTTCGCGTCGCGTTCAGCTCCCTTGGGCGGCGCGAGGACGCGGAGGACGTGGCCCAGGAGGCGCTTTTGAAGCTGTGGCGGTCAGACAAAAGCTTTGAGTCCGAGGAGCACACGCGCTTTTGGCTCATACGCGTCACCGTCAACGAGTGCCGCAGGTCCGCCCGGTGGTATAAGCGCAACGTGCCCGTGGAGGAGGTGCCTGAGAGGGCGGACGCCCCGGAGAGCCGGGAGCTTCTGGACACGGTGATGGGCCTTCCCGAAAAGCTCCGGGTGGCGGCGTACCTATTCTACTACGAGGGATATTCCACCCGTGAGATAGCGCGGCTTACGTCCGCGCCGGAGGCCACGGTCAGGTCGAGGCTTTCAAGAGCGCGGGAGAGACTGCGGGAAATATTGAAGGAGGAGGAAAATATATGAAAAACAGGGCATTTGAGGAGGCGTTTTCGGACGTGAGGCTTTCGGATACGGCGCGGGAGCGGATAATCGGCGCGGCTATTGATAAAGCGCCGGCGGCGCGCCGGCGCGTGCTTCGGCCCATGCGCGTGGCTCTGGCGGCGGTGCTGGCGCTGAGCCTGCTCACCTGCACCGCTCTGGCGGTGAGCCCGGAGCTCCGGGACATGCTGTGGGGAGATTTCAGCGGCGAGGCCCAAAATTATAGTCCGGACGAGAGCGCCGCGCAGGTATACGACGGCGTGGAGGCGCGGATAAGCTCCGCGCTGACGGACGGGTACATCATGAGGCTCCACGTGGAATTTCGGGACACCGAGGGCGACAGGCTCAGGGAGATCTACGAGAAAAATAAGGAGCTTCATCAGGAGTTTCCGGCCATGGGCATAAACGTGGAGGGCCCGGAGGGCGCGTCCGGTCCGATGGCACCCTATGATATGGCCATGATATGCGTGCCGAAGATCATCGCCTTTGACGGGGAGACGGGGATACTTACTCTGGAGTTTTTCCAACAGACCATGAACCCGCCGGAGGGCATGAACAAAATATCGCTTGATATTCCGACGGGGTTCCTTGGAACTAAGGCCGTGACCGAGGAGGTCCCCGCGCCGGAGGGCATGTACCTTTATACTGACGACGACGGGTATGTCACGGACACCGCAAGGCCCGTGGAGACCATGACGTCCGTGAAGATCGGCTGGAGACTCACAGCTCCGGTGGAGACGCTGACGGTGCGGCACTCCGGGACCGGGCCCTTGGAGGCCCATGTGTCGGACATCGGCCTGACGGTGTACGCTGAGATGGGCAAGGCCCCCGCCGGGTGGAACAGCGACATGACCGTGACGCTCTCAAACGGGACCGCCCTCACTTTCGGTAACGGCGGCCTTGCCGGCACCATGTCTGGCGGTATCGCCGACAGGCTCCTGACAACCGTGGAGTTTGCCGCCCCCGTCGACGTAAGCAATGTCGCCTCCGTGACCGTGGGCGGCGAGGAAATAGCGTTTGAGTAATCACACTGATTTCAGAAAAAAAGCCTCCCTTTACCAAAGAGGGAGGCTTTTTCGCGCGTTTTGGACATATGTTGACAATCTCCGCCCCGCGCGGTATAATACGGCCATGGGCATTCCCCCTTCCGGGGAATGGGCCGGGAGCACCCGGTCTGGAGACAACTGTGAATCGGTAAAAAGGCGGTGCCTGGCATCCCGCGCGAGCGGAATGGAGGCTGAGTATACAGCTCTCGCGGGAAATACCCCGAAGGGAGGCTGGTACAAATCACTTTAACGACTGTGCTGGGCCTTGTGGGCTTTTTGGGCTCCCTGGCAAGTATAATCTCCTTTGTGTTGTACTTATACGACAGAAAAAGGAAGTGAGCCGTCTGCTAGCATCAGACGGCTCACGCTGTGGGTTTGGGGCTGTGACCCCGACTTGCAGTAAATAGTTCGTAGGATGGTGGCACCGCCTAAACGGCCTCCACCCATTTTTATTATAGTCTTTTGCTATACAGTTGTCAATACCCTTTCCACAGACTTTACGACTGTGGGAGCTTTTTATGGGTGGGGATTTTCAGAACAATCCCCCTTGCCAAGCCCAGGTTTGGACGGGGTGGAAGGTGATGTAGATGTGCTCGCCGGGGATTTGGAGCTCGTCGCCTAAGATTTTCGTCAGCTCCGCGGCCATTTTGGCGCAGTCGGGGCGGGAGGGGTCGCCGAAGGCGGAGACGGAGACGTAGGCGCCCTTTTCAAGCTTCTTCCCGGCAAACCACAGGTCCCTGCTGTCCTCGATGCCCACCATGAGGTAGCTCTCAGGCTTTCTTATGAGTGAGACGGCTTTGCCGAATTTTGACTTCAAAATTTCCTTCTTCTCAGGGCCGACGGGGACGGTGACTTTCGCTTCGATATATGGCATGGGATTACCTCCTTTTTGTTATCGTAGTAATTGTACCACTTATTTTATATTTTCTCAATAGTTTCAATATATTACGCTACGTATTTCGTTGACTTTCGGCGGATTTTGTGATATATTGTCAATGCCATTTTAAAGTAATAAAGGACGGTGCCCTTATGCCTGTTACCGATTACCTTGAGAGAAACGCCAAGCTCTACCCCGACGAGGTAGCGCTGGTGGAGCTGAACCCGGAGGAGAACGACCTGCGCAGGATAACATGGAAGGAATACGAGCTCATAGAGCCCGACCGCTTCCAGCCCTACCGCCGGGAGATAACCTGGAGCGTATTTAACGAGAAGGCCAACAGATTTGCCAACATGCTCCTTAGCCGGGGAGTGAAGAAGGGGGACAAGGTGGCCATACTCATGTATAACTGCCTTGAGTGGCTGCCCATATATTTCGGGGTGCTGAAGGCCGGGGCCATCGCCGTGCCCTTCAACTTCCGCTACGACGCCGATGAGATACTCTACTGCGCGGAGCTTGCGGAGGTGGACGTCATTGTCTTCGCCACGGACTTTATAGGCAGGCTTGAGGCCAACGCCGAGAGGCTCAGCCGTGGGAGACTGCTCATATTCGTTGGGGACAACTGCCCCAGCTTTGCCGAGAGCTACCACCAGCTGGTGGCGGACTGCTCCAGCAAGTCACCGGACGTGAAGATAACGGACGAGGACTTCGGGGCCATTTATTTCTCCTCCGGCACCACGGGCTTCCCCAAGGCCATATTACATAAGCACCAGAGCTTGACTCAGGCCGCCGAGATGGAGCAGATACACCACAAGACGGGCCGGAACGACACGTTTTTGTGCATACCGCCCCTCTACCACACGGGGGCGAAATTCCACTGGATGGGCTCGCTGGTGGCCGGGTCAAAGGCGGTGCTCCTGAAGGGGGCAAAGCCGGAGACCATCTTAAAGGCCGTATCCGACGAGCGGTGCACCATCGTCTGGCTCCTTGTGCCCTGGGCTCAGGACATACTGGACGCGCTGGACAGGGGGGACCTTAAGCTCTCCGACTACGAGCTTTCACAGTGGCGGCTCATGCACATAGGCGCTCAGCCAGTGCCGCCCTCCCTCATAAAGCGTTGGAAGCAGTATTTCCCCAACCACGACTACGACACCAACTACGGCCTTTCCGAGTCCACGGGGCCGGGCTGTGTGCACCTTGGCATGGAGAACATACACAAGGTGGGCGCTATCGGCGTGCCAGGCTACCGCTGGCAGTGCAAGATAGTGGACGAGCAGGGCGCTGATGTAAAGCGCGGCGACGTGGGGGAGCTTTGCGTAAAGGGCCCCGGCGTCATGACCTGCTACTACAATAACCCGGAGGCCACGGCGGAGGTGCTGAAGGACGGCTGGCTCTACACCGGCGACATGGCCATGCAGGACGAGGACGGGTTCATATTCCTTGTGGACCGGAAAAAGGACGTCATAGTCTCCGGCGGCGAGAATATCTACCCCGTCCAGATAGAGGACTTCATAAGGAAGCTCGACAAGGTGAAGGACGTGGCCGTTATCGGCATGGCCGACCGGCGCTTGGGCGAGAAGACCGCCGCCATAATCGAGATCAAGGAGGGCCAGACCTGCACAAGGGAGGAAGTTGACGACTTCTGCCGTGGACTTCCCCGCTACAAGCGCCCCCGCGAGGTCATTTTCGCCCCCATACCCAGAAACGCCACGGGCAAGATAGAAAAGCCGCGCCTTCGGAAGATGTACGGCGCGGAGAGGCTCGTTGAGGAGCAAAACAGGAGCTGAGACGGTGGGCAGCGGAGGACGCCCCACCCCCTGCCCCCTCCCAAGGGAGGGGCAGCCATGCGGGAGAGCCCGCCCATCTTTCCACCTTTGGAGGTCATATATATGCGAGAACTTATGCTTGGGAACAAGGCCGTGGCGAGGGGGCTCTATGAGGCCGGGGTGAAGGTCATATCCAGCTACCCCGGAACGCCCAGCACGGAGATAACCGAGGAGGCCGCGCTGTACCCGGAGATTTACTGCGAGTGGGCTCCCAATGAGAAGGTGGCCCTTGAGGCCGCCCACGGGGCGACGCTGGGCGGGGTGAGGGCGGCATGCGCCATGAAGCACGTTGGGCTCAACGTGGCGGCGGACCCGCTTTTCACCATATCCTACCAGGGGCTGAACGCGGGACTCGTTATATGCGTGGCCGACGACCCCGGTATGCACTCCTCCCAGAACGAGCAGGACTCCCGCCACTACGCCAAGGCCGCCAAGGCGCCCATGCTGGAGCCCTCGGACTCCGCCGAGGCCATAGAGTACACAAAGAGGGCCTTTGAGCTCTCGGAGAAATTCAACACCCCGGTGTTCATAAAGATGTGTACCCGCGTGGCCCACTCCCAGTCCGTTGTGGAGACGGGGGAGAGGGTCGTCCCCGATAAGGTCCCCTACGTCAAGGACCCCATGAAGGTCATGATGACCGTGGCCTCCCGGAGGGCCCACGTGAGGGTGGAGGAGCGCACGAGAGCGCTTATAGATTTTGCCGAGACCACGGACCTTAACCGGGTGGAGATGGGGGATACATCGGTCGGTATCATAACCTCCTCCACCTCCTATCAGTACGCCAGAGAGGTATTCGGCGACAGGGCGAGCATATTGAAGCTGGGGCTCGTCTGGCCCCTTCCTGAGAAGCTCATACGTGATTTCGCCTCGAAGGTAAAGCGGCTCATAGTGCTTGAGGAGCTGGACCCATTCATAGAGGAGCACTGCAGGGCCCTTGGCCTTGCGGTAGAGGGCAAGTCCCTTTTCCCGGTGTGCGGGGAGTTTTCGCAAAATCTCGTGAGGGAGAGCCTGAAAATGGACACCCCGAAGGGCGTGCCCTTCCCGGAGAGCGTGCCCATGCGGCCCCCGGTCATGTGCGCCGGGTGCCCCCACAGGGGAGTTTTCTACGTACTCAAGAAGCTTAAATGTATGGTCTACGGCGACATCGGGTGCTACACCCTTGGGGCGGTGGCCCCCCTTAACGCCATGGACCTCAACGTGTGCATGGGGGCCTCCTGCTCAGGCCTCCACGGCTTCAATCTGGCAATGGGGGAGGAGGGGGAGCGCCACAGCGTGGGCGTCATCGGCGACTCCACCTTCATACACTCCGGCATGACGGGCATTTGCGACATAGCCTACAACATGACAAATTCCACGGTCATAATCCTCGATAACTCCATCACCGGCATGACCGGCCACCAGCAAAACCCCACAACCGGCAAAAATCTCCGTGGCGAGCCCGCGGGGAAGGTGGATTTGGAGGCGCTGTGCCGCGCCTTGGGCTTTGAGCGGGTCCGGGTGGTGGACCCCTACGACCTTGCGGCTACGGAGAAGGCCGTCCGTGAGGAGCTGGCGGCTCAGGCCCCCAGCATCATAATCTCCCGCCGGCCCTGCGTCATGATAAAGGGCACGGTGCACTTGCCTCCCATAAAGCCTGACACGGCCAAGTGCGTGGGGTGCAAGGCGTGCATGGCCATCGGCTGCCCCGCAATAGCGGTGAGAGACAAGAAGGTCAGCATAGATACTACGCTGTGCCTTGGGTGCGGGGTATGCGCCCAGCTTTGCAAATTCGGTTGTCTTGGAGGCGAGGGGAAATGACTAAAAACATCATGATCGTCGGCGTGGGCGGACAGGGGACGCTTCTGGCCTCCAAGCTTATGGGGAGAGTGCTTCTTGAGCGGGGCTTTGATGTGAAGGTCAGCGAGGTCCACGGCATGAGCCAGCGGGGCGGGAGCGTGGTCACCTACGTAAGGTTCGGGGATAAGGTCTACTCCCCGGTGGTGGACAGGGGCGAGGCGGACGTCATAATATCCTTCGAGCTCCTTGAGGCCGCAAGATGGCTTGAGTATTTAAAGCCCGGCGGGCGAATAGTGGTGAACACCCAGCAGGTGGACCCCATGCCCGTCATAACCGGCGCGGCGGAGTACCCGGAGGACATAGTGGCAAAGCTTTTGGCCGCCGGGGCGAAGGTGGACGCGGAGGATTTTCTGGCCGTGGCCGAGAGGGCCGGGAGCGCGAAGACCGTCAACATCGCCCTCATGGGCCGTTTCTCCCGATACCTTCCGGAGATAGAGGAGGAGACGTGGCTTGAGGCGCTGAAGGCCAGCGTGCCGGAAAAGTTCCTTGAGATGAACCTTCGGGCGTTTAAATTGGGGAGAGAATAAGGGAAAATATAAGGACGGCAAATCGTGCCGTCCTTATTACTTTGTGGGATCTTTTACAGGCCGAGAAGCCTTTTGGCGTTGCCGCCGAGGACGGCGGTAAGCTCGGTTTCCGTAAGACCGGAGCTTTTTATGAGGTCCATGGACTCCTTCTGGTCGGTCCAGGGGCTGTCGGAGCCGAAAAGGACGCGCTCGACGCCGTGCTTTCGGACGATTTTGGTAAAGCTCTCCCGGTCAAGGGGGGTGTAGCCGCCGGAGGTCAGGTTGCCCTCCCTGTCACGCCATGGGTAGAGGGCGCAGGCGGTGTCGATGTACACGTTCCGGCCGAAAAGCTCCTCCGCCTCCTCCCACTGGCCCAGAGCGCCGAGATGGGCGAGAACGATCTTCTCGTAGGGCACGGCCCGGAGCATGTTGAGGAGCTTATCGGGGCCTGAGAGGTCCACGCCGGGGAAGGTGGGGTCGAGGCCGGCGTGAATAAGGACGGTAAGATTAAGCTCCGCGGCTTTTTCGATTATCCGCAGATATTTTATGTCGTCAATGGCCGTGCCCTGAAAGAGGGGGTGGAGCTTTATGCCCGCAAAGCCGTCGCGCTTTAAATTTTCCAGCGTCTCACGGTAGTTTTCCGTGTCCGGGTGTATGCCCCCAAGGCTCATGACGCCGGTATCCTTGGCGGTTTTGTTTATCTCCAGCGCCGCCCGGTTTATGCCCTCGGTCTGGTGGGGCTTCGTCACCACCGGGGCCGCCACGGAGAGGTCTACGCCGGAGCGCCCCATGGAGGCGGTGAGGCCGGAGATAGTGCCGTCGGAGTAGTTTTTCATGTTCCCGCTGACGGCGAGGCCGCCCACGGCGCGTGGGGCCAGAGCGTCGGGGAAGGTGTGGGTGTGAAAATCTATGATCATTGTTTTACCCTTTCGCTAAATCGAAAAATATGTCATATTTTACTCCGACTTTGGGAAAAACGCAAGGGTCACTGTGGGTTTAAATCGTGATATGGCAAAAGCACAAAATTAATACTTTTTTTGACAAGGTTTTTATTGTAAATTGTTGACTTTTTCACTATGATGTGCTAAAATACAAAGTTATGAAGACGGCATACCGTCGTGTGGCGCGGGAGGTACGTTGAGTGGAAAATAAAAAGAGAAGAATAGGCGACCGCAAGGACGGGTATCTTATCCGGGACCTGGACGCGATGCACTTCGTGGTGCCGCTCCTATACCCCAACAGGTGCGACAACGAGGCGTATATCTCCGAGCGGGTGGAGCTTACAAACCTCAACGAGTATCTGAGGAAGAAAAACGAGACGGAGACACAGTTCCCGTACACCATGTTCCACGTCATACTGGCGGCGCTGGTGAAGACGCTGACGCTCCGGCCTAAGCTCAACAGGTTCATAGCCAACAAGAACATGTATCAGCGCAACGAGGTGTCGGCCAGCTTCGTGGTGAAAAAGAAGTTCTCCGACAACGGCGGGGAGGCGCTGGCCTTCGTCCACTCAAAGGACGGGGACACCATCGACACCATACACGACTACATAAAGGGCCAGGTCATGTTCTGCCGCTCCGACAAAAAGGACCGCTCCACCGACTCCATGGAGTTTTTCACAAAGCTTCCGAGGTTCGTGAGCAAGACGGCGGTACACTTCGTGACCTTCCTTGACCGCCACGGCTGGTGTCCCAAGGTGCTCATAGCCACGGACCCCTACTACGCCTCGGTGATAATCTCCAATCTGGGCTCAATAAAGCTCAAGTCCGGCTATCACCACCTGACAAACTGGGGGACCTGCTCGCTTTTCTGCATAATAGGCGAGAAGGGCATGAACCCGGTCTTCAACCCCGACGGCACATATGAGATGCG
>CANREY010000044.1 GCA_947629755.1 uncultured Oscillospiraceae bacterium | reverse complement strand
CCTCCAGCGCCTCGTAGGCCCGCTGTATGGTGTTGGGGTTTATTGCCAGCGAGCCGGACAGGGCCCGCACCGACGGGAGCTTATCCCCCGCCTTTATGGCCCCGGTGATTATGAGCCTGCGAAGGCCGTCCTTCACCTGCTCATATATGGGCCGGGAGTCCCTGTAATTTAGTTGGAGCATTGCCTCACCTCCTGAAAAGCTGTACCAACTGTATTAGCTGTGTTAGTACAGTTATAATAGCACCGTATCAAAGCCCTGTCAACACCTTTTCAAAACTTTTTCAAAAAAATACCCCGCCACGGTCAATGATACACCGTGACGGGGTAAAAACCTATCCAATACCGCCCTTAAACGGGCCCTTCTTATGCCCTTCTTATGCCTTTCTTATACCCTTCTTGTACCTTTCTTATACCCTTCTTGTACCTTTCTTATACCATTTTTGTACCCTTTTTTACTTATTTTTGAGGTACTCGTCTATGGATCTCGCCGCCGTTTTCCCGGCTCCCATGGCCAGTATCACCGTTGCCGCCCCCGTTGAGGCGTCGCCCCCGGCGAACACACCCTCACGTGAGGTTGAGCCGTCCTCATTCGTCGTGATACAGCCCCATTTGTTGGTCTCCAGCCCCGGAGTTGTGGAGCGGATAAGGGGATTTGGCGATGTGCCGATGGCCACGATCACCGTGTCCACCTCCATCTCAAATTCGCTCCCCTCAATGGGTATGGGCCTGCGCCGCCCCGACGCGTCGGGCTCGCCGAGCTCCATGCGTATGACCTTCATGGACCGGACTCTCCCCTTCTCGTCCCCCTCTATCATCACGGGGTTGCACAGAAGGTCAAAGTGTATGCCCTCCTCCTTGGCGTGGTGGACCTCCTCGGCCCTGGCGGGGAGCTCCGCCTCGCCCCGACGGTAGACTATGTGCACGTCCGCGCCCATTCTCTTGGCGCACCGGGCCGCGTCCATTGCCACGTTGCCGCCGCCTAAAACGGCGACCTTCTTGCTCTCAAATATGGGCGTTGGACTGTCGGGCTTATATGCCTTCATGAGGTTTATCCTCGTCAGGTATTCGTTTGCCGAGAATACGCCCACCAAGCTCTCGCCGGGTATCTTCATAAACTGGGGAAGTCCCGCGCCGGAGCCGATGAACACGGCCTCGTAGCCCATCTCAAAAAGCTCGTCGATACTGAGGACCTTACCTATCACGGTGTTGAGCTCGATGTCCACGCCGAGTGAGCGCAGCTTGTCGACCTCCTTCTCCACGATGGACTTGGGAAGCCGAAACTCCGGTATGCCGTAGCTCAGCACTCCCCCGGCCACGTGGAAGGCCTCGAACACCGTGACCCGGTAGCCCTTTCTGGCAAGCTCCCCGGCGCAGGTAAGCCCCGCGGGGCCGGAGCCTATCACCGCCACACGGTGGCCGTTGTCGGGCTCTCTATCCGTATTCGCCACGTTGTTCTCCAGCGCCCAGTCGGCCACGAAGCGCTCAAGCCTTCCTATGCCCACGCTCTCGCCCTTTATGCCACGGACGCATTTTCCCTCGCACTGGTTCTCCTGTGGGCAGACCCGGCCGCAGACGGCGGGCAGGGCGTTCGCCCTCGAAAGGGCCCTGTACGCCCCCTCCATATCATCTTTTTGTATGTGTCCTATAAACTCCGGGATAGGCACGCTGACGGGACAGCCCTCCACGCACCGGGGATTTTTGCACCCAAGGCACCTGCCCGCCTCGCGCTTTGCCAGCTCCGGAGTGTAGCCCTTTGCCACCTCAAGAAAGTTTTTGTTCCTTACCTCCGGCTCCTGCTCCGGCATTTTCGTCTTCTCAGGGGACATGTCAGCCATTGCTCATACCCTCCAATCTGCATTTGTGCTCCGCCCTGCGGCGCTGTTCAAACTCCTTATATGTGGCGGCTCTGGCGATAGTCTCGTCAAAGTCTATCTTGTGCCCGTCAAAGTCCGGCCCGTCCACGCAGGCGAACTTCACCTGACCGTCCACGGTGACCCGGCAGCAGCCGCACATGCCCGTGCCGTCTATCATGATGGGGTTCATGCTGACGGTGGTGGGTATGTCGTATTTCTCCGTCACCCGGCAGACGAATTTCATCATGACTAAGGGCCCGATGGCGTATACCCTGTCGTATTTTTCCCCATTTTTCAAAAGCTCCTCAAGCTTCCCGGTGGTGAACCCGTTATACCCGTAGCTTCCGTCGTCGGTGCAGATATAGAGGTTATCCGAGGCCTTGCCCATCTCCTCCTCCAAGATCACTATGTCCTTCGTCCGGAAGCCCCCGATGAGGTCCACCTTCGCCCCCGCGTCATGGAGGGCCTTTGCCACCGGGAGCGCTATGGCGCACCCCAGTCCTCCGCCCACTACGGCGGCGCGCTTTACGCCCTCGATGGGCGTGGGCTCCCCAAGGGGCCCCACGAAGTCCTGAAGGCACTCGCCTTCCGGTATCTCGTCCAGCGTCATGGTGGAGTCCCCCACCTTCTGATAGACCACCGTCACCAGCTCCCCGTCCACGCTCGACACGGTCAGCGGCACCCGCTCGCCGTCCTCGGAGGCCCTCAGAATGATGAACTGCCCCGCCCTCGCCTTCTTCGCGATAAGCGGCGCGTAGACGGAAATACTTGTTATGTCAGGGGTCAAAACCTTTTTTCTGACTATCTCATACTTTTTCGGCATAATTTTCACCTCGTTAAAAAGTAAAAGCAACGGTCTAAAATTCAATCCGGCTGTGAAAGCCGGATTGAACCAATTTGTCAAAAAACTCAAATTCAAATATTTTTTCCGGCGACATGTGCGTCGGAAAAAATACCTTTTGTCACGCAAGTGTGCCGCTTGCGGCGCGCGCGGCGTGACGGCAGGAATGAATTTTTTGAATTTCGCAAAATTCAAAAAATTTATTCCCCACGTTCCCCTTTGTCGGAAAAGGCCGCAGGCCTTTTCCGACAGGCTAATTCAATCCCGCTTTCACAGCGGGATTGAATATCTCTTAATAGTAACGCTTGTTCCTGTTCTTGCGAGCCGCCTCAGACTTTTTACGGCGCTTTACGGAAGGACTCTGATAATACTCCTTCTTGCGGAGGTCGGCGAGGACGCCCGCCTTGGCGCAGTTGCGCTTAAATCTCTTCAGCGCGCTGTCCAAAGACTCGTTTTCCTTCACATGGACTTCTGACATCTATTTCCCCTCCCTCCGACATACGCGTAAGCGTTTTGCTTTTTTAACCCTTGGGTCATGCTTTAACAGCACTGATTATTATAATAACTTCGGGCCCGATTGTCAATAAGATTTTGCGTTTTATTTTGCGGGACGCAGTATAAGGTTCACAAGCTTGTTCTTTATGACGATAGTTTTCACTATCTCCATGCCCTCAAGAGCCCTCTCGATCTTCTCCTGGGACTTGACGATGTCAAGGACCACGTCGTCCTCCGCGTCCACGGGCACCACGGCGGTGCACCGGAGCTTGCCGTTCACCTGCACGGCGATCTCCTTCTCGCTCTCGGCCATCTTGCTCTCGTCGTATTTGGGCCAGGCGCTTGTCATGGCGTACCCCTCGAAGCCCTGTATCTGCCAGAGCTCCTCGGCGATGTGGGGCGCGAAGGGCGACAGGAGCTGTAAAAGGGCCTTCATGTCCCCCCTTGAGGGGGCGTTTTCATAGAAGGCGTTCACAAGGCCCATCATGGCGGCGATGGCGGTGTTGAACTTCATGGCCTCGATGTCCTCGGTGACCTTCTTTATGGTCCGGTGTACGGCGGCCTCGTTGGCCTTAGAGCAGGTATCCGGCCCCGCTATCTTGTTCTCCGCCAAATTCCAGATGCGGTCCAAAAAGCGCTTACAGCCCTTGACGGCGCTGTCGCTCCATGCGGCGGCCTGCTCGAAGTCGCCGATGAACATGATGTAGAGCCGCAGGGTGTCCGCGCCGTAGCTTTTCACCACGTCGTCGGGGTTCACCACGTTGCCGCGGGACTTTGACATCTTCTCGCCGCCCTCGCCCAATATCATGCCGTGGCTGGTGCGCTTGGCGTAGGGCTCCTTGGTGGGCACAACGCCGATGTCGTAGAGGAACTTGTGCCAGAAGCGCGAATAGAGAAGGTGGAGCGTTGTGTGCTCCATGCCTCCGTTGTACCAGTCCACCGGCGACCAGTACTCCAACGCCTCCTTTGAGGCCAGAGCGTCCGGGTTGTGTGGGTCCATATACCGAAGGAAGTACCAGCTGGACCCGGCCCACTGGGGCATGGTATCCGTCTCGCGTCTCGCCGGCCCGCCGCAGTGGGGGCAGGTGGTGTTGACCCAGTCGGTCATCTTTGAAAGGGGGCTCTCGCCGTCGTCGGTGGGCTCGTAGCTGTCCACCTCCGGGAGCTTAAGCGGCAACTCGGACTCCGGCAGGGGCACCCAGCCGCACTTGTCGCACCAGACCATGGGTATGGGCTCGCCCCAGTAGCGCTGGCGGGAGAACACCCAGTCCCGGAGCTTGAAGTTGACCTTGGCCTTGCCTATCCCCTTCTCCTCAAGCCACTTCGTTATGACAGGTATGGCGTCCTTTACCGTAAGGCCGTTCAAAAACTCGGAGTTGACCATTATTCCGGTGTCGTCCTTGGCGGTGAAGGCCGCCTTCTGCACGTCCTCCCCGCCGGAGACCACCTCGATTATCTCACAGCCGAATTTTTTCGCAAACTCCCAGTCACGGTCGTCGTGGGCCGGGACGGCCATAATGGCCCCGGTGCCGTAGGTGGCAAGGACGTAGTCGGATATGAATATGGGTATCTCCCGGCCGTTCACGGGGTTTATCCCCCGAACGCCGTCAAGCTTCACGCCGGTCTTCTCCTTGTTGAGCTCCGTGCGCTCCATGTCGGACTTTGAGGCCGCCATACGCTGATAGGCGGTGACCTCGTCTATGTTTTTGAGCTGTGGCGCCCACTTTTTCAAAAGGGCGTGCTCCGGGGAGAGCACCATATAGGTGGCTCCGAACAGGGTGTCGGGCCTCGTGGTGAACACGACTATGTCGTCCCCGGCGGTGGACTTGAAGGTGACCTCCGCGCCGGTGGAGCGGCCTATCCAGTTTCTCTGCTGTGTCTTGACCCGCTCGATGAAGTCCACGTCGTCCAGGTCGTCGATGAGCCTCTGGGCGTACTCGGTGATCTTCAGCATCCACTGGCTCTTTTCCTTGCGTATGACGGGAGCGCCGCAACGCTCGCAGACGCCCTCCACAACCTCCTCGTTGGCAAGTACGCACTTGCAGGAGGTGCACCAGTTAACAGGCATGGTGGTCTTGTAGGCAAGGCCGTGCTTATAAAGCTGGAGGAATATCCACTGGGTCCACTTATAGTACTCCGGATCCGTGGTGTCCACCACCCGGTCCCAGTCAAAGCCGTAGCCCAGCATCTTAAGTTGGCGGGTGAAGTTGGCTATGTTCTGCTTCGTCACAATGGCGGGGTGAACGTGGTTTTTGATGGCGTAGTTTTCCGTGGGCAGGCCGAAGGCGTCAAAGCCGATGGGGAAAAGTACGTTGTAGCCCTCCATGCGCTTTTTCCTTGTGACGATGTCCATGGCCGTAAAGGGCCGGGGGTGGCCCACATGGAGCCCCTGCCCTGAGGGGTAGGGGAACTCTATAAGCCCGTAGAATTTCGGCTTGTCGGAGCCCGTCTCGGCCCGGAAGGGCCTCTCCCGCTCCCATACGTCCTGCCACTTTTTCTCTATTTTCGCGAAATCGTATTTCATGACTGTCTCCTGCGCCCGTCTCCGGGCATATATTACTTTGTTATAAGGTCGCTTACGTCCACCTGGGTGGCGTCGCTCCAAAGGTGCTCAAGGTTATAAAATTTCCTCGCCTCGTCGGTGAATATGTGGACCACAAGGCACCCGAAGTCCACAAGTATCCAGCCTCCCCCGTGGTAGCCCTCGGTGCGCAGGGGCGCCTCGCCCTGGTCGGAGAGGGCCTTGTCCACCTCGTCGGCGAGGGTCTTGATGTGGGTGATGTTCCCGGCGGTGCAGATGACGAAGTAGTCCGCTAAGACCGTGACCTCACGTGTCTCAAGGACCTTGATGTTCTCCGCCTTCTTAGCGTCCAGGGTCTTCACCGCGATGTCGCACATCTCTTTTGGTGTCAGCATATTTGTACCTCCCTTTTAAGTAAGTAAAAGAAGTGATTTATGTTCTCAGCCCTGAGGCGTGACCTCGTTGTCGTCGCCCATCTCCTCGTCCCCAAGCTCCGGCTGGGTGTCCTGAGGCCCGGCCTCCGTGGCCGGCGGCTCCGTGGCCGGCGGCTCCGTATCTGCAGGATCGGTGTCCTGTGGCTCCGTATTCTGGGGCTCCGAGCCCTGAGGCTCCGTGCTCCCGGTCCCCTCCGTCGGCCCCAGGGTCTCCGGCGGCTCGGTAGAGCCGGTGGGCTCCACGCTCCCGGAGGGCTCCGTGGCGGACGAGGGCTCCGTAGTCTGCGTGGGCTTTGTATTCTCCGTGGGCGCGGTCGACGGCGTTGTGGGACTTGTGGTGGGCTTGGTGGAGGGCGTGGTGGGCTTTGTCGTAGTGGCGGTACCGCCGCTGCTGGATTTTATCGACGGGTTACTGCGCCAAGAGTCCTCCCTTATATACCCGCTGGTGGCGTAGAGCTTATTGTCGGAGTTTACGGAGAGTATGTCGAAGTTCTTCTCCGCCAGATCCTTGTCAAAGGGGTTGAGATACCCGTTCACCAGCTCTATCCACTCGCTGACCTTGGTGACCTGATAGCCGCTCCCCTTGACGCTCCCGTACCACTCGCCCGGCATGGTGTGGAAGTTCACGTTCTCCGAGTCCATCTTCAAAAGCTCCTTGGCAAACCATGCGCACTCCCCGGAGTCAAGGCTTGTCTTCACGTCCTTGAGCACTATGCTTATGATGGTGGACACCGGTATCTGGGACCTGTTTGCCAGTATCTGGGTGGCCATCGTCTTTAAAAACTCGTGCTGGGCGTCGATGCGGCCTAAGTCCTGATCGGCGTAGCCCTTCCGGTAGCGCATATACTCCACTGCCTGCTTGCCGTTCAATGTCTGCATACCCTTTTTGAAGTGTATGTGCAGATCCTGATACGGGTCGTCGTAGTCCATCTTCTGGGGCACGTCGTACTTCACCCCGCCGATGGCGTTTACCACCTTCTCTATGGCGTCCAGCGTCACGATGCAGTAGAAGTCCGGCTCGTAGCCCATGAGGTCCGCGATGCCCGCCATGAGGCCCTGCTCCTTGCCGTTGGCGTAGAGGGCGTTGACCTTCTTATTCCTCGTGGTGACGTTCACAAGGGTGTCTCTCGGTATGCTGACCACGTCGAGGGTATACTTGTTGCTGTCGAATTTGGCCACCATTATGCCGTCGGTGTTGGCGCCAACCTTGTCCTTTGCCACAACAAGGAACGTATACACGCCCTCCACCCTTCCGTGGGTATTCTCCGGCGCGTTGGGGTCGTCGGTGGCGTCCGTTGGCGTCAGTGCCCCGTCGGAGCCTGAGGGGTCCGTGGGCGTATTCGCCGGCACGCTTGGCCTTGTGGGCGCGTTGGGGTTTTTCGTGACCTCAGGTGGTTTTACCTGGGTCTTTACGTATATTGCCGCCGCGGCGGCCAGCACCGCCAATATGGCCAGCACTATGGCGATGACCGTCAAGGCCGTCCTCGCGCCGCTCTTTTTCTTCTTCGACCGCTTTGAATAGCCTGAGCCCGCCTTATCCGACCGGCTGTATGACCTTTCCGGCTGGGAAGGCCCACGGCTTGACTGGGTGTACCGCTGATTTGACTGTGTATTCCCCGCTGAGCGCGTATGTCCTGTTCCTGACTGCGTGTGTCCCGTGGTGTGCTTTGAGCTCCTGCTTGAGCCGTAGAATTTCATTTGTCCGATCCTTTCGTGATATAGCGAAGAGCCCCCAAGGTCCTCGCGTGGGGCACTATGCCCCGGCTTTGCATATCGTCTATGCTCATCTTAAATCCCATCTCAAGGGCCCTGTCCATGTCCTCGTAGGCGAGCCTTCTCAGCTCCTCCACGCCCTCAAAGTCCCTGTTGGGCTCGATATAGTCGGCCATATATATGACCTTCTCAAGTAATCCCATGTCCTCCTTGCCGGTGGTGTGCCAGTAGATAGCGCCGTAGACCTCGTCGTCACAGCCAAACTCGTATTTCGCTATCCCCGCGCCGGTCTTGGAGTGGAGGAGCTTTCCCTCATGCCGCTCCATCTCATCAAGGATAATACCATATTTTTCGCAAAGACGCAACTGTTCATCTAATTTCTCTTTTTTTGTTATGTCGTGGAGGATACCTGCCTCTCTTGCCTTCTCCTCGTCCGCGCCCCAGCGCCGGGCAAGTCTCACGGCCTCCTGCTCGCACCCGGCCACATGTGCCACCCTCTTTGGGTCAAGCATGGCGTAGGCCTTCTCCCGGAGCCATACGAAATCGGGCTTTGCCCCATAGAGCCTGCCCTTAATTATGGCCGAGTATACACTGTCGGGCAAAAGCTCCCGGCCTTTTCGCTCCGAAAGCTCCG
The DNA here is from genome assembly GCA_947629755.1 of uncultured Oscillospiraceae bacterium. GTDB lineage: Bacteria > Bacillota > Clostridia > Oscillospirales > Oscillospiraceae > RUG626. The sequence goes on along the minus strand of CANREY010000044.1, from coordinate 9,593 downwards.
CCCGTATGCCGGTGGAGGACGCCTCTATCTCGTCGGTCTCCACGAACCGCACGGTGGCGCCGTACTTCTCCTCAAGAGCCTTGGCCGCGCGCTTTATGTTCCCGTCCTCCCCTTCAGCTCTGGCGAAGACGGCGAGGGACGTCATTGACAGTATGGCCTTAAACTCCCGCCACTCCTCAAAGCACATGAGCATGTCCGTGCCCATCAGCAGCCACAGCTTGGCCTCCGGGTACTTCTCCCGGACCCTTCGCACAGTGTCCACGGTGTAGCTCCGCCCGCCACGCTTTATCTCCATATCCGACACGTGGGCCCGCTTTACGTCCGAGAAGGCAAGGCGCGTGAGCTCCAGCCTCGTCTTGGCGTCCGGGGAGCCCTCGGCCAGCGCCTTATGTGGCGGCTGGGCGTCGGGTATGACAAGGAGCCTGTCGAGGTCAAGGAGCCTCACCGTCTCCCTGGCGGCGCGGACGTGTCCTATGTGTGGCGGATTGAAGGTACCGCCGAAAATACCGATCTTCATAAGCTTCCTCTTTAAAAATATGTTTACTATAAGGTCACAACCTTATGCGCTTCTCCTCCGGAAGGTCGTCGTTTCTCTTGTATATGACGAATTTTGACCCTATGGCCTGTACGCCCTCGGCGTTCACCCGGTCACAAAGCTCGTCGCAGACCTCTCTGGCCGTCAGCATGGCCGACTCCAGCACCCGGCCCTTTATGAGCTCACGGGTGTTGAGGGCGTTGCGCGTCTCCTGAATGACGTTCTCCGTGACCGCGCCCTTGCCCACTATTATAACGGGCTCCAGCGAATTTGCAAGGCCCCTGAGCTTTGCCCTTTGCTTACTTGTCAGCATCTTCTCTCTCCTCGGAAATGTCTTTTTTGTTTTCCATATATTCCGCAAGCTCCTTCGCGAATTGCCTGAAGGCCCGCCCACGGTGGGATATGGCGTTTTTCTCCTCATCTGTAAGGCACGCCATGGAGTGGGCGCAGCCCTCCGGCACGAACAGGGGATCGTACCCGAAGCCGTTCTCCCCCTCAAGCTCCCTACCCACAGTGCCCTCCACCGTCCCCTCGCAGACTATCTCGTCCCCATTTGGGAAACAGCACACCACGGCGCACCGGAATCTGGCCCCCCTGTCGTCGGAGCAGTTTACTATGTTTATTATCTTCCTGCACGTGTCGGCGTAGGAGTCGTCGCCGCAGTACCGTGAGGAATATACCCCCGGCGCGCCGCCCATTGCGTTGACCTCCAAACCTGAATCGTCGGCCACGCAGGGCTCCCCGGTGAGCTCCATGGCGGCCCTCGCCTTTATTCTCGCGTTCTCAACGAAGGTCTCCCCCGTCTCCTCCGCCTCTATCCGGCAGCCTGCCTCCCGCTGTGACATGACCTCAAAGCCCAGTGGCTCAAGTATCTCCCGGACCTCCCTGAGCTTGTCCCGGTTATTTGACGCCAAAATTATCCTCATGACAAAAGCTCCTTCACAAACTCCTCCGGATCGAAGGGTATGAGGTCGTCGGCCTTCTCCCCCACGCCCACGTACCGCACGGGCACATTGAGCTTCGAGGCTATGGCGAACACTATGCCCCCCTTGGCCGTGCCGTCCAGCTTTGTCAAAACAATGCCCGTAAGGTCCGTAAATTTCTTAAATTCCTCCGCCTGAATGAGCCCATTCTGCCCCGTGGTGGCGTCAAGCACCAAAAGCGTCTCCCTGTCCGCTCCCGGAAGCTCCCGGTCGATGACCCGGCTTATCTTGGCAAGCTCGTTCATGAGGTTCGACTTATTGTGGAGCCTCCCGGCGGTGTCGACTATTATGACGTCCGCCCCTCTTGCCTTGGCCGCGGACACCGCGTCAAACACCACCGCCGCTGGGTCCGAGCCCTCCTCGTGCCGGACGATGTCGGCTCCCGACCTCTGGGCCCAGACGGTCAGCTGCTCCGCCGCCGCCGCGCGGAAGGTGTCCCCCGCCGCCAGCAGTACCTTTTTCCCGTCGTTATGGAGGGCCATGGCCAGCTTCCCTATGGTCGTGGTCTTGCCCACGCCGTTGACGCCCACCACCAGTATCACCGAGGGCTTTGTTGTGAGCTTAAGCTCCCCGCTCTCGCCCAGCATGTCCGCAAGTATCTCCCCCAGCGCCCCACGGACCTCGTCGCCTCCGCGAAGGCCCCGGTCGTGGACAACCTCCCTCAGCCTGTCCACCGCGTCCATGGACGCCTCAGCGCCCACGTCGGACATTATAAGGAGCTCCTCAAGCTCGTCAAAAAACTCGTCGTTCTCCCCGGTAAAATCGGCTATTGCGGAGTTGAGCCTCTTGGTCATGGTCTGCTTTGTGCGGCTCAGCCCCTCCTTAATTTTCCCAAAAAATCCCATAATCTAATTCCTTTCCGGCTCCCCGTCCGGGAGCTTCCTTAAGGCGCGTATCACGCCTTCTTGATAGTTTTCTCCGCTTCCTCAAGGTCCACGGTCAGCACCTTCGACACGCCCTGCTCCTGCATGGTCACGCCGTACAGCACGTCGGCCTCCTCCATGGTGCCCCGGCGGTGGGTAATGATGAGAAACTGGGTCTTGTCCGCCAGCCTGCGCATGTATTCCGCCGTCTTTATGACGTTGGCGTCGTCCAGCGCCGCCTCAATCTCGTCCATGACCACGAAGGGCGTCGGGCGTATCTTCAATATTGCGAAATAGAGCGCTATGGCCACGAATGCCTTCTCCCCACCTGAGAGGAGCGTTATGGTCTTGAGGCTCTTTCCCGGCGGCTGGACCCTTATCTCTATGCCTGAGCCCAGCACGTCCTCCGGATCCTCCAGCGACACGCTGGCCCTGCCCCCGCCGAACAGCTCCAAAAATGTCTGCTGGAAGCCCGTATTTATCCGCTCCAGCTCGTCCTTGAATATGGTCTCCATGGAGCCCGTTATCTCGCCTATTATGCCCAGAAGCTCGCTTTTGGCCTTCTCTATGTCGTCCCGCTGTTCGGTGAGGTAGGTGTACCTTGTGTTCACCCGCTCAAATTCCTCTATGGCCCCGATATTCGGCGTGCCGAGGGACGAGATCTCCCGCTTGAGCTCCCCCGTACGGCGCTTGGCCTGTGGTATGCTCTCAAGCTCCAGCCTCTGCTCCATGGCCGAGGACCTTGAAAGGCCGTAGCCGTCCCAGAGCTTGTCGATTATCTGCTTTTCCTCCATCTTGGCGGCCTCTATGCGGTTTTCCACTCTGGCCGCCGCCCGCTCCATGTCGAGAAGGGCGCTGTTCTTATCTTGGAGCCGCTTGTCGCTCCGGGAGCGCTCCGCCTCGATCTCCATTCTGGCCTCCATGATGGCCGTTATCTTACCGCGAAGCTCCTCCGCCTTATTTTTAAGGCCCGCGATGCCCGCCTTGAGCTCCGTCTCTTTGGCTCTCAGCCCGGCCTCCTGCTCCTCAAGTGCCCTTATGGCCGCCTCCTGGGCCTCGTTGTCGCCGCTGAGCTCCTCGCGAAGGGCCGTAAGCTCCCCCACCGCCTTTTCGGCGGCGGCGGCCTCGGCCTCAAGGGACGCCCGCCTTTCGCGAAGCTCGCTTTGAGCGTTCAGTATCTCCTGCCGCTGGGCTCCGAGCTTCTCACGCCCTGCGGTCTGCGCGTCCAATTCCGCCTTGAGCTCGTCGGTCCTGCCCTCAAGCTCGGCGATTTTCGCCTTGACGCTCTCGGCCCTCTCAGCGGCGGTCCTTCTTCTCTCTCCCATGGTCCCGGCGTCAGCCTTCAGCTCCTCAAGCCGCTCCTTGAGCGCGTTTAACAGCACCTCGTAGTGCTCAGCGGAGCTTGTGAGCTTCAAAAGGCTGTCCTCCGCCTCCCTGCGCTCATTCAGGGCCACCTGCGTCTCATATTCCGCCGCTGTCAGGGCCCTCTTGGCCTCGTCCCGCTCGGCTATCGCCTTGGCCAGCTTCTCCGTCAGGGCCTTCTCCTTTTCCTTGAGCTCCTTGAGCTCATTGGCCCTTGAGAGTATGCCCGTATTTTTGGCGGCGCTTCCGCCGGTCATACTGCCCCCGGCGTTTATGACCTGCCCGTCAAGGGTGACGATGCGGAACCTGTGCCCGAATTTTCTCCCGATCCTGACGGCGCAGTCCATGTCGTCCGCCACGGCGGTGCGACCGAGGAGATTTAAGTATATCTCCCTATATTGCTCGTCGAATCTCACAAGGTCGAAGGCCACGCCCTCAAAGCCGTCCTCGTTCTCAAGCCCCCGCTCCGAAAGGCGCGATCCCCGTATGACGTTCATCGGCAAAAGCGTCACCCGCCCGCCGTCAAGTCGCTTTAAGTGATTTATTACGTTCTTGCCGTCGGTGTCTGTGCCCACTATAATATTCTGCACCGCCGCCCCAAGGGCCGTCTCGATTGCCACGGCGTATTTGCTCTCAGTCGTCACGAGCTCCCCGGCTGGGCCGTGTATGCCCCGGAGTATTCCCCTGTCGGCCTCCCGCATGACGGTCTTCACCGCCTTTGAGTAGCCCTCGTACTCCCGCTCCATGTCGCTCAAAAGCTGGCGGCGGGAGGTCATGGCGTTGACCTCCATCTGGAGCTTCGTGCCCCGCTCCTGAGCGTCGTCGGAGCGCTTTTTCAGCCCCTCAAGCCTGAGCTCATAGCCCCGGCACACGTTCTGGGCGGAGGAAAGGCGCTCCTTGGCCTCGTCAATGGCCCTGCCGTTCTCCACGGCCTCCCTTTCGGTCCGGGCCACACGCTCCTCCTGGGCCGCGGTCTCCCCGGCCACGCTCCCCGCTCTCTCGTCAAGCTCGCTCACGGACGCCACGAGGCTCGATAGCTCCACCCTCGCCCCTGACAGCTCCTCTGTGGCCTCGTCAAGGCTCTTAACTATCCTCGCGGCCCGCTCGTCAACGGCCCCCTCGCCCCGGTAGAGGGACTCAGAGCGCGCTCTCAGCTCCTCCTCCCGGCGGGTGATCTCACCTTTTTCCTTATCTATCTCGGAAAGCCTCTCCCGGCGCTCCTCTATCTGTCCCAGAATTCCGGTGCTCTGGCCCTCCCGGCGGTCTATCTCGTCACGGATACGCTGTATGTTCTCCCCGGCGTGGCCTATGTTGGCCCCGATGACCGCCAGCTTTGCCTCCTCGTCGGAGACACGCTGTTCCGTCTCAGTGACCTTGGTCCTTATCTCGTCGGCCTCCAGATCCTTCTCCCTCATGCGCTGGGCGAAGGTCTCCCCGGCGGAGTAGAGCTTTTCAAGCTCCGTCCTTGCCCGCTCCAGATCCCCCGCGGCGGCCAGCGACTGGCTCTCAAGCTCCTTGGTCCTCTGGGCTATGGCCTCAAGGTCCGTGAGCCACAAGGAGATCTCAAGCCCCCTGAGCTCGTCCCGCAGTACGAGATACCTCTTCGCTATCTCCGACTGCCTTCTCAAGGGCTCCACCTGCAGCTCCAGCTCGCCTATCTTGTCGTTTACCCTCGTCAGGTCCTCCTCGGCCCTCTCAAGCTTGCGCTCGGACTCCTCTTTTCTGTGGCGGAACCGGGATATGCCCGCCGCCTCCTCAAATATCTCACGCCTGTCGGTGCTCTTGGCCGAGAGTATGGAGTCTATCTTGCCCTGACCTATTATGGAGTAGCCGTCCCGGCCAAGGCCCGTGTCCATGAAAAGCTCGTTTATGTCCTTTAAGCGCACCTGATTTTTGTTTATGTAATATTCGCTCTCGCCGGAGCGGTAGTAGCGGCGTGTGACCTTGACCTCGTCCATATCCTCGGCGAGGCGTCTATCGGAGTTATCCAGCGTCAGCGACACCTCCGCGAAGCCCACCGGCCCCCGCTTCTCCGTGCCACCGAATATGACGTCCTCCATCTTCCCGCCGCGAAGGGTCTTGGTGGACTGCTCCCCCATTACCCACGCTATGGCGTCGGCCAGATTGGACTTGCCGCTCCCGTTGGGCCCCACAATGGCCGTCAGCGGCTTATCAAAGGTGAGTACGGTCCTCTCCGGAAAGGATTTGAACCCCCTCATTTCCAATGCCTTAAAATACAAAACCTTACACTCCCGCCAGCCAATGGCTCGTATTTTCCCAGTCTAACCAGATATTATACCCCCGTTTCCCCGAAAAAGCAACCCAAAAGCCGCCTAATATCACCTGAATAAACCTGAAAAAACTTTATATAAACCGCCCAACTCCGCACCCCGTTTAAAAAACAAACTCCCCATTCCCTTTTGTGTTCCCGGAGTATCTGACCCACAGCTGGGGTGAATATTTATCCACCGGTATATATAAAAATTCCCCCATCAGCATAATTGCCGGTGGGGAAATGATAAATCATAATACAAAACATTGGGATTTGCTAAATGTACGTGGTTAATAAGCCTTTGAATCATTCCGGCGTTTATTGACTGTTCTGTTTCCGTTTTATAGTATGTACAGCAATGTAAGCAATGATTGTCAAAAGGACAACGATTGCAAAATGAAAAAGTATTCCAATTCCAAAATGCGCCCGATATTCGCCTTCGCTTAGAATGTCCGGCACAGCTATTATGCTAATAACCACGGAAATCACTGTTGATATTAACGGCGCTGTCCATAGAAGCTTTCGCTTAACAAAAAAGATTAGAACAACAGTAAAAACGGGTATTATACCAAACACCGATATGTTCCACCAGTCCATTTATTTACCTCCAACATCAATGTAATTTTTCCCTCTCTATAAATCCAAAAATTTAAAAACCCAGTCCAACGAATACAGACAACAGGGATACTGCCTGCATAATTGCCCACTGTACCTGTGTGGAAATATAATCTCTATGTTCTTTGCGATTTTGATACGGAGAAAAAACAGAAAACAACAACTCAAAAAAGTCTTTTTTACTAATATTGTAAAGGGTAATCGGCCTAATGAGGTTTGCTTTGTATTTCCTTTTCTGTTTCAGTAAATATTTTTATAACTTCATTAACGATTCTTTCTAAATCTCTTGTCCCATCGATCACATAATCGGACGAGGGAAGTATATCTTTCAGCATTTGCATATATGCGATTCGAGCATATTTCAAATACATTTCCATATCGCTGCGAATTTCGTCAGCAGTTGCATCTTTAAAATCTCGCAGCACTCTTCTCGCCATTGCTATGTCCAAGGGTGTGTCAATAAATATAGCAACGTCGATATACTTTTTGATTTTGTCATTGCAATATGCAAACGGATAGTCCAACAATAAGTAATCGTATCGTCCGCTGTCCTTTATTGCAAGAATATCCTTTTCTAAAGGCTCTAAACCCCACACATTATAATCCGCGCCATCTAAAACCCATTGATAAAAGTTCTCAACTTTACCGTCAAAAGAATAATCATCAAAATAAAGCGCCGCTGTTTTTGGCAATTTATTTTTAATTTCATTGACTACTGTGGTTTTTCCGCCTGCTGTAACTGCGGCAATGGCTATTACTTTCATATAGCCGCCCTCCTTGTCCGGAGTAATTGATATGATTGTATATGTCTTTATCCGCAGGTTCCTCGGCTAACAGTTCTGCAAGCAACTGCCGAATCAATTCCTTCCACCATTCGGCTGAAACGGATTTATCTACCATATCAGCATGGATACAACCCATACTACACCTCTCAAAATCCACATTGAATGTTCCTAAAGTTTAGAAGCGGTTTTCTGAAGAATATGTGAGGTGAACATAGCGGCATCACCCGAAACCAAATCCTTTTTTTGCAGGAGTAACGCTCTTTCATCGTGATACATAAGAAGCCACAGATGTTCCGATTCAAACACCTCCGCTATTTGAGCATACGGAATGATTTCCCGGCTTTCGCCAGATGTAACGGTTATGTCTGTTTCGTCAAAATCGATCTTTGTCATGGCTTTGCGCCAGTCTATGGCTCGCCGTCCCGCAAGCAGCTTCTTTGCCTCATTTTTGCAGGAGGTCGGAACGCCGGCGGTTCTTCTTTTGCCGCTGAGAAAAAAGCTTAAAAAGCCCGCGATGATTGCCATGACACCGGCTAAAATGAGGATAGGTTCCCTCGGCTCCGCAAGACCGGGAACCAAAACAAACACACCCAAAACGAGCAAAACAACGCCGTAAATGCGGTATCGTCCCTGCCGTTTCTCCCTCCCCGGTCCTTTATCGGCATAGTTATTCAGCGTGTCTGTCACTTTCCATATTCCGGACAGAGTTCGGCGGCTGTGGGTTTCTAAACGCTGACGGAGCAGTTCCTCTGTTTCATCGTCCAGCGCAGGATCGTCATAGCTGCTGATTTGAAAAAGAAACACGATACATCACCTCCACAATTTATGGTATCATTATACCACCCAAATGTGTAGAAATCTACTGTCCGTTAAGGCGGTTAATTAATTTTTTACAAAATTTCCGCCCATGCCGAACAGAAAACGCTCCGGCGATTTTGGCGTCGATCGGAGCGTTCCTATTTGCTGTCCTGACTAAACATTCAGCAGTGAATTATTGATGATCATTCACGCTTTTGACCGTGAACGCAAAGTCGAATTGGGACAAAACAAAAACTCCGAGGAGCGATCCTCGGAGTTTTCATCTGGCAGCGGGAGAAGGATTCGAACCCTCACATACGGAGTCAGAGTCCGCTGTGCTACCTTTACACAATCCCGCTAAACGCAAGGGCTATTATAACCAGTCAAAACGGGATTGTCAAGTATTTTTTTAAATTTCTTTGGCTACTGCCCAAATACCTCTCTCGCGATCCTCGCCGACTCCTGTGCGTCCTTTGAGTAGTAATCCGCGCCCACGAGCCTTGCGTACTCCTCATTTAGCACCGCGCCGCCCACCACGACCTTGCACTGAGCGCCCGACTTGCGCAGAAGCTCGATGGTCTCCGCCATGCTCTTAACGGTGGTGGTCATGAGGGCCGACAGGCCCACAAGCTTAATATCCTCCCGTATCGCCGTCTCCACTATGAGCTCCGGCGGCACGTCCTTGCCAAGGTCTATGATCTCGTAGCCGTAGTTTGAAAGGAGCATCTTCACGATATTCTTCCCAATGTCGTGTATGTCCCCCTTCACCGTGGCGAGGAGTATTTTCCCCTTGCTCCTGACCTCGCCGGACTTGGCCCTGTCGCGTATGACATCAAAGCCCAGCTTCACCGTCTCGGCGCTGGCCATGAGCTGTGGCAGGAAGAACTCGCCCTTCTCAAACCTGTCCCCGGCGGCGTTTATGGCGGGGATAAGAAGCTCGTTTATGACCTCCATGGGCCCACGCTCCTGAAGTGCCGACCTCACCGCGTCCTCAATGAGCATCTTCCGCCCGGAGAGGACTATCTGTGTTATGTCAACCTGTTCCGTCGCATTAGTTGACATAACTTCTTTAACCGGTATGTTAACATAATTTTTTATAAACTCCGCCGAGCCCTCGTCCTCGCCGCTGAGGACCCTCCACGCGTTCACAGCGTCCATGTACCTTCGGGACATGGGGTTCAGAATCGGCATACTGAGCCCCGCCCCGAAAGCGGCGGAGAGGAACGTGGAGTTTATGACCTCCCGTGCGGGAAGGCCGAAGCTCACGTTGCTGACGCCCAGCACCGTTCGAAGGCCCAGCCTTTCCGTCACCAATCTCACGGCCCTCAGCGTCTCCGCGGCGAGCTTCTGGTTTGTGGACACGGTCAGCGTCAGGCAGTC
>CANREY010000043.1 GCA_947629755.1 uncultured Oscillospiraceae bacterium | reverse complement strand
TCCGTCACCAATCTCACGGCCCTCAGCGTCTCCGCGGCGAGCTTCTGGTTTGTGGACACGGTCAGCGTCAGGCAGTCGATGAGCACGTCCTGTCTCGGTATCCCGTAGCTCTCGGCGGCCTTAAGTATCTTCTCCGCTATCCTGAGCCGCCCCTCGGCGCTCTCCGGTATGCCGTCCCCGTCCAACGTGAGCCCCACCACCGAAGCGCCGTACTTTTTTGCGATTGGCAGTATGGCCCGAAGGCTCTCCTCCTTGCCGTTCACCGAATTTATTACCGGCTTTCCGCAGTATACCCGGCAGGCCCTCTCCAACGCCTCCGGGTCGGAGCTGTCTATCTGCAAGGGCAGCGGCGACACGGCCTGTATGGCCTTCACCAGCCGCTCCAGCGTGGCCGGCTCGTCTATCTCCGGCAGCCCCGCGTTCACGTCCAAAATGTCCGCCCCGGCCTCCTCCTGAGAAATGGCCTCGTTTAAAATATAGTCAAAGCTCCCCGTTCTCAGGGCCTCCTTGACCTTCTTCTTTCCCGTGGGATTTATTCTCTCGCCGATCACGGCTATTGAATTATGTAAACTATATGTATTATGTAAATCACTATTGTTATGTAAACTGTCAAGGTTATGTAAACACACCAACCTCTGCCCGCTTGTAAACACCGTATTTCGCGGCGTCTCCGGCCTTTTGGCCGCGCGCCTCTCCATCTCCCGCCTCAGGGCCCCGATGTGCTCCGGCGTCGTGCCGCAGCAACCCCCGGCGATCATGACCCCCGCGTCCAGCATACGGCCCATGGAGGCCGCGAATTCCTCCGGCCCCACGTGATAGACCGTCTCCCCTGAGGTGGCGTCGGGCAGTCCCGCGTTTGGCTGGACTATCACCGGCACGGTGGACCATTTGAGCATCTCCCGTACGAACGGCTCCGTCTCCTCCGGGCCCAGTGAGCAGTTTATGCCCACAGCGTCGGCCCCAAGGGCCGACAGCGTCGCCGCCGCTATCGCCGGGCTCGTGCCGAGAAACGTCCGCCCGTCGGCCATGAATGTCATAGTTATGTAAACCGGCAAATCGGAATTTTCCTTCACCGCCAAAAGCGCCGCCTTGGCCTCCAGAAGGTCAGACATGGTCTCAATTATGACAAGGTCCGCCCCGGCCTCCGCGCCGGCCATGACCTGCTCGCGAAAGAGCCCGTAGGCCTCCTCAAAGCTCATGGTCCCCATGGGCTCCAGCAGCGTCCCCGTGGGCCCCATGTCCAACGCCACCCTTTTCGCCCCGGCCTCCCTCGCAAGGCGCACCCCGGCCGAAATGACCTCCCTGACCTTCTCCACGCTGCCCAGCTTTTTGGAGTTGGCCCCGAAGGTGTTCGCTGTGATTATGTCAACTCCAGCGTTAACATAATCTCTATGCACCGCCCTCACAATGTCCGGGTCGGTCAGATTGAGAAGCTCCGGCAGTCCCCCCGTCTTAAGTCCCCGCTTTTGAAGCTCCGTGCCCATGGCCCCGTCGATCAGCGTAAATCCGTTAGCTTCCACAGCCATAGCCCTCCTTCCGAAATTCGCAAAATTCCCTGTTCTCGCACCTTTCACAGCTGGTGCCGCCCCGCTTTACCCCAAGGCTCTCCGGATAGAGCCCGATAAGCGCCGATACGCTCTTTCTCGGCAGCATCAGCATGGAGTCCGTCAGCGTTATCCCAAGCCTCGTCTGGGCCTCGATAAGTCCCAGCACGTCCCTCTGCTGCTCCAGCGGAAAATCCCCGTACCCCGGCCCGTAGCGGTATGAGGTCACAAGGCCGCGCTCTTTAGCGTAGGCCCTTATCTCCCCCTCGCACCTGTCGGCCACGGCCTCGATGAGCGCCGTGCAGGCCGAGTTATAGATAAGCTCCGCCACCGCCGACCTCTGGCCCAGCCTCAGCATTGCCCGCTCCACCTCAATCCCCAGCGTAGCCGCCATAACGGCGCAATACTCCGCCCCCTCAAGGTGCTTTTTTATATCCTCGCCCCGGAGCGAAACGCCGCCTATCGCGGGCCCCGGCTCCACCTTGAACACCTCAAAGCAGTACCTCGGCTTTGCGTTTTCAAGGCATTTTTGGGAAAACTCATCTATTTTCGCCTCCAGCTCCGGCTCCAGCGCCTGCCCCCGGTGGCCCAAATATCGCAGTACTTCGCCTTTGTCGACGCTGTACTCAAAATCCCGCATCTCTCAGCGCTCCCATCTCAAATTTCGCCACCTCAGGCTTGTTCATGGTGTATATATGTATCCCGCTGGCGGCCCCGGACTTGGCAAGGTCAAGAATTTGCCCCGCGGCGTACTCCATTCCGGCCTTCAGAAGGGACTCCGGGTCGTGCTCAAACCTGTTCACCATTCTGATAACGGCCGACGGCAGGCTGGCCCCGCACATGAAAACCATTCTTGTTATCTGGCTTTTGCCCATTATTGGCATGATCCCCGCGTCTATGGGCGCCGTGACCCCGGCGGCCCTGGCCTTCTCGATAAAGCGGTAAAAGACCGAATTTTCAAAAAAGAGCTGGCTTAGGAAAAACTCCGCCCCCGCGTCCTGCTTGGCGCGTAAATGCCTTATGTCCTCGTCAAAATCGTCGCACTCCACGTGCCCCTCCGGGTAGCACCCGCCGCCCACGCAAAAGTCCGTGGTGGCTCGAAGGTACCGCACAAGCTCCGCCCCGTAGCGAAAATCCCGCGTCTCGCTCCCCGGCAGCCTGTCCCCCCGAAGGGCGAAAACGTTGCTTATCCCCTGACCTTTTATGTCCTCCACCGTCCTGTCCACGTCGGCCCGTGTGGAGTTTACGCACGTCACATGGGCCACCGCCGGTATGCCGTACTCCCGCTCGATGACCCCCGTGAGGGCCGCTGTGTTCTTCCCGTTTCCGGACCCTCCGGCGGAGCAGGTGACGGAAATAAAATCCGGCTCCGTCCCCGCAAGCTCGTTCAGCGTCCCCCTGAGCGTCTCAATATTCAGCTCCCCCTTGGGCGGGAATATCTCATAGGAGATGGGGAGCTTTTTCGATTTGTAAATGTCACGTATGTACATATTATGTCAACCTCACTCGTCTGTCTATTTCAACGCCTCGACCCACCGGCCGTCCTCCATGTAGAAAAACTGCTCGGAAAGCCCGTCCTCCGTAAAGAGCCTCAGCATGTTCTCCATACCGTCGGCGAGCCTCATGGACGTAAGCTCCCGGAGGGGTATCCAACGCACCTCTCCCTCGTCGGAGGAGGCGAGATCGCCCGTAAACCGGCGTGTCTTATATAAAAGCACCGTGTACCTCGTCCCGTCGTCCCGCGTCCAGTCCTTGATGCCGCACAGCGCAAGGTGAGAGACGGTGAGGCCCGTCTCCTCGAAAACCTCCCTGACGACCGCGTCGGTGAAGGACTCCCCTATCTCCACGTGGCCGCCGGGGAATGTGACGCCGGGCCAGTCAGGAGACGCCCGGTCCTCCACCAGCACGTTGCCCGCGCCGTCCGTGACCATACACATGTTGGTAAATATCACCTTTTCAGTCCTGTCCATATCTCACTCTCCCGACGGCCTCACCGGGTGCCTCACCACGGTCCTGAGCTTCTCCGGGGCGCACTTGCGCGGGTCGGAGAGGTATATCTCGTGGTGCTGTCTCGTGTCCGAAAAGTCCGGCTCATAGCCCTGTTTGGCTATATACTCGCGCATCAGGCGGACGGTCTCCGGCTCCGCGTCATAGGGCCCCAAGTGCATACACTGTACGCACAGCCCCTCCCTGACGGTGAGAAATTCCACCTTTGAAAAGTCCGTCTTTTTCTTCCTTGTAGCCTCGCTTACGGCCCAGTCGAACTCCTCTTTCGTCACAAAATCGGGTAATCTTATGCAGGAGACAAACTCAAGGTCCCCCTTGCGGGAGTAGTCGATGCCCGCTCCGCTCCCCTTCTGGGACCAGAACCCCTCCAGCGGCGGCACCACGAAATCGAAGTACCCCTCCATTCGGTGGTCCCCCATTTTGCTCATCTTTACCGTAAACGCGACGCCGTAGAGAAGCCCGATGGACGCCTTATACTCCCCGCCCTCCTCGTTCGGGTCCCCCCGTCCCCTCACGGCCACATACCTCATCTCCGGAACGTCCACAATATCCGGCTTATTCCCCGGCATGTAAAATTCCCTGTATTCCTTTTTAAAATCAAACGGCATGGTGTGCCTCCTTATTCGGGCGTATTTGGAACCCGCCCCTACAAATATTTTTTTAGGATATACCGTAATGGGTTGGCTTCGATATACGACGCTGTATCTTGAAAATCCTGTTCATTTCTTATCACATGCTCATAAAACAATCTCAGTCATAACTGTAGCGACAAATTTAAAATCCTGTTTATTCTTCTTGAGAAGGAAAAATGTTTTAAGCTGTCGTAAGGTCTCCGTAATCCGGGCGGGTTTGGAACCCGCCCCTACGAATGTTGTTTTAGGACATACCTTAATGGGTTGGCCTCGATATACGAAGCTATATCCTGAAAATCCTGCTCATTTCTTATCACATGCTCATAAAACGATCTCTGCCATAACGGCGGTGATATATTTAAAAGACTGTTTATTCTTCTTGAGAAGAATGTTTCTATCTGTCGTAAGGTCTCCGTAATCCGGGCGGGTTTGGAACCCGCCCCTACGAATGTTGTTTTAGAATATACCGTAATGGGTTGGCCTCGATATACGACGCTGTATCTTGAAAATCCTGTTCATTTCTTATCACATGCTCATAAAACAATCTCAGTCATAACTGTAGCGACAAATTTAAAATCCTGTTTATTCTTCTTGAGAAGGAAAAATGTTTTAAGCTGTCGTAAGGTCTCCGTAATCCGGGCGGGTTTGGAACCCGCCCCTACGGATTTTGTTTTAGAATATACCGTAATGGGTTGGCCTCGATATACGACGCTATATCCTGAAAATCCTGCTCATTTCTTATCACATGCTCATAAAACGTTCTCTGCCATAACGGCGGCGATATATTTAAAAGCTTGTTTATTCTTCTTGAGGAGAATGTTTTAAGCTGTCGTATGATCTCCGTAAGCTCCGTAGGGGCGGGTTCCAAACCCGCCCGCTCCACAGCATCACAATACCGTGCACATGGTCTGGCATGACGATGAAGGGTCCTAATTCTATACCGCTGTTGTGATTAGGAAGGTCAAGCCACGTATCCATGACGATTTTCCCGGCATCGCTCAGCTTTACCCCAACATTCTCAACTGACAAATCCTCATGGGCAGGTTTAGAGCCCTCTCCCACAATATAAACCGAGCCAAGCATAGGTCTGCGGTCATTTACGCATATCGTAAAGAAATACGCGCCGTTTTGCGAATAGTCAAAGTCAGGTAAGCGTACAACCTTTCGCTTATTCATCGTTTTTCCCTTTCGCTACGTAGTTGCGTACTTTTGCCCGCACGCGTCACTTCTGCCGCCAATACCCCTCGATCTCCCCCTTCGCCGCGCTGACCGTACCGGTGACGAGCTCCGGCCTTCCGCCGCCGCGGCCGTTGAGGGCGCGGTTCATGTCCTTCGCCGTCTCCCGAAGGTCCACGATTTTTGACGCCAAAGCGTACCTGTACCCCGCCCCGTCGTCCCCGGAGAAGGCCGCCGCTACGGCGCACCTCTCCTTCGCCGCGTTCACAAGGAGCTGAAGGTCCTTCGCGTCAAAGTCCTGCTCGAAAAAGAGGAGATTTTCATCGGTTTTCTCAATTATGTCAACCTCGCTCTGAATTATCCTTCTCTTTAGCCCGCCCAGCCTGTAATTTAGGCTGTCCCGCTCGCAAAGCAGCCTCTCCACCGCGTCAGCGACGTCTTCGGGTTTCGCCGACAGCAGCGCCGAGATCCGCGACACCGACCGGGCCTTCTCCACCCAGTCCTCATAGGCCCTGCTCCCGGCCAGCATACGTATCCTGACACCGTTTTTCCGGCGGATTGACTCAAAAATTTTGATAACGCCGATCTCCCCCGTCCGCTTCACGTGTGGAGCGCAGCAGGCGCACACGTCCACGCCCTCGATGGTCACGAGCCGCACGTTCTGAGTAAGGTCCAGCTTGCTCCGGTACTCAAGGCCCGGAAGCTCCTCCGGTGCGGGAAAGCTCTCCGTCACCGCCACATTGCGCCAGACCACTTCGTTTGCCTCCCGCTCTATATCCGAAAGCTCCATATCGTCCACAAACCCGTCGAAGTCCACTATGACCCCCTCGGCCCCCATGTGGAACCCCACGTTTGCGTAGCCGTGGCGGCGGTGGACGATGCCGGAGACGATGTGCTCGGCTGTGTGGTTTTGCATGTTGGAAAACCGCTTTTCCCAGTCGATTTTCCCGTGTACCGCGGCCCCGATCTCCAGCGCCCCGTCGCACCGGTGTATGACCTCGTCACCCCGCTCGAAGGTATGCAGTACGTTCACGCTCCCCAGCGTCCCCGTGTCCGCGGGATTGCCCCCTCCCTCCGGGAAAAAAGCCGTTTTGTCCAGCACTATTTCAAAGCGTCCGTCCTTTTCATCGCAGGACCGGACCACCCCGTCAAACTCCCTTATGTGCGAGTCCTCATAGTAAAGCCTTTGTGTCATTTTGAATAATACCCCATTCCGTAATCTCTCTCGTCCCTCTCGCCATTTAAGTAGTCCACTCCAGCGTCGCTGTCAATGACAAAGCCGCACTTTCTGTGGGTGGCGAGGGACGCCTCGTTTTTCTTACTCACGCAGTCGTGTACCTCAAATTTTCCGGTCTTTTCAAGGGTTTTCAGCGTCTCAGAGAGCACCCTCGTACCATAGCCCATTCTCCGTAAGTCCGGGCGCGTCTCAAGGGCCTCGATGTAGTAAACCCCCTCCCGCACAAGATACAGCCTCAACGCGCTGACCCACACGCCGTCCCGCTCCCAGACGAAGTAGCGGTTGGCGCCGTTCAAAAAGTCCCTCTTAATAAACTCCACAAATCCCCGCTTTATTTTCTCCACGGCCTCCGATCTGTCCATATCCGGGTATTGCACCTCAGCGTTTTCCCCGTTGCTCTCCCGGTATATATCCATGAGCCTCTCCCCGTCAAGCTCTCCGGGGCTTGAAATAGTTATAAGCACAATATCCTCTCATCCACAAATTTAGCCGCCCCGTCGTTGTCGCAGTTGCCGGCGACCGCGTCCGCCACGGCCTTCACCTCATAAATGGCGTTTTCCATGGCCACGCCAAGACCGCAGTTTTTCACGCACTCGATGTCGTCCCAGTCGTCCCCGAAAAAGGCGCACTCCTCCGGCGAAACGCCGAAATGCGCCGTCAGCTCCCTCACGCCGCCCCACTTGGTGGCCTTCCGGCTCATGAACTGCCAGAGCCTCCCGCCCTCCACGGCGGTGCAATATGTATCCTCCGTCAGCGCCGATCTTGCGTCTTTTTCCGTAACCCCGCTGACCAGCACCTTGTAAAGCTCCCCCTCAGGAAGGCCGGGGAAGCCCCCAAACACGTTGGCGTTCCACTCCGGTATGGGCGCCGAGGCGTATATCCCGCCGCTCATCTCAACGGACACCACCGCGCCGGGTATGGGCAAGAGGCGCGAGATTATCCTCTCCCCGCTTTCATTCGGTATGTCGTTTATGATCTCCCTGTCCCCCGCCAGCACCCGCGCGCCGTTCAGGGTGACCAGTGCCTCGAACCTGTCAAGCACCCCAAACTCCCTGACCGTCCTCTCCGGCCTTGCCGATGCGGCAAAAACATGTATCCCCCGCTCCCGGCATCTCTCAAGAACCGCGCGGCTATACTCCGACATGCTCTTGTCCGACCGCAAAAGCGTATTGTCCAAGTCGAAAATCAAAGCTTTTATCATCTTACCCACCATATTCCCCACCAAAATAATGGGTTAAATCGCATTATAACCCATCGCGTTCAAAAATGCAACCACTCAATGACCCTTTCCGCACAATCCCACTCCCCAGCGTACTTTTCCCCACGCCGTTAAGCCCGCATACAACGATCCCGGTCCCCATGTCTCAGAGCCTCCTGAGGAGCTTTAAAAATCTCCCGTCTTCGTCCTCGCCCACATAAACTATACTGTCAAACCCCGCCTCAACATACAGCCTGAACGCCGCGTAATTGTCAAGGTCCACACCCACGGTAAGCTCTGTATATCCAAGCTTACCGGCCTCATCGGCCGCAAAGTCCACCAGTTTTCTCCCTATCCCCCGCCGTCTCTACTCGCGCTTGACGATAAGCCGGGACATATATACGCGCCGCCCCTCGACCGTGTAGTCAGGATCGTCCATATCGAACACTATGGACACCTCCCCGGCGAAATCGTCTTCCTCCTTATACACATACGTGACCCTGTTCCCGTCCACAAGCTCCCTGTAAAACCTCCCGGCAAGACCGGCGTTCTTCTCCATGTCCCATATGTTTCCGCACCTTTTAAAATCCTTCGGGTCAAGCTTTTCTATCTGATTTTCCATTTCCGTCCTCTCTCCCCATACTCCTTAAATATACTTCCCCGCCTCCCGCACGCTCAGCTTATCCGTTTTATCCATCACCTTATCTTCACCCTCAGCGTCTCCGACGCCGCCTTGAGCTCGCGTATAAAAATGTCCGCCTCCTCCACGGTGGAGTACTTAGATAGGCTTATCCTTATTGCCCCGTCTATGGTCTCCGGGCTCTCCCCCATGGCCTCCAAGACATGGCTTCTCGCCCCCTTTTTGCATGCGGAGGACTTTGACACGCATATCCCCTTAGCGTCCAAAAGGTTCATTATGACCTCGCTTTTATATCCGGGAAGTGATATGCCGAGTATATGCGGCGCGGCGCTGTCGCCGATTATCTTAAGTCCCGGCACGGCGCTCAACAGCCCTTCCCTCAGCCGCTCCTTAAGCTCCCCCATGCGTTTTACGTCCTCATTAAACGTGGCCTTCCCCGCTCTCGCCGCCGCGCCGAAGCCGAGTATGGCCGGCATGGGCTCTGTACCGGGTCTTATGCCCCCCTCCTGCCCGCCGCCGGCGACCATACCTGGGAGCCTCAATCCCCGCCGCACGTACAGCGCCCCCGCGCCCTTGGGCCCGTGGATCTTGTGGGAGCTTACGGTGAGCATGTCCACGCCCAGCTTCTTCGGCGTGAATGGTACCTTCAAAAGGGCCTGCACGCAGTCTGAGTGGATAAGCACGTTGGGATTTGCCCGCCTCACCGCCGAGGATATGCCTGCTATGTCCGTCACCGCCCCGGTCTCGTTATTTACGAGCATCAGCGAAATGAGCCCCGTGTCCTCCCGGAGGGCCCCCATGACATCGTCGGCGCTTACGGCCCCAGACCTATCCGGCTTTAAAAACGTGACCTCATATCCCTGCCCCTGAAGCTGTTGGCAGGTCCTTCTCACCGCGTCGTGCTCGGCCTCGGAGGTGATTATGTGGCGGTTTCTGTGCCGCTGGATAAACGCCCCGCCCCGTATGGCCATATTGTCCGCCTCCGTGCCGCCGGAGGTGAAAATGAGCTCGGAGCTCTCGCACCCCACCGCCGCGGCCACGCTCTCACGGGCGGCCGCCAGTTCCCTCGCCGCCGCTCTCCCCAGCGCGTGCCCTGAGGAGGGATTTCCGTACCCCTCCGTCACCGCCCTCGTAACCGCCTCCACCGCCTCCGGACATGGCTTCGTCGTGGCGGCGTTGTCAAAATAAATAGTCATCATACCCACCTTGATTTTGTACTTAAGTTATAATATAATAGCAAATTATCAATAGCCGACAGCAAATTATACGCCGTATATTATACACCGATTTTTACGATTGGACAAGACTGTTATGAGGATACACATACACACCTTAGGCTGTAAGGTGAACCAGTTTGAGTCCCAAGCCATGGAGACCATGCTGACGGACCTCGGCCACGAGATAACCCCCGACGAGACGAACCTCGACGCCGTCATAATCAACACCTGCGCCGTCACCGGCGAGGCCGCCCGCAAGTCCCGTCAGGCCGTCCGGCATTTCAAGGAGCAAAACCCCGGCGCGCTCGTCGCCGTCTGCGGCTGTTGGAGCCAAGCCGAGGCAAAAGATGCCTCAAAGCTGGGCGACATAGTATTCGGCAGCGCCGACCGGGCGGGCCTCGTCCGCGCTCTTGACAGCGCCCTTATGACAAAAGCAAGTACTGTCCGCGTGGACGACGCCTTCTCCCGCCGCTCCTTTGAGCTCCTGCCCGCCGGGAGCCCTGAGGGCCGCACCCGCGCCCTTTTGAAGATAGAGGACGGCTGCGTGAACTTCTGCTCCTACTGCATCATACCCTATACACGGGGCCGCGTCCGCTCGCTGGAGCTAACAAAATGCGCCGATGAGGCGAAAAAGCTGGCCGCGTCCGGCTATAAGGAGATAGTCCTCACGGGCATCGAGATCGCCTCCTACGGCGCGGACCTCCCGGAAAAGCCCACACTTACCGACGCCGTGGAGGCCATAGCCAACGCCGCGCCGGAGTGCCGGATACGCTTGGGGTCATTGGAGCCGAGAGTGGTGACGGAGGACTTTTGCCGCCGCCTCTCCGCCCTTTCAAACCTGTGCCCGCACTTCCACCTCTCCCTTCAAAGCGGCTGTGACAAAACCCTCGCCGCCATGCGACGAAAATACGACACCGCCAGATTTTTAAAATCTGTTGAGCTTTTGCGAAAATACTTCCCCAACTGCGGCATGACCGCGGACCTCATCACCGGCTTTCCCGGCGAGACGGAGGCGGATTTCGACGCGACACTGAAATTCATCGAAAAATGCGCCTTCTCCTCCATGCACGTCTTCCCCTACTCCGTCCGTGAGGGCACCGCGGCGGCGAAGATGGAGGAGCAGATACCGAAAGGCGAGAAGCACCGCCGTGCCCGCGCGGCCTCGGCTGTGGCAAAGCGTATGAAAAACGACTTCCTCGCTAATCAGGTGGGCCTCACCGTGCCCGTGCTATTCGAGCAGGAGACGGCCCCCGGCGTGTGGAGCGGACACACGGGAAACTACTGCGAGGTCCGCTGTGAGGGCTCAGGTCTCCACAACGCTGTGGTAAATGTACAAATAACCGGCCTATCCGGCGGGGCGCTTTGGGGAAATGTCCTCTTGTAAATTCACAAAATTTTATGTATAATTCATCTAATTAAAGAAATTTATTCATCTTATTAAAGAATTCAAGGGGATAAGTCCATGTTTGAGGAACGAATCTACAACTTTTCCGCCGGCCCCTCCATGCTCCCGGAGCCGGTACTGAAAAAGGCCTCCGATGAGATGCTCAATTACGGCGGCTCCGGCATGTCCGTCATGGAGATGAGCCACCGCTCGAAGGCGTATCAGGAGATATTCGACGAGACGAAGGCCCTTCTCAAAAAGGCCCTCTCCGTCCCCGACACCCACGAGGTCATATTCATGCAGGGCGGAGCCACCGGCCAGTTTGCCGCCGTGGCCCTGAACCTCATGGGAAAGACCGGCAAGGCCGACTACGCCGTCACCGGCAACTTCTCCAATCTTGCGGCCAAGGAGGCAAAAAAGTACGGTCAGGTCCACATAGCCTTCGACAGCACCGACAGGGGCCACACGGTCATACCCTCTCAGTCAGAGCTCGACCTTGACGCTGACGCCTCCTACTTCCACTACTGCGCCAACAACACCATCTACGGCACCGAGTGGAGCTACGTGCCCCGCGTCCCCTGTCCTCTCGTCTCCGACATGAGCTCAAATATCCTCTCCCGCCCGGTGGACGTGTCAAAATACGGCCTTATCTACGCCGGGGTGCAGAAGAACATGGCCCCCGCCGGTATGGCCGCCGTCATAATCGACAGGTCCCTCGTTGGACAGGAGCTCCCCTTCACCCCCACTATCCTAAGCTACAAGACCACCGTCGACAAGGACTCCATGTACAACACCCCTCCCACCTACAATATCTATATGCTTGGCCTCACCCTGAAGTGGGTCATGGAAAATGGCGGCGTGGAGGCCATGGAGGAGCTTCGGGACATACGCGCCGGTATGCTCTACGACTTCATCGACAACTCCTCCCTCTTCCGCGGCAGGGCGGAGAAAAGCGCCCGGTCAAAGATGAACGTGACCTTCACCACCGGGAATGCCGAGCTTGACACCAAATTCGTCAGGGAGGCCGCCGCCGAGGGACTTGTGAGCCTCGCCGGACACCGCATCGCCGGAGGCATGAGGGCCTCCATCTACAACGCCATGCCGGTGGAGGGCGTAAAAAAGCTCGTGGACTTCATGGGCAAATTTGAGCTTGCTAATAAAATCTGAGCATCAGAGGTAAAATATAATGATAAAGGTAAAGACTATCAACAACATTTCCCCCGCCTGCAAGTCCATACTTGACGGCAAAAAGTACGAGATCGGCGAGGATCTTGTGGACCCTGAGGTCATATTCGTCCGGGCCTCCTCCCTTCTTGACTACGACTTCGGCGAGAGCCTTCTGTGCGTGGCCAGGGCCGGCATCGGCGTGAACACCATTCCCCTTGACAAGCTGGCCGAGCGGGGCGTGGTGGTGTTCAACACCCCCGGCGGCAACGCCAACGGCGTAAAGGAGCTATTTTTGATGGCTCTGGGCATGTCCTGCCGCGACATTCTTGGCTCCATACAGTGGGTACTGAACTTTGACACCAAAGAGCGCGACGTCAGCGTAGTCATGGAGAAAATAAAGAAAAACTTCGCGGGCCCTGAGTACATGGGCAAGAAGATCGGCGTTATCGGCATGGGCAACGTGGGTCGCAGGGTATCCAATATATGCCAGCACCTTGGCATGGACGTCTACGGCTACGACCCCTACCTCTCCGTTGACGCGGCTTGGGCCATCTCCAACAAGGTCGTCCGGGTCGACAGGCTTGAGGACCTTTGCGACTGCGATTTCCTCACCCTCCACGTCCCCCTCAACGACGAGACCCGCGACATGGTGGACGCTGAGTTTCTCAGCAAGATGAAGGACGGCGTGCGCATCATAAACTACGCCCGCCAGCAGGTGGTCAACGAGGAGGCCATAAAGGCCGCCCTCAACACCGGCAAGGTGGCAAGGTTCGTCACCGACTTCCCCACCAACACCCTCATCGGCACGAAGAACGTGGTCATGACCCCCCACCTTGGCGGCACCACCTGGGAGAGCGAGGAAAACTGCGCCGTCATGGCCGCTCAGGAGGCCCGCGATTACATCGAAAACGGCAACATAAATAACTCCGTGAACTTCGGCAAGGCCATCATGTCCCCCTCCCGCCTTGCCCGCCTTTGCGTGTTCCACAAGAATATCCCCAGCATGATAGCCAAAATAACCGCCGCCGTCTCCGGCGCGGGGCTCAATATCGAGAACATGGTCAACTCCTCCCTCAAGGGAAGCAAGATAAGCTACACCATGCTTGAGCTTGGCTCCCAGCCCGACAGCGCCCTTGTGGAGGCCGTAAAGGCCATTCCCGGCGTCATTCGCGTCAGAGTTATCGACGAAAAGTAAGTTTACCTTATAGCCGCGTGTTTCATTAAACGCAACCTCGCTGCCCGTCACGTCAAAGGAGGCGCGTCATGGAGAAGATACTTCTTATCGTAAATCCCGTCTCCGGCAAGGGCCGGGTCAAGACGGTGCTGATGGACATGCTCACGGCGCTGTGCACCGGCGGCAATCCCGTCACCGTCTGCGTCACCGAAAAGCACGGCGACGCCAGCGAATTTTCCAAAACCTACGGCCCCTATGTTGACCGCATCGTCGTCACCGGCGGCGACGGGTCCCTGAACGAGGTCATCGGCGGCCTTATGCGGGTGGAGCCGGAGAGTCGCCCCATGATAAGCTACATTCCCATGGGCACCACAAACGACATGGCCTCCTCCCTGTCCATACCCACCTCCCCAAAGGACGCCATCACCACTCTTGACCCGGAGCGCCACACGCCAAAAATAATCGACGTGGGCCAGCTTGGGGACGAGTACTTCGGCTACGTGGCCGCCTTCGGGGCCTTCATGGACGTGCCCTTCAACACACCCCAATCTGCCAAAAACACTTGGGGATACCTCGCCTACCTTGTGGAGGCCATGGGCCAGCTCACCGAGATAACCGCCCACCACGCCCGCGTCCTATATGACGACGGCTATTTTGAGGGCGACCTCCTTTTCGGCTTTGTCACCAACTCCCTCCGTGTCGCCGGCGGCCTCGTGCGCTTTTCCGAGGACAACGTCTCCCTTGACGACGGCCTTTTTGAGGTCCTCCTCATAAAAAAGCCCAAAAACCTCGCCGAGCTCAACGTGGCCGTGGCGAATATTTTGAAGAGGAACTTCAACTGCGACAATATAACCCTCCTCCACACCAGCCGCATAAGCTTTAAATTTGACGAGCCCGTCCAGTGGACAAGGGACGGCGAGAACGGCGGCGTGTTCACAAGCGTCGACGTGGTGAACCACCCAAGGGCCGTGTGCATCTCCGTGCGGGGTGGGCTATGAGCGTGAATATCCTTGCCATCGGCGACGTGGTGGGCCAAAGCGCCGTGGCCTTTTTGCGAAAAAAGCTCCGGCCCTTCAAAAAGCTCAAGGCCATCGACTTCACCGTGGTCAACGGCGAGAACGCCTCCGTTGTGGGCCTGACACCCGCTGACGCCGAGGACATCTTCTCCGCCGGCGCGGACGTCATAACCCTCGGCAACCACTCCTTTCAAAAGTCCGGCATAATAAACTACCTTGAGGACAACCGCTATATCCTCCGCCCCGCCAACCTCTCCCCCTTAAGTCCCGGCCGGGGATACGGAGAATTTGAGACACGCATCGGCGCTGTGCGGGTCATAAACCTCATCGGCCGATGCGGCATGGACTTCGGCCCCGACAGCCCGTTTTTTGAGGCCGAGCGCATACTGAAATCCCCGTCGGAGGCTAAGATCACTCTCGTGGACTTTCACGCCGAGGCCACCAGTGAAAAGGCCGCGCTGGCTTGGCACTTGGACGGCCGCGTCTCCGCCCTCTGGGGCACCCACACCCACGTCCAGACCTCCGACGCCGGAGTTTTGCCGAAGGGCACCGGCTTCATCACCGACCTTGGCATGACCGGCGGCGTCAACTCCATTCTTGGCGTCCGCCCGGAGCAGTCGATCTCCAGATTTTTAGGCGAGGCCAAACGCGTCCCCTACGCCGAGGCCTCCGGCCCGTCCAAATTCGAGGGCGCCATATTTGAAATAGACGAAAAAACCGGCCTCTGCCTCTCCGTCGAGGCCGTGAGGGTAACTGATTAAAGATTAAAATTAAATAAAAACCCGCCGTCCGAGACGTAATGCTTGGACGGCGGGTCTTTGATTTTGACATCTGCTTTCCCCGAAATCAACCTGTTCCCGCGCTTTTTCCGGGAGATCTCAACGGCGGCGTATCAAAAAATCTCTCACCCTTTCAAGGTCCGTTTCACCGACCACGAGCTCCGCCTCCGGGGTGGGCTCTATGGGGGATATGTTGGAGCGTATGTACACCGTGTGAAGTCCCGCCGCTCTCGCCCCCTCGATGTCCGCTCTCCCGTCGTTCCCCACCATCACCGCCCTCTCCGGGTCAATGTTCCTCCCGGTGAGAAGATATTGGAAAAACCTTATGTCCGGCTTCTTCACCCCGTACTCCGAGGATATGTATATCCCGTCAAAATATTTTTCGATGCCAAGCCTCTCTATCTCCGGCCTTGTAAAAAGGCTCTGGGCGTTGGTCAGGAGCCACACCCTCCTGCCCTCCGCCTTGAGCGTACTCAAAAGCTCCGTGGCGTGCGGATAAAGCCGTATATATTCCGTGGACAGCTCCCGAAACCGCCCCGCGGTCATACGTAGAGTGTCCAAAGATGTCCCAACTGTACCCAATAACTCACCAAAGACCTGCCCAATATCCACCTCCGGGTGCCCCTCGTGCGCGTCCCCCGCGTCACTTTCAAGAGCGGAAACAAGGGAAAAATACCGGTTTTTAAGCTCCTCCGGCGCGTAGTCGACCCCCAGCTTCCTGTACCACCGCGCCATTCCCTCCCAAAGCTCCGCCTTCTCTTCGTCCGTATGAATATCAACCAACGTCCCGTACAAATCAAAAATTATATCGTCAAACATAAAATGGGCCCACTTTCCTTTAAATAAAATGAGCCCATTATATCCTTTTTCAGGGGATTTTTCAAGTCAATTTTCGCACTCGCCTCTCAAGCTCCCTGGTGAGCTCCGCCGCCCTCGTTTTGTCCTCCGCCTCGGCCCGCAAAATAAGGCTTTTCCCCTCAAAATCCGGCGCGACCATGGCCCAGCCAAGGCCGGTTTTGAACCTGAGCCCTCCGGTGAGCTCCGCGGCAAATTCGGCGCTCCGGGCCATCTCCCGCATGGCCCTGGCCCCGGAGGCGATCTCCACCCGGCGCTTCTCCTTTGCGAAGGGCGGAAGGTCGTCAATGAGCCTTGTCATCTCCGCCCCGTCCTTTGCCATGGCCGCCGCGATCACCGCCGAGGCCGCCGCCGCGTCATATAAAAATCTCTGGCGCTTATAAAGCTCCGCGCCCTCCCCGCTCTCGGCGGGCAGGAGCTTACAGCCGTACCTTGTGCCCAGCTTTTCCGCCGCGTGTGGGAGCCACGCGGGGGCGGCAATGGTGTCCACTCCAAGCCTCATGGCGCTTAAGGCCGCCAGAAGGGCCGTCTTGGTGCTGTCAAGCTCCCTGCCCCGCTCGTCCCGGCAGACAAGGTCGAAGCCCCCCACACCCGCCGTGAAGGCCGGAAGGCCCTTCCCCGACGTGACCTCGTGATCAAGCCCCGCCAGCACGCACCTGACGGCCCGGTTCTCAGCCCCCGTGCCCCGGACGGATATTTTCACCCGCCGGGCGCCTGAATATATGGCCCTTATCTCGTCCTCGATGCCGGATATATAAACTCTCGGCGTGCCCGTTATCCTTGATACCGTGCCTGTTTTCTCCTCCATCGCGGGGCGCTCGCCGAACAGGGCGGGCCGGAGCTTTCGCCGAAGCTCCGTACCGGCGGCGACGCCGGAGCTGCCGAAAAACGTGACCGTCAGCTCCTCCCCTGTCTCCCGGACAAATGCCCCGGCGGCGAAGGAGAACACCCTGCCCGCGAAGGACAGCTCCGCCTCAAAGTCACAGTCCGGAACACACGCCTCTCCCCCGGAGGAGGTGACGCCGCAGGCTATGGCATCGGCGATGAGCCGGGCCGTCTCCCCTCCCGTGTGGGCAATGCCCGTCCGGCCCAGCTTGCCCAGCACGGCCCCTATGGCCACGGCGGTCTCCGGCGTCAAGGCCCTTTTCGGCGCGGCCCTTAAAATATGGTCCTTTATAAACTCAGGCCCAATGTCGGGCGACGCGTCTGTCATGCTCACGGATATTTTCCGCCCCGGCGCGGTCTTCCTCTTTGACCATATCCGCACTCCCGGCTCCACAAGGCTCCCGGCCCCGATGACGGCCCCGTCGCCTATTACGGCCCCGGTGAGTATCCGGGCGTCGTTCTCCACCACGGCGTCCCGGCCCACTATGGCCCCCTCTATCCGGCAGTCGGCCCTCACGTCAGCGCCGTTTATGACGCTGTCCGTTATGACGGCGCCGGGCCCTATTTTTGAGCCTCTTGATATTACGGCCCCCGGCCCAAGCTCCGCCCCCGGAGACACTACGCACCCCTCGCCTACATACACGGGGGGCCGGAGCTTTACGCCCCTCAGCTCGATTTGGCTCCACACGCCGGGCGACAGCTCGCGGGCGTCAAGGTCGATGCCCGTCTTGCCGGATATAAGGTCCATACAGCACTGCCGGTAGGCCTCCGGCGAGCCTATATCGCGCCAGTAGCCCGTGGCCTCATACGCCCAGAGCCCCCGGCCCTCCCGCAAAAGCCGGGGAAAGAGGTCCTTTCCGAAGTCGTACTCCCGCCCCTCAGGTATCATGTCCACCGCCGCCGGTGAGAGCACGTAAACTCCTGTATTGACCATACTGGTTGTCACGTTCTCCCAGGAGGGCTTTTCCGAAAACGCCCTGACGCGCCCGTCCCCGTCGGCTATAACAAGTCCGAAGGACGTGGGCTCCGTCTGCTCGTATATGGCTATGGTCGCCTCGGCCTTATGCTCCCGGTGAAAGGCGAATAGCGCCCCAAGGTCAAAATCGCAGACCCCGTCCCCGGAGATTATGAGCACGTCCTCGTCCCCTGTAAAGTCCCGGCAGGCCCGGACCGACCCCGCGGTGCCCAGCGGGCTTTTCTCCACACGGTGCTCGATGGTCACGCCGAGCTTCGCCCCGTCGCCAAACTCGTCCTTAATCATCTCAGGTAAATATCTCAGCGTAAAGCATATATTCGTAACGCCGTATTTTTTCAATAGCTCCACGGTCCTGCCAAGCACCGGCTTTCCCAGCATCTCCGTCATAGGCTTCGGCCGCCCCTCGGTCAGCGGTCTCAGCCTCGTGCCCTCGCCTCCGGCCATAACTATTGCCTTCATATCTTTATCCCCCGCTCTTTTTGATATAACGGGGGCCGTCCCCCGTGTTTTTTTCTTAGTTTTCCGCCGGGGGATAAAAATAATTTGCATTTTAATATTGTTTGTGGCTGTACTTTTTGGTATAATGGCATAAATATAGCTGACGGAAGTCTGACCCATTTTTTCCTTGCCGCTTTGCGCGCAGGGAAAACGGAGGTGAAAAGCGTGAACAGAAAAATAAAAAGTCTGCTCAGCACCAATATCCAGCTCTATGTGATAATACTTGTCCTATTCGCCATAGCCACCTTCTTCTTCGGTAA
>CANREY010000042.1 GCA_947629755.1 uncultured Oscillospiraceae bacterium | reverse complement strand
AGCACTTTTGGGTGTTTGGATTAAGTGTTTTCGTCGGTTGCGCTTTGGGATATGCGCTGGCATTTCTCTATCTGCCGGCTTTCTATGAATTGCAAAATGCCGAACACCTTTTCCCCAAAATCAAGGTGCAGTTTCACTTATTTTTGGCATTTCTTTTGGTCGGTATACCTGCAATGAGCTTTGCGGCTTTAGCGGTTATCCAAGCCTCTTTCAGACTTAAAACACCAGTGCTTGATTTACTGAAAGAAAAGCGTGAGTATAAGGCAAAGATAAGCAAAAAGGAAACAAAGGATATGCCTTTTCTGAAAGAATTAGCGAGGAGTACGGTAAGAGACAGAAAATCACTTGCGTTCTTTATCGCATTTTCGGCATTTTGTTTCTCGGCTATGGTGCAGATGTCAATGTCCATGCAAGATCTTTCGAGCGAAACAATGGCAATCATGATATTAACGATAGGTTTGATCCTCGCCTTTGTGACCTTATTTCTATCGCTCTCCAGCGTAGTAAAAGGAAACACGAAAACCATTGCTATGATGAGGGTGTTCGGTTATAAACACAGTGATTGCAACAATGCAGTCCTCGGAGGCTATAGACCGTTTTCTTATATTGGATTCGTGCTCGGTACGCTCTATCAGTATGCGTTATTAAAAATCATGGTAACAATTGTATTTGCCAATGTGGGAAATGTACCCGAATACAATTTCGATTTTAAGGCGTGTGCTATCACATTAGGCCTGTTTATCCTCACTTATGAAATTGCCATGTACGGCTACTCTCGGCGGATAAAGAAACTACCGATCAAAAGTGTTATGTTGGAATAGTAGGAATATGGGATATATTTATGAAAACAACGAAATGGCGGTGTTTACATGTGTCGAGCATTGGATTGTGACACCACAATCCAAATCCACCGCATAAAAGTGGGAAGGCGCAGTCATAAAACTGCGCCTTCCCATTGCATCGGAAATTACTCCATTATCAACCCGTGGCATTTTCGCTCCGGAGCTTTTTTTGAGGTCAAATGTACGTTTTGAGAATTATTTTGTCTCGTCCTTCTCCTTGGAGAGCATGGCGTTGGCGATGATGCCGAGGATCAGGGAGCAGGCGACGGTGCGGATCTCCACGGGGCCGAAGCTGACGGCGAGGCCGCCTACGCCGGTGATGAAGATGATGGAGGCCACAAAGAGGTTGCGGTTCTTGTTGAGGTCCACGCCCTGAAGCATCTTGAAGCCGCTCATGGCGATGAAGCCGTAGAGGGCCACGCAGACGCCGCCCATGACGCAGTTGGGTATGGTCTGGAGGAAGGCCATAAGGGGCCCGATGAAGCTGACCACGATGCACAGGGCCGCCGCGCCCCAGATGGAGATGACGGAGGCGTTGCGGGTGATGGCCACACAGCCGATGGACTCGCCGTAGGTGGTGTTGGGGCACCCGCCGAAGACGGCCCCGGCCATGGAGCCCACGCCGTCGCCAAGGAGGGTGCGGGTGAGGCCCGGCTCCTCAAGAAGGTCGGTGCCGATGATGGAGGACAGGTTCTTGTGGTCGGCAAGATGCTCGGCGAAGACCACGAAGGCCACGGGCACGTAGGCGGTGAACAGCGTCACAAGGTAGGTGCCGGAGACGTCCTTGAGAGAGGAGCCCTTGAGGAAGGTGAAGTCAGGCACGGCGAAGATCTTCATGCTCTCAAAGGCGGAGTAGTTGATCACCGTGAGGGCCGGGTTGCCGGTGAGCTTGCCGATAAGGGCGAATATGGAGGCGCAGGCGTAGCCGGCCAGTATGCCGAGAATGAAGGGAATGAGCTTTGCCATCTTCTTGCCGTAGGTGGAGCAGAGGATAGTGACAAAGAGCGTCACGAGGCCGCAGACAAGGGCCACGTAGACACTGCCGCCCTGAACGGAGGAGGTGGTCAGATCGCCCACGGCGTTACCGGCCAGTGAGAGCCCGATGATGGCCACGGTGGGCCCGATTATAACAGGGGGCATGAGCTTGTCGATCCACTTGACACCGGCGAATTTGACCACGATGGCGATGATCACGTAGACAAGGCCCGCCATGACGGCGCCGATGATAAGTCCCCAGTATCCGGCGGCCATGGAGTAGGCGCCGGTGAAGGCGCTGATCATGGAGCCGATGAAGGCGAAGGAGCTGCCCAAAAAGACGGGGCTTTTGCTCTTGGTAAAGAGGAGATAGACGAAGGTACCCACGCCGGCGCCGAAGATGGCGGCGGAGGCGGTGAGCTCAGAGCCAGTGCTTGAGTTTACCACCGCGGGGACGGCGATGGTGGCGGCCATGATGGCCAGAAGCTGTTGAATGGCGAAAAGCAGTATTTCGCCGGGCTTCGGTTTGTCCTTGATGTTGTAGATCAGGTTCATAATTTTTCCTTCTTCTCCGTAAAAATTTAGAATTTGCTGGTGAAAATATACCACTGAAAACGGTAAACCGTCAAGGGAAAAGGGACAATATATTGATTTTTGTCGAAAAGAATAAAAAAGCCCCAAAAGACGTATAAAAATCGGTATAATATTCTTTGGCCTAAAAGGTTGAAATAAACATGTGATTGTATTAAAATAAATATGTATTCTCACTTTGGAGGGCTAATTTGATGAAGACAACCTTTGCCTCTAAGGAAAAATTCGAGGAGATCGCCGCGCAGTACGGCACACCCATACACATCTACGACGAAAAGGGCATACGGGAGAACGCCAGAAGGCTCAATAAGGCCTTTTCATGGAATCCCGGCTACAAGGAATATTTCGCGGTGAAGGCCACACCCACGCCGAAGATACTGAAGATCCTCAAGGAGGAGGGCTGCGGCGTGGATTGCTCGTCCTTAACGGAGCTCATGATGAGCGAAAGGTGCGGCTTTTCAGGCCACGACATCATGTTCTCCTCCAACGAGACGCCCGTGGCCGACATGAAAAAGGCCAGAGAGCTGGGGGCGTACATAAATCTTGACGACTACACCCACGTGAAGTTTTTAAATGACATCTGCGGCATACCGGAGTCCGTATGCTGCCGATTCAACCCCGGCGGCGTGTTCTCCGTGGCAAACCAGATAATGGATAACCCCCGTGACGCCAAGTACGGCATGACGAGAGGGCAGATGAAAAGCGCCTATCGGGACCTTATGGCGCTGGGGGCGAAAAGCTTCGGTATCCACGCCTTTCTTGTCTCCAACGCCACCTTCAATGAGTACTACCCCATGATGGCCCGCCAGCTCTTTACGCTGGCCGTGGAGCTCCACCAGGCCACGGGGGCACACATCGAGTTTGTGAACCTCTCCGGCGGAATAGGGATACCCTATTACCCCGACCAGATGGCGCCCAACATAGAGATCATAGCAAACGGCGTCCGTGAGGCGTATAACGAGATACTTGTCCCGGCGGGTATGGGGGACGTGAAAATATTCACGGAGCTTGGACGGTACATGCTTGGGCCCTACGGGTGTCTTTTGACAAGGGCTGTACACGAAAAGCACATATATAAGGAGTACATCGGCGTGGACGCCTGCGCCTGCAACCTGATGCGCCCGGCCATGTACGGGGCGTACCACCACATAACGGTCCTTGGCAAGGAGGACGCGCCACACGACCACCTCTACGACGTGGTGGGGAGCCTGTGCGAGAATAACGACAAGTTCGCCATCGACAGGGAGCTTCCGGAGATAGACGTGGGGGACCTTCTGGTCATACACGACACCGGCGCCCACGGCCACGCCATGGGGTATAATTATAACGGCAAGCTCAGGTCCGCCGAGGTCCTTTTGAAGGAGGACGGCTCCACCGAGCTCATAAGGAGAGCCGAGACGCCGGAGGATTATTTCGCCACCATGGTGTTCTGAGAAAATAAATAAGCGGCGGGGACCTTTCCGGGTCCCCGCTTTATTTTTGAAAAAATGTTGTAAATGTGTTGACATAAGTGGGCGGCGGTGATATTATAACTGTACTAATACAGTTAGTACAGTTGGCGGGTAACGGGAGGTGGAGGGGATAAATTTCGTGGTCACGCTTTTGATACATTTATGATGCAAAACATATGCCGGGCGGATACAACCGGGGGGTATGTTTTTTACGGAGGCGATGAAAAATGTCGAAGAAAACTGTGGCGGTGCTGTTCGGTGGGCAGTCCAGCGAATACAGTGTCTCACTTCAGTCGGCGCTGTCGGTTTTGAAAAATATAGACAGGGAGAAATACGAGGTCATTCCGATAGGGATAACCGTGTCCGGGGATTGGTACAGGTTCACCGGGGACCTTGAGAGGATAGGCGAGGACGCCTGGTGGGAGAATGTGGGGGAGCTCATACCTGTCGCGGTGTCCGTGAGCCGCTCAACCCGCGGATTTTTGGAGCTCGATGGGCCAAAGTGGCGCAGGCTCCCGGTGGACGCCGTATTTCCGGTGCTCCACGGGAAAAACGGCGAGGACGGGACCGTCCAAGGAATGCTGGAGCTGGCGGGCATAACCGTCATCGGCTGTGGGACGCTCTCGTCCGCCGTGGGAATGGACAAGGAGCGGGCCCATGTGCTGGCGAGGGCCGCCGGGGTGGCCGTTCCGAAGTCGTTGAGCTTCAACGCCGGGAACAAATCAAAGGCCATGGCGAGGGCTGGGAGGATAGGCTATCCAATGTTCGTAAAGCCCGTGAGGGCCGGCTCCTCCTACGGCGTGACAAAGGTGGAGAGGCCTGAGGACCTTCAAAAGGCCGTGGACGAGGCCCTGCGCTACGATGACCGGGGCGTCATGGAGCAGGCCATACCGGGCTTTGAGGTGGGCTGTGCCGTCATGGGCCGGGACAAGCTCATCGTGGGCAGAGTGGACGAAATAGAGCTCGCCGGGGGATTTTTCGACTTCAAGGAGAAGTACGAGACGGAGACCGCGAAGATACACATGCCCGCCCGCATAGACCCCGCCACGGAAAAGCGCATAGTCAACGCGGCGAAGACGGTCTACCGGGCGCTGGACTGCTCCGGCTTTGCCAGAGTGGACATGTTCCTGACGCCTGACGGGGAAATAGTTTTCAACGAGGTGAACACCATACCGGGCCTCACCTCCCACAGCCGCTTCCCCGGCATGATGCGGGGGATAGGCATGGACTTTTCGGACATGCTCTCGGAGCTTTTGGAGATGTACATATGAGGGAGCGGGACAGTGACGGCTACCCGGCAATAGACGTTTTCCGGCTCGTCTCGGCCTTTTTTGTGGTGGCGATACACACGTCGCCCTTAGCGGAGCTGACGCCGACGGGGGATTTTGTGCTCACCAGTGTCATTGCGCGGCTGGCGGTGCCCTTTTTCTTCATGACCAGCGGATTTTTCACGGTGACAAGGTACGCCAAGGACGCAAAGGCGCTTTGGAGCTTTGAAAAAAGGACCGTCACCGTCTACGCCGCCGCCACACTTATTTATCTGCCGGTAAATATACGAAACGGATATTTCAAAGGCCCGTGGCTTTTGCCGGAGATAATAAGGGACATATTGTTTGACGGCACATTTTACCACCTCTGGTACCTCCCGGCGGCGGCCATCGGCGCGGCTGTGGCATGGGCGCTCATAAGAAAGGCCGACTACCCTTGGGCGTTTGCCGTGACGGGGGCGCTCTACCTTGTGGGACTGCTTGGCGACAGCTGGTTCAAGGCGGCGGAGCCGGTGATGGGGGGATTTTATGGCCTCGTCTTCCAGCTCATGGACAGGACGCGGGGCGGGATTTTTATGGCGCCCATATTTTTCGTCCTCGGCGCGTACATGAAGGACGCGCGCATAAGGCTCCCGTGGCCCCTGTCCGCGCTGGGCTTTACTCTCACGCTGGCCATCATGACGGGGGAGGCGCTGGAGCTTCGCGCCCTCGGCTGGGCCAGATTCTACACCGTGTACCTGACGCTCCCGGCCTGCGCCTTCTTCCTCTTTGGGCTTCTGCTCCGTATACGTGGCAGGAGGGTGAGGTGGGCGCGCTCCGCCGCCCTTATAGTTTACATAATTCACCCGATGGCCATAATCGCCGCCCGGGCGATGGCCCGGCCCCTTGGACTGTGGGGGCCGCTGGTGGAGAGCGGGCCGGGGCATTTTTTAGCCGTGTCACTTATTACTGCGTTAGTGGCGATACCGTTAGCGCTTATGCTCCCGCGCCACAAAGCGGGGGACACACTTCGCGGCAGGGCATGGCGGGAGCTGGACACAGACGCATTGGAGCACAACGTCAATGTACTGCGCCAGATCATGCCCTCAGGCTGTGAGCTTATGGCCGTGGTGAAGGCCAACGCCTACGGCCACGGGGAGTTTGAGACGGCCCGTGAGCTTGAGAAAATGGGCGTCCGGGCCTGGGCCGTGGCCACCGCCGACGAGGGGGCGGAGCTTCGGAAATACGGCGTCCACGGCGAGATACTCGTTCTCGGCTACTCAGACCCCGGCAGGGCCCGTGAGCTCCACAGACTGCGGCTGACGCAGACGGTGGTCAGCTCGGAGTACGCCGGCCGCCTTGCGCAAACCGGCGTGAGGCTCCGCGTCCACATTAAGATCGACACCGGTATGCACCGGCTTGGCATAAGCTGGGACGACGCGGAGGCCATAGCCGGGGTGTTCGCCCATAAAAATCTCATCGTCACGGGTATGTACACACATCTCGCCCTATCTGAGCTTCGTGACAACACGGCCTACGACTACACGAGAGAACAGCGCCGGAGGTTCCGCGAGGCGGTCACGGACCTTGAGACACGCGGCATCAAAGCGCCGCCGGCGCACATACAGAGCACCTATGGGCTATTAAACTACCCGGAGCTCAGCGAGGGCTACGTCCGGGTGGGGCTGGGGATATACGGCGTGCTCTCCGCGCCGAATGAGTCCACGGTCTTAACGCCGGATCTGCGGCCGGCCCTGTCGGTGAAGGCGAGAGTTGCCCTCGTCCGCGCCGTGCCGGAGGGGGAGGGCGTGGGCTACGGCGGCAAGTACCGCGCGCCGGGACCCCGGAAGATCGCCATACTGCCCATCGGCTATGCCGACGGCTTTCCGCGCCAGCTCAGCGGCGGTAAGGGCTATGTGCTCCTTCGCGGCAGGCGTGCCCCGGTGGCCGGGGCCGTGTGCATGGACCAGATGGCGGTGGACGTGACGGACATACCCGACGCCGCCCCCGGCGACGTGGCCACGGTCATCGGCCGGGACGGCGACGAAATTCTCACCGCCCCGGAGCTTGCCGAAATGTCCGGAACCATAACGAACGAGCTCCTCAGCCGCCTCGGCCCCCGACTTCCGGTGGTGGTACGGGGAAATTAAACCGAAAAACAGTGAAGGCCGCCCCTCAGAACGAGGGGCGGATTTATGTATTGACAAACTAACGGCGTTAGTATACAATAGCTGACGGTGTTAGTTTTGATTTGAAGCGTAAGGGGGGATATTATGGCGAGGCGGGGGCTTACGAGGGAGAGGGTCGTCAAGGCCGCAATTGAGCTTATTGAGGACGAGGGGCTTCACAGCTTTTCGCTTCGGGAGCTGGCGGGCAGGCTTCACATCAAGGCCGCGTCGCTCTATAACCACATAAAAAATATAGACGAGCTCCAGACGGAGATAGGCTTCTACGCCATTTCGGAGCTCAAAAGAGCCGAGACCGAGGCTATCGCGGGCAAATCCCGCGAGAAAGCCGTCGAGGCGCTGGCGGAGGCGTACCGGGACTTCGGTAAAAGCAGGCCGGAGCTATACAAGGTCATACTCTCCCTGCCAATGGTGAAAAACGACGCCCTCCAGACAGCCGCCGGGGACATCGTGGAGCCAATCATGACGGCGCTGGGCGGCTATGGGCTGTCAACGACGCAGAAGATGCACCTTCAGAGGGTGCTCAGGAGCGTGATGCACGGCTTTATATCTCAGGAGGAGGCCGGGTGCTTCAGACATTTCCCGGTGGACGTCTCCGACAGCTACCGGGAGGCCATACGGGGCTTTATACTGCTCATTGAAAATTCGGAGGGGGAGAGGACATGAAAACGGACAAGACGGAGCTATTTGAAAAAACGCCGGTGACACGGGCGGTGCTGGCGCTGGTGGTGCCCACGGTCATAAGCCAGATAATCACCGTCATTTACAATATGGCGGACACATTTTTTATAGGCCAGCTGAACGACGCAAATCAGGTGGCCGCCGCGTCGCTGTCGCTGCCGCTATTTTTGCTCACGACGGGGCTTGCGAACCTCTTTGGCATCGGCGGGGCCAGCCTCATCTCCCGGAGCCTTGGGGTGGGGGACAGCGAGAGGGCGAAAAGGACCTCCGCCTTCTGCGTGTGGACCTCGGCGGCGGTGGCGCTTGTTTACGGCGTGATGATCTACGTCCTTCGCGGCGTTATCCTGCCCGCCGTGGGGACTGATGAATATACATACGGCTTTTGTGAGAGCTACCTTTTCTGGACACTCACCGTGGGCGCGGTGCCCACGGTGCTCAACGCCGCGCTGGCCCACCTTGTCAGGGCGGAGGGCTACTCCGGTCAGGCCAGCTTCGGCGTGGCGCTGGGCGGGGGGCTCAATATAATACTTGACCCCGTGTTCATATTCGGCTTTAAGCTCCAGATCACCGGCGCGGCGGTGGCGACCATGCTGTCAAATCTCATCGCCACGCTGTACTTTGTGGCGCTCATTGCGTTAAAGCGCGGAAAGCTACACATCACATTAAATCCAAGGTACTACTCCGTATCCGGAGGGATACCGAGGGAGGTACTGCTGGTGGGACTTCCGAGCTCCATCATGAACCTCATGGGCATATTCTCAAATATCACCTTAAATAAGCTCCTTGTCAACTACTCCAACGCCGCCGTGGCGGGCATAGGGATAGCGAAGAAGATAGACATGCTGGCCTTCGCCATAGCCAACGGCCTGTCACAGGGCGTCATACCGCTTATCGGCTACAATTACTCGGCCAAAAATACGCAGCGCATGAGGGACGCCGTCAAGGTCACGCTTATTTTGAGCCTTGCGGTCACCACCGTCGGGGCGGTGCTCCTGTTCACCTGCGCAAACCCGCTGGTGAGAGCGTTTATCAACGACGCGGACACCGTGCGCTACGGGAGCATGTTCCAGCGGATAATCTGCATAACAGGGCCCTTTACCGCCATAACCACGGTCATAATCTCCATTTTCCAGTCCGTGGGGCAGAAGGTGAAGCCGCTGATACTCTCAATGCTCCGAAAGGGCGGATTGGACGTGCCATTTATGTTCCTCCTTGACCACCTCGGTGGCGCGGACGCCATAGCTTGGGCCACGCCCATCGCCGACTGCGGGGCTATGCTGGTGGGACTGCTGCTGTTCATACCGCTGTGGAGGAAATTGGGTAAGGAATAAAGCTTCGCCGCGACAGAGCGCAAACTCCGCCGCGGCGATTTTCTTAATAGAGCCCCCAGAGGGCGTTCTCCTGAGCTACGAGCCCGCCGTCTGTGTCGTAGAGCTTAAGGGAGACGTCAACTCCCCATTTTGAGCGCGTGTCCTCGCCGTAATAAAAATCGGCTCCCAAATTGCCGTCGACCTCAAGAGCGTCACCCTTTGGCGTGTCCGCTCCGAAAACGAAGGTGAACATGCTGTCGTGCTCACGCCAAGCCGCGAGGGTAAGGCGCTTCTGGTTGGGCTCTGTGTCCGAGCCGTCATCGTCATACAGAAGCTCCAGCTCCGCGCGATCAGCATTGGGGTAGTCGTCGAACACAAAGAGGTAGTTTGGGCCCTCAGGACCGCCGCCCACATGGGGGCACGCTGTGGCGAAGGTCACGCCGGGGCGGGTATCCACAGGTATGATATGGGCGTCGGTGAGGGAGAAGGGGAAAATAAGTCCGGTGACCGTCTGGCGCTCGGTCACCCCAAGGGCGAAGCCGTCAACCTCGCGTATGACGTAGACGCCCTCGTGAAGCCCGTCGGCGGGTGTCAGCTTCTCCACTGTCTCTCCCGGCCCCATGAAGGCCGCGCGCTGGGCGCGGCGGAGGGCCTGAGAATAGGTGCAGGGCTGGCCGCCGCGGATAATATATATGGCAAAGAGCATGAGCACCGTAAGGGCGATATAGATGGCCGATTGGGCTTTTGCGTTGACTCTCAGCCTTCGGAAAAAGGACTTAATCGCCGTCATTTTTATCACCTCCCAGCTCCACCTTAAGACGAAGCTCACGGCCGCAGCTTGAGTACCTGAGCTCAAACCACCCGGCATCTCCAAGGCCCACCACCGTGCCCTCGTAACGGTCGGCGAGCGGGCCGGAGTATAACCAGCTTACGGATAACGACCTCTCCCGGTCCCAGTCGCCGGCGTTGGGCGTCTTGTAGACGTTGCCGTCGATGTCCTCTACAAAAAATCCGTGGCTGAGATCGGCCCTTTTTGACCATGGCAGGGGCCTTTTGACATCTAAGGTGAAATAGGCCGTCCCGCCTTCATCTACCGTGGCCCGTGAGACGGTGAGGGTGTAGCCGTCAAGCTTGGCCTCACAGTCGGGGTAGACGACAGCTTGGGCGGCAGACCATATTTCACTCTCCGCCGGTCTACGAAAGCCGCCGCTCAAGCCAAAAACCAGCAATATGTAGGCGAGCATGAGGGCGGTAACGATGAAAACTATCTTTGACACAAACTGTACACGCCACCATACGGGCTTATATATCCCGGCAAGCTCCCTGCCCGTCTCGTTAAAGTCGCCCATGGCCCGGACTGTCAACGTCTGGGCCTCCTTTTTGCTTAAGCCGGCGGCCATGAGATCGGATAGCCTGTCCTCCATGTGGCCGTAGAGCTCATCGTAGAGCTCCCGGCGGAGGCGCTTGCCCTTCACGTAGGTGAGGGCGCTGTCGCACCAGGCGGAGAGGGTAGGATCGTCCTCGCGCCTTTTCATGCGCGCCCCCTGACTACCGCGTCAACGGCGTGTGAAAAGGTTTGCCACTCGCCGACTTTTTCCGAGAGGCGTACAGCCCCTTTTTTAGTGAGGCTGTAATATTTGCGCTCCCGGCCGCTCTCGGCCACCTTGAGGCTGGAGACGATGAGGCCCTCTTTCTCAAGGGAGTGAAGGAGTGGATAGAGGGTGCCCTCCTTGAGTGAGAACACGTTCTCCGACCTGCGGTCGAGCTCGGAGATCATCTCGTAGCCGTACTTCTCGCCGTCCTTAAGAAGCGACAGGACCAGTAGGGTGGTGCTCCCGGTGATAAGTGATTTGTCTATTTTCATAGGCTGACCTCCTTAAAAAATATACCTCGATAATCTATGCTTATATTATACATAGATTATCGAGGTATGTCAATATTTTTTTCACAAAAAATCACCCGGAACGTTTAACACGTACCGGGTGACATGTCTTATTGGGGGTTATTTGTTATCGTTAAATGGGTTTTGGGCTTTCTTTTCCTCCAGCTCCTGCCGTCTTGCGTCCTCAAGGGCCTCGGCCTTTATCTGACGCATGATCTCGCTGTCCTCCTCACGCGTCTCAGGCTCCGGGGGCGTCTCATGTGCGGCGTCCGTGGCGGGGGAGTCGGGGGGGAGCTGGCCGTCGTGCTCGCACATATACTTAAACTGCTCGCCGGTCATGGACTCGTTTTCCAGAAGGTACTCGGCCACGGAGATAAGAAGGTCGCGGTGCTCGGTCAGTATCTCCTCGCACTTTTTGGCGGCCTCGTCGAAGATGCGCTTGACCTCCTCGTCGATCATGGCCGCCGTCTCCTCGGAGTAGGACTTGGTGGTGCCGAAGTCGCGGCCGATGAAGATGGAGTGGTCGGAGCTGTCGTAGCTTATGGGGCCCAGACGGTCGCTCATGCCGTAGCGGGTGACCATGCTCCGGGCGATGTTGGTGGCGGACTGAATATCGCCGGAGGCGCCGGTGGATATGTCGTCAAGAAAGAGCTTTTCCGCCACGCGTCCGCCGAGGCTCATGACGATGTCCTCGAACATCTCGGACCGGGACTTGTAGTTTTCCAGATCCTCCTCAGGCCGGAAAAGGGTGTAACCGCCGGCCTGACCGCGGGGGATAATGGTAATATAGTGGACGGGGTCGGCGTGCTTTAAGAACATGCCGGTGACGGCGTGGCCGGACTCGTGGTAGGCGGTGAGCTTCCGGGCCTTGTCGGACATCTTGCGGGACTTCTTCTCCGGGCCCATCTGGACCTTCAAAATCGCCTCGTCCACGTCGTTCATGGTTATGAAGGGGCGGTTGTTGCGGGCGGCCAGCAGGGCGGCCTCGTTCATCACGTTCTCAAGGTCCGCGCCGGTGAAGCCGGGGGTGCCGCGGGCGATGCTCTTGAGGTCCACGTCGTCCCCAAGGGACTTGCCGCGGGAGTGTATCTTCAAGATCTCCTCACGGCCACGAATATCGGGGACGCCCACGAATATCTGCCTGTCAAAGCGTCCGGGGCGCAGAAGGGCGGAGTCCAAGATGTCGGCGCGGTTGGTGGCCGCCATGACTATTACGCCCTCGTTGGTGTTGAAGCCGTCCATCTCCACAAGGAGCTGGTTCAATGTCTGCTCGCGCTCGTCGTGGCCGCCGCCGAGACCTGAGCCGCGCTGGCGGCCAACGGCGTCGATCTCGTCGATGAAGACGATGGCGGGGGAGAGCTTCTTGGCCTGCTCAAAGAGGTCACGGACACGGGAGGCGCCGACGCCCACATAGAGCTCCACAAAGTCGGAGCCGGAGATGGACAAAAACTGCACGTTCGCCTCGCCGGCCACGGCCTTGGCAAGGAGCGTCTTACCGGTGCCCGGAGGGCCCACCAGCAGTACGCCCTTTGGTATGCGCGCGCCGAGAGCGGTGTATTTCTGAGGGGCCTTCAAAAAGTCGACTATCTCCTCAAGCTCCGCCTTCTCCTCGTCGGCTCCCGCCACGTCGGCGAAGGTGACCTTTTTCTTGTCGTCGGAGGCCAGACGCGTGC
Source organism: uncultured Oscillospiraceae bacterium (assembly GCA_947629755.1). Taxonomy (GTDB): domain Bacteria; phylum Bacillota; class Clostridia; order Oscillospirales; family Oscillospiraceae; genus RUG626. Next base: position 6,233 of record CANREY010000042.1, on the reverse strand, counting down.
GGGCCTTGCCGAAGCGTCCTGCTCCGCCGCCACCGCCGCCTCCGCCGGCCCCGATACGGCTCATCATGACATACCAGATGACTATCATCACGATCATAATGATGATGTAGGGTATGATGCTCACCCACCAGGACTGGTAGGTGGGCACGTAGTCATATTCCAGCGTCCCGTCGCGGAACTGCTCCGTTATGATGTCGCCCAAGTCCCGGTAAAAGAAGTCCAGGCTCAGTAACTCGTGGTGGACGCTGGTGGAGGAGGTGCCGCCGATGGGCTTTTTGAGCTCAAGGTAGACCTCGCCGTCCTCAATGTAAAAGGTGGAGACGTTGCCCTCCTCAAACTGACGGCGCATCTCGGAGTAGCTGACCTTGGAGGTGGGGACGTCCGAGGAGCTGAGAAGATAGATGGCCGCCACCAGTATCAGCACTATGAATACGTAAAATCCAATATCCGGCTTGCGGGTCGGCTTTTTATTCAAGCGAAAATCACTTCTTTCCTGTGAGATTGGGAAATTAGACCGTCACGCGTATATTTCAGGCCTCAGAACGCCGATGTAGGGGAGGTTCCTGTACCTCTCGGCGTAGTCAAGGCCGTAACCCACGATGAAGGCGTCGGGGCACTGGAAGCCCACGTAGTCGGGGGTTATATCCGCCCTGCGGCGGGCGGGCTTGTCAAGGAGAGTGCAGATGGACACGGAGGCGGGCTTTCTGGCCTCGATGTATTTTTTGAGGTAGGAGAGCGTCACGCCGGAGTCAAGTATGTCCTCGATGAGGATAATGTTCCGCCCCTCCACGTCGTAGCTCAAGTCCTTGTTTATCTTCACGGCCCCCGTGGTGGTGGTGCCGGAGCCGTAGGAGGAGACGGCCATAAAATCAATGTCGCAGTAGGTCCCCACGGCCCGCATGAGGTCGGCCATGAATACGAAGGACCCCTTCAGCACGCCCACGAAAAGGGGATTTTTGCCGTCGTAGTCGGCGGTTATCTGAGCGCCAAGCTCCCTGACCCTGGCGGCTATCTCGTCCGCTGAGAAAAATACTCTCTCGATGTCCGCTTCTATCATTTTATCTTCTCCTCTATTTTTATTTCTATTGCCGGCTCTCCCTGAGCCGGGAGGTAATCTATATCCTGCCCCACTGACAGGGCGGCGATCGCGCCGTGCCCGTCGGCTATGACGGGTATACTGTCCCGCAGGGCGCGGGGTATCTTTTTGTCTATCATGAGCTTTTTAAGGCTCCTCGTGCCGCCGCGAAGGCGAAGGCTGTCGCCGGTTTTTCTGGGGCGGACACTGAGGTCACCTGTAATTTTATCGCGTTTTACGTAAAAAGTAGTTAAGGAATTGTAAATCCCGCGCTCAAAGACACATTCTTTGCAAAAAACTGTGAAATCCGTCCCACTTATTATAACAGGGCTGTCAAGAGTGAGAGAAATTTCCTCAAAGGTAGGCGCGCTCTCAGTGACCCTCACGATCTTTCCGTACTCACGCCGGAGCTTCATGTCCGGAAGGCTGAGCTCGGCGGAGGGGTCGGGGCTCTCCGCGAGCCTCAGGACCTGCTCTACGTGGGCGCGCGCAAGCTCCGCATTACAAAAGAGTCTTATGGCTCTCGCCGCCACGGGGCGGGGGAGGGAGAGGAGCTTTTCAACGTCAAGGCTGCCGTCCGCACCGTCCAAAAAGGACCTTGCAAGACTGTCGAGATAGTCGGCGTCCGCGCGAAGAAGCTCCGCCATGGGCGTTATGTTGAGGGAGGGGTTGAGCTCCTTTAAGACAGGTACTATGCTGTGGCGCACGCGGTTTCTTGAGTAGTCGTCGGAGAGATTCGTGGAGTCCTCCCGGTGGGGAACGGAGTTTTCAAGGTTAAATTCCTCAATCTCCGCGCGCGTAACATTGAGAAGCGGTCTTATGAGCTTGCCACGCACCGGAGGTATGCCGCAGAGGCCCCGCAGGCCCGTGCCGCGGGCAAGACGCAAAAGGACGGTCTCAAGGTTGTCATCGCTGTTGTGGGCGGTGGCCACGCGGTCTATCTTCTCTTTCCCCGCGGTCCTGAAAAAGAAGGCGTAGCGCATATCCCGCGCCGTCTCCTCGACGCCCCGGCCGCGCATCTTAGCCTCGGCGGCCACGTCGCCGGAGCCAGTGATGAGGGGGACATTGAGCTTTTCACACTGCTTCCGGACGAATGATTCGTCCCCGTCGGACTCGGCCCCCCGGAGGTTGTGGTTATAGTGGGCGGCGTAGAGCTTAAAGCCGTATTTGGGCGCCAGAGCGTGGAGAACGTAGAGAAGGCACATGGAGTCCGTCCCGCCGGACACGCAGGCGAGGACGCTCCCGGAATGGGGGAGCATATTGTATTCTTGACAGAATTTCTCGATTTTTTTCAGCATGGACAGAACCTGCTCACTCCTCGTGCCGGTGGTCAAGGGAGGCGAAGGAGGCGTATTCCGGCATCCAGCGAAGCTCCACGGTGCCTGTCTCGCCACGGCGGTTTTTGAGGATTATGCACTCGGCTATATTGGGCCGTTCGGACTCCTTGTTGTAGTAGTCGTCACGGTAGAGGGCCAGCACTATGTCCGCGTCCTGCTCTATGGCTCCCGACTCTCGGAGATCCGAGAGCATGGGCCGCTTGTCCTGACGGCCCTCGTTGGCGCGGGACAGCTGGGAGGCGCATATGACGGGGACGTTGAGCTCCTTTGCCATTATCTTCATCATGCGGCTTATGTCGGAGACTATCTGGGTCCTGTTCTCGCCGTATTTGGGAGGCCCGCCGGAGGCCGACTGCATGAGCTGGAGGTAGTCTATGACCACGAGCCCCAGATCCTTCACCCGGCGGCAGGCGGCGTTTATGTCCGCCACGGTCAGCATGGGGTTGTCGTCTAACCTTATGTCCATGCCGCCGATGGCCACGGAGGCCGCGGCTATCTGCCGCCAGTCGTCCTCGGACAGGGCCCCGGACTGGAGCTTTTTCCTGTCAACGTGGCTCTCTGCGGCAAGAAGGCTCATACAAAGCTGTTCCCGGCTCATCTCAAGTGAGAACACGGCCACGGTCTTGCCTGAGTGCTTCGCCACGTTGAGGGCGATATTGAGGGCGATGGTGGTCTTGCCCATGCCGGGGCGGGCGGCAACAAGTATAAGGTCTGACTTATTAAGGCCCATTATGGCGCTGTCCAGGTCGTATAGTCCCGTGGACAGGCCGGGTATGCGGTTTCCCGTCTTGGCGGCCTCGGTGAGCTGTGTGTACACGTCCACCAGCACCTTTGAGACGGGCTCAAGGCCGCCGGTGGTCCGGCCCTGGCGAATGGCGTATATCTTCTGCTCGGAGAGCTCCAGTATGTCGTCGGCGCTGCCCTGAGACTCCATTGCCAGATCGTTTATCTCCGTCCCGGCGTCGGCCACCCGGCGCAAAAGGGCCTTATCACGGATTATGGCGGCGTAGTCCATGACATGGGCCGCCGTGGGGGTTATATCCATGAGCTTCAGGATATAGTCGCTGGAGCCCTCGGTCTCAAGGCCCCGCTTGCGCATCTCGTCAATGACGGTGACGGGGTCGATGGTCATGGAGAAGCTGAACATGGAGTAGATGGTCTCAAATATGTTCCTGTTCACGTCCATGTAAAAGTCGTCGGACTTCAGCACCCCAAGCACGTCCGCCACGCACCGGGAGTCTATGAGCATGGCCCCCAATACCGCCTGCTCGGCCTCTAAATTATTGGGCAGCTGGCGGGGAGTGAGAATATCGGGCATGAGGATACCCCCTTATTTTCCTTCGGTTATAAGAAGATGTATGACCCCGGAGATCTCATAGCCGAATTTGCACTTGACCTCATAGGGGCCGTAGGACTTGATGGGGTCGGAGATAACTATGCGGCTTTTCTCAACGTCGATGTCGTACTGCTCCTTTAACGCGTCGGATATGTCCTTATTCGTGACGGAGCCGAAAAGCTTGCCGTTGTCCCCCGCCTTGGCGGAGATCTTCACGACGACGGACTCAAGTTTTTTGGCGTTCTCCATGGCCTTGGCCTTCTCCTCCTCGATCTTCCGAAGGCGCGCCTTCTCCTGGAGCTTCATGGTGTTCATGGCGTCAGCCGTGGCGGCCACGGCCAGCTTTCTGGGGAATAAATAGTTGCGGGCGTAGCCGTCGGATACCTCCACGAGCTGGCCCTTTTTTCCGTGATCGCGCACGTCCTGCTGTAAAATGACTTTCATATGGGTGAGATTCCTTTCTGATGATGTAGCTTACGCTTTGATTTTACTCTCCGGAAATGGAGTAGTCCTCAAGATATTTGTCAATGGCGGCCAGAAGGTCGGTCACCACGTCCCGCATGGTCTTGTTGCTTATCTGTGCTCCGGCGGTGGATTTGTTGCCGCCCCCGCCAAGGCGCTCCACTATGACCTGCACGTTTATATCCCCAAGGCTCCGGGCGGAGATGTTCACTTGATCGTTTAGGGGGAATATTACGAAGGACGCCTGAATGCCGGAGATGTTGAGGAGCTCGTCGGCGGCCTGGGCGGCGGTGACCTTGCTCTCCACGTTCTCCGCGGCGGCGATGGCTATGCCGCTTTTGTATATCTTGGCCTTCTGGACGATGGCGTACTTTGCCACGGCGGACTTGAGGTCCGACTGCAGAAGGTGCTTGACGTTGGTGGTGTCCGCCCCGGCCCGGCGCAGGAAGGCCGCCGCGTCAAAGGTCCGGCCGCCGGTGCGAAGGGTGAAGTTTTTGGTGTCAAGGACTATCCCGGCCAAAAGCGCCTCGGCCTCCACGCGCAGAATGTCCGACTGGTCAACCATGTACTGAAGTAGCTCCGTCACCAGCTCCGAGGCGGAGGAGGCGTAGGGCTCGTGGAAGGAGAGGGCCACGTTCTGGATATAATCAGCGGCCCGGCGGTGGTGGTCGATTACCGCCACACGGTTGCAGGACTGGAGGAGCGACTGGCTCTCCACCTGATCCGGACGGTTGGTGTCCACGATTATCAAAAGCGTTGAGCCGTCCATGGCAAGAAGCGCCTCCTGGGGGTCAACGAAGACCTCCCGGTACTCAGGGAGCGTCAGGACCCGGTCGATGAGGGGCTGGCTCACCTGAGTCTCCATGTCGATAACGATACGGGGCTCCTTTCCCAGGCTCCTGGCGGCACAGCAAAGGCCCACGGCGGAGCCCACGGCGTCAAGGTCGGCGTACTTGTGGCCCATGATGAAGATATTGGAGGCCGAGCGCATGAGCTCGGAGAGAGAGCTTGCCATAACGCGGCTTTTGACCTTGGTGCGCTTCTCGGCCTGACTTGTCTTGCCGCCGTAAAACTCAAAGTTGTAGCGGTTCTTGATGACCGCCTGGTCCCCGCCGCGGGAGAGGGCCATCTCAAGGGCAAGAGCGGCGAACTGGTAGCTCTCCTCAAGATCGTGCCCGTCCACCCCAAGGCCGATGCTGACGGTGGGGTGCATACCCTTGGCGGTGGTGAGCTCACGGACGGAGTCGAGTATGGAAAATTTTGACTCAACATACTCGTGCATGTGGCGCTCCTCGAAGATAAATATATATCTGTCCCTATCGGAGCGTGTGATGTAGCCGCCCTTGTCGCGGCTCCAGGCGGTGAGCTTGTCGTCGATGGAGGATATGAGCATGGATTTGTCCTTTTCGGACATGCCGGAGATTATCTCGTCGTAGTTATCCAGCATAATTATGGAAAATACGGGACGGGAGGAGTCAAATTCCTCGCGGATCTGGGCGTACTCCGTCTCGTCAACCCAGTAGGTTGTGGCCACGAAATTTTTGACCCCCGGCGCGTCGGAGCCACGGACCAGATTGCCGAAGACCCGGTAGCGCCTGTCGCCCACGGTGACGAGCTCAGGGTATTCCACCTTGCCCTCCATGAGCCACCGGGCGGTAAAGCCGGGGACGATGGAGGAGATATTCACCGCCAAAAGCCTGTCGTTCCCGCCGGTGATGGCGGAAAAGGACTCGTTTGCGTAGATTATCTCGTTTTCCTCCAGCGTGAAGGTCACCATGGGGAAGGGGAAGCTCTGGAGGGTATTTTTCGTGGCGTTGTCTATATTGGCCGTGACGGACTCGATATACTGGAGCATCTCGCGGCTCCGCCTGCGGCCCGACACGCGGGTGTAGACCAAAAGTATGAGTATGGTGGCGATCTCCGCCCCGGCGAGTATGGTGCTGTAATTACCGAAGAAGAAGGTGGCTATGGCGAATAGGACAAGTATTATCACATAGAGCTGGATATTGGTGCTGAGCAGACT
>CANREY010000041.1 GCA_947629755.1 uncultured Oscillospiraceae bacterium | reverse complement strand
CACGGCAAGGGCACCTCGGCCCACAAGGCCGCCGTCACCGGCGACACCATCGGCGACACCCGCAAGGACGTGGTCGGCGTGGCGCTGGACATCTTCATAAAGCTCATGTCCACCGTAGCTAATACGCTGGCACCGGTTATAAGGACTGTCACGCTTCTCAAATGATCGAGTTCTCCCTTTAATCAAATGTGCGGGACGCCCGAAAGGGCGTCCCGCATACGTTTGATGTCACTTTTATGAGGAGTGCCTGCGCAACGGGACAGGGGGCGGGCGGGTCTGGGACCCGCCCCTACGGATTAAACGGAAAATTTCCCATAATAGCCGTAGGGGAGGGTTCTAAACCCTCCCGCTTTTTAAATAAGCGCCGGAAGGCGCAACCTTTTCGGCGGGGTATTTTTTGTGTGGCGGGGGAATAGGATTGGATAGATGGGGTGGTGTGATTGAAGGGGAAAAGGCTTCTTATAAATACGCTTTTAATGACGGTGTCGTCTATATTTTTGCGCTCGCTGGGGCTGTGGTTTCAGGTGGGGCTTTCACGGAGAATGGGGGCGGCGGGGGTCGGGCTTTATGAGCTGGTGGCCTCAGTGGGGTCGCTGGCGGCCACCTTCGCCATTTCGGGGATACGCTTCGCCACCACGAGGCTCGTGTCGGAGGAGGCGGGCTCCGGCGGGGATCCGGCGGCGGTGGTGAGGCGGTGCCTTGTGTACGCCACGGTTTTCGGTGCGCTGGCGTCAATGCTTTTGTGGCGGTGCTCGGACTTAATCGCCACGCGGTTTTTGGGGGATATACGCACGGCGCTGGCGCTTCGTGTGCTGGCCGCCGGTATGCCCTTCATCTCCACCGGAGCTGTGCTGGGGGGATATTTTACCGGCATGTGCAAGATAGCGCGGGCGCTGGTGGGGACGGTTTCTGAGGAGCTTACGCGTATGGCGGTGGCGCTCCTTGCGCTGTCGGTACTGCCCGCCGCCAACACGGAGCTCATGTGCGCGGGGGTGGCCGCGGGGAGCGCGGCGGGGGAGATATTTTCCTTCGCGGTACTCATAGTACTGTATATTTTCGACAGTGACCGCAGAAAATGCGCCGGACTTAGGAAAAAGGGCCTCACCGGGCGTATGCTGAAGATAGCCATGCCGCTGGCGGCCACGGCCTACGCAAGAGTGGCGCTGAATACGGTGCAAAATCTCCTTATCCCGGCGGGGCTCCGGCGCTCCGGCGCCACGGCGGAGGCGGCGCTGGCGGGGTACGGCATGATAAGGGGCATGGTCTTTCCCGTCATGACCTTCCCCATGGTCATATTTGCCTCCCTCTCCGAGCTCATGGTGCCGGAGCTCACCGAGGAGCAGGTCAGGGGAAATACGGGGAGGATCTCGGCCTCAGCGAATATGCTGCTTATGACCGCCTTCACCTTCTCGGCGGCGGTGACGTCGTTTTTCGTCTGCTTTGCCGGGTGTCTGGGGGAGACGGTCTATCAGAGCGCCGAGGCGGGCAGATATATGCTCATGCTGAGCCTTCTCATGCCCATAATGTACATGGACAATATAACCGACGGTATGCTGAGGGGGCTGGGGGAGCACCTTTACTCCATGGGGGTGAATATAGCGGACTCCCTGCTGTCCACGGCTCTCATTTGGCTTGCGCTTCCGAAATTCGGCATATACGGCTACATAGCGGTGCTGTACGCCTCGGAGATCTTCAACTTCTCGCTGAGCCTGCGGAGGCTGTGGATAAGGACGGACATAAGGCCGGCCATTAAAAATCTCGTGCCCACGGCGGCGGGTGCCGTGATCGCCGCGGCGGCGACGGCGGCAATCGTCTATCTCACCGGCGGGGCCCGTGGAGCGGTGGGGCTCGTGGCCGGAGGGGCCATATTCATTGCGGCCTATATGCTCACCCTCAGGCTCACGGGGGCGTACAGGGGAAAGGAGCTTAAGGGACTTATCGAGCAGGTAAAATAGAGATCGATCGCGGTTCCGCTAAGTGATTTGCCAAGGGGTCTTTCGCTCAGGCAGTACAGCCGCCGGCCCCGCCGGTGGTGAGAAAGCGCGCTTTGAAAAAAGCCGGTGTCTTGAAACCGTCTACTTGATGTGCTATAATTTCAGCATGGCTCAACAGCGCGATAATCGGGATTTGAGGGGGAGAGATATATGAATCAACTGAAATACAGAAATTTGACGGAAGATGATAAACGGCAGATTTGTGCTTGGGAATATACTGGGGAGTATAAAATATACAATCTCCCGTCTTATGATATGATGAAAGCACAGCAAAGCGGTTTTATGAATCCAAAGAACGAGAAAAACTACTTTGCTTTTCTTGATGGAGATGTGCTTGTGGGCTTTGTGAATATTTTAGAGAAGGATACAGAAGTTTTCATAGGTATTGGCGTCAATCCCGTTCTTTGTGGGAAACATTATGGCCGTAGGATGTTGGAGGAGGCATACCACATTTCAAAAAGGCTATATCCCGAAAAGCCGCTGTACCTTGAAGTGCGTACTTGGAACATGGGAGCTGTAATGTGTTATAAAAACGCGGGGTTTCGTATTGACGGTGAGCAGTATGAATTGACAACGGGGATCGGAACAGGTACTTTTTTCAGAATGGTAAGAGGATAACTACAACTTCCAGTTTGTAGGTCACAAAAATGGACATGACCGCCCGTAGGCGCGGGGGGTGACAGCAGGAAAAAAGGCCGGAATTTTTCCGGCCTTTTTTCACACGTTCCCCTTGTCGGAAAAAGGCCGTAGGGCCTTTTTCGACAGCATCTGTTACGAGTTTTCTCTTGATTCCACCCGGTCCCGGAAAAGGAGCGAGATACACCAGAGGGCCGCGAGGGCCACCAGGGTGTAGACTACGCGGCTGACGCTGGCGGTCTGACCGCCGAAGGCCCAGGCCACAAGGTCAAACTTGAAAATACCCACAAGGCCCCAGTTGACGCCGCCGATTATCAAGAGGATAAGGGCGATCCTGTCCATGATCATAGCATGATCCTCCTTTTTTGCTTTCGCAGTCTTAATATAACCGGGGAAAGTAAAATTATTCACCGGAAAAATCATAATAAATTATATTTAATTTGCAATGGGGGCGAATTTGCTGTATACTATCTACCGGTTTATATCAGGAGGGGAAAATTTATGAAAATCATTGACCTGCACTGCGACACCATAATGAGGTTTTATGAGGGCGAGCACCTCAAGGGCATGAAAAACTCCCACATAAGCCTTGAGGGGCTTCATGCCGGGGAGACCATGGCCCAGTGCTTTGCCATTTTCGTGCCCACCCACGACGCGGCCACCCGCCACGGTATGCCCGACGACCCCTTCGGGTACTTCGATAAGGCGTATGAGGCGTACCTTCGGGAGCTTGAGCTCAACAAGGAGGAGCTGGCCCCGGCGTACTCCGTCGCCGATATTCTGAAAAATGACAGGGACGGGAAGATAAGCGCCATACTCACCGTGGAGGACGGGGTGACACTTGACGGGAAGATAGAGAACGTGGACGAGTACTTTAAAAAGGGCGTGCGCATGGTGGCCCTCACATGGAATTACGAAAATTCCTTAGGGTATCCCCAAAACAGCGACCCGGAAAAGCACCGGCTGGGCCTTAAGCCCTTCGGCATCGAGTGTGTACGGCGCATGAACGAGCTTGGCATCGCGGTGGACGTGTCGCATCTGTCGGAGGGCGGCTTCTGGGACGTGGCAAAATATTCAAAAAAGCCCTTCATCGCCTCCCACTCCTGCTGTGGGGCGCTGTGCGACATAAGCCGGAATTTGAAGGACGGGCAGATAAAGGCCCTGGCGGACGCCGGAGGGGTCATCGGGCTCAACTACTGCAACTATTTTCTCCACCCCACGTCGGATAAATTTAAGGACAGCTGCACGGCCATATCGGAGCTCGTGCGCCACCTTCGGCATCTTGTGGCCGTGGGGGGCATCGAGGCCGTGGCGCTGGGCTCTGATTACGACGGCATAGGCTCCGAGCTTGAGTGGGGAGACGCCGGCGGCCAGCAGAGGCTGGTGGAGGCAATAGTGCGGGCCTTCGGCGCCGACGGGGCGGAGAAGATAACCCATAAAAACGCCCTTCGGGCCTTTAAGGACATAATCGGTGAGTGATCAGCGCAGGGACCTGTCGGCCATTCTGGCAAGGACGCAGGCGGCCTCGGCGCGGGTGATGGGGGAGAGGGGCCGGAAGGTCCCGCCGTCGCCACGGAGGATACCGGTTTTGGCGAGAGCGTAGATGTAGGGGTACTGCGCATTCGATGCATCGGAAAAGCTTACGCCAAGTACGCTGTCCGTCCGGGCCTTTTGGGGCAGGGCACGGTCCATGAGGCGGGCGAAGTCCGCCCTCGTTATGGCTGAGCCGGGGGAGGCGAAGGACGTGTCGATGCCCCAGAGGGCGCAGTAGGCGTAGTAGGGCTCATACCAGCTACTACCGCCGGAGAAGTCGTGCCGGTCGTCGTAATACCCGGAGAGGAACCTTGCGCACATGGTCACGGCCTCCGCCACGGTGACGCTGCCGGAGGGGACAAAGAGGGCGCTTTCACGGCCGTTCATAAGCCCCACGGACGAGGCCGTGTAAACTCCGGAGGCGTACCATGCGGATAGGGACACGTCGCGGTAGCCTACAGCGTATTTTTGAGAAAAATATCCCACAAAATCGTGATTTTTGGGAACGGAGCCGCGGCGCAGGGCGTCATAATACCCGGCGGTGGGCTGGACGATGAAGCTTACGCGGTAGCCCTTGCTTTTAAGGAGCGCCCGGTCAAAATCCGCCCAGTCCCGGACGGACACCCGCACAAGGCCCCGGCCGTCGCCGTTGCCCTCAAGGTAGGTTATGGCGCTCTTGTTGTAGCTCAGTATTATGACCGAGTGGCCGTAATTTGAGCTGTAGGAGCCGTCGGCGTTGGGCGTCGTGCGCATTAAAGCTCCGAAGGACACGCCGTTTGATAAAAAAAGGTCGCAGCTTACGCTCTCCGCGCTGCCGAGGACGCGCCGGGAATTTTGCCACGCGGAGCTCTCGCCGTGGTAGGGGACGTCGCCAAAGAGCGCGGAGTATACGGCGTTGGCGTATATGTAGCAGGAGGAGCCGGAGTAGACGTTGCCACGGCTGTCGCGGGTGTAGAGCGTCCTGCCCACGGGCACGTCCCGGTAGCCTATACGGGCTGAAGCGGGGACGGAGCAGGCGGGATCTGAGTAGAGGGCGGGAGCGCCGGAAAATACCGCGTCGAGCCTTGCGGCCAGCGCGGGTATGTCGGTGTAGTCCGCGCCGCGAAGGAGCTTCGGGTCCACCGTGCTCATGGCGCGGGCGGAGGGAGAAACGCTCACGGTTATCAAAATGGCGATAATAAATGAGATAAGCCTTCTTTTCATAGTGCCTCCAAGGTGTCGCGGCCGCGGGGCCCGCGGCGCTGTAAGTTGACATAACATTAACACGAAATTTAAATGAAATCAACCCATTGCGGCACATTGGCTTAAATTACACAATATATTGTATATCACTTCAAGGAGAGGAAACTTATGGATCTATTAAAAATGTTCCTGACCTTCGCCAAGGTGGGCGTTATGACCTTCGGCGGGGGAATGGCGATGCTCCCCATTTTGGAGCGGGAGATCGTGGACAAAAACGGCTGGGCCACAGCCGAGGAGCTGACGGACTACTTCGCCATAGGCCAGTGCACGCCGGGGATAATCGCGGTGAACACCGCCACCTTCATCGGCCACAAAAAGCACGGCACCATCGGCGGGATAGTGACTACCCTCGGCATCGTGTTCCCGTCGCTGGTGATAATAACTGTCTTAGCCGGGATAATCACGAACTTTTCCCACCTCGCCTGGGTGGCAAACGCCTTCGCCGGGATACGGGTGTGCGTCTGCGTGCTCATTTTAAATTCCGTCATTAAGCTCTGGAAATCGGCGGTGAAGGACGTCTGGGGCTGTGGGATATTCGTCATAGTCCTGTTGCTCGCCACCTTACTTGACGTGACGCCTGTCATATTCGTTGTGTTGGCGGCGCTGGCGGGCGTGGTCATAAAGAGTCTGGAGGCGCGGAAATGATATTTTTAAGATTATTTTACGAGTTTTTCATGACCGGCCTTTTCTCCGTAGGCGGGGGACTGGCCACACTGCCATTTTTGCAGAAGATGGCCGACGACACCGGCTGGTTCACAAGGGCCCAGCTGGCGGACATGCTGGCGGTGAGCGAGTCCACCCCCGGCCCCATCGGGGTAAATATGGCCACCTACGTGGGCTACACCACCGGGGCCTCCGCCGGTGGAGTGCCGGGGAGCATACTTGGGGCGGTGACAGCCACACTGGGGCTCATAGCGCCCTCAATAATCGTCATAGTCATCATCGCCAGTATGCTGGAGAAATTCGGGGAGTCGAAGCTGGTGAAGTCCTCCTTCTACGGTCTTCGGCCCGCCTCCGTGGCCCTCATAGCCTCGGCGGGGCTCTCCGTGGCCTTCGAGGTGTTCATAAGGCCGGGCATAAGCGAGGCTAAGCTTGACCTTGCAAAGCTTGTGACATACATCGACTGGCGGGCGCTCATTTTAGCGGCGGTGCTGTTGGTGCTTACAAGGTGGGTCAAATACACAAAAAAGCTCCACCCCATATGCTTTATAGGTGTTTCCGCCGTTGTGGGAATAATATTCAAATTTGCCGGAGCGTGAGATCTGTCTCAAATGGGAGCAACTTTCGCCATAAAACCCCCATATATTGCGCAAAAGTTTGTACTTCTTGCGTTATCACCCTTGCAATTGGGGAGCGATAGGCGTATAATAACAAACAGGTTTTCCCCACTTAAGTTTTAGGAGGCTTCACCATGAGCGTGGCTGTGCGATATTACACAAGATCGGGCAATACGAAAAAGCTGGCTGACGCCATAGCCGCCCGCCTAGGCGTGGAGGCGTGCACGGTGGACAAGGGGCTTTTGGAGAGAGTGGACGTGCTCTTTTTGGGGTGCTCCTACTACGCCTTTGACGTGGACGAGGCCGTGAAGGAGTTTATACTCGCCAACAAGTGGAACATCGGCAAGATCGTCCTGTTTGGTACCTCGGCGATGATGAAGTCCGCCTATAAGCCCGTAAAGAAGGTGGCGGACGAGGCCGGCGTGGAGCTCACACACCAGGAATTTCACTGCCGGGGACAGTTCCACTTCGCCCACAAGGGGAGGCCCGACGAAAACGACATGAAGGCCGCCGCCGATTTCGCGGAGAACGTACTTAAAAGCCTTGGATAAGGCTTTATATAAAAAAGAGAGAAACATTGGGAGGAAAAAACATGAAAGAGCAGAAGTACGAGGCGTTGAAGCTTAAAAATCAGGTCTGCTTCCCTCTGTACGCGTGCTCACGGGAGATCATCAAGCAGTACAAGCCGTACCTTGACAGGATCGACCTTACGTACACGCAGTACATTGCGATGCTTGTCCTTTGGGAGAGGCGGCAGGTCAACGTGAAGGAGCTGGGGGAGTGCCTTTACCTTGACTCCGGGACCTTGACGCCCCTGCTTAAAAAGATGGAGGCCAAGGGCTTGGTGAAAAGGGCCCGCTCGGACAAGGACGAGCGCAACCTCATCGTCAGCGTCACCGAAAAGGGCATGGCACTGAGGGACAAGGCCCTTGAGATACCCGGCGCTATGAACGAGCGCGTAGGCCTTGACAGGGAGGACGCGGCACAGCTCTATGATCTCCTCTACAAGCTCCTCGGCGTCACGGCGGAAAATAAATAAATCTCCATAAATATAAAGACCGGGCATTTCGCCCGGTCTTTCAGATTCAGATTGTCAAAAAACTCAAATTTAATCAATTTTCGCGGCGACATGTGCGTCGCGAAAATTACCTTTTGTCACGCAAGTGTGCCGCTTGCGGCGCGCGCGGCGTGACGGCAGGAAAAATTTGCGAATAGGTCCGCAGACCTTTTCGCGAATTTTTCCGCACGTTCCCCTTTGTCGGAAAAGGCCGTCAGGCCTTTTTCGACAATCAAAATAGTCCCATGGAGGACATTGCGGCGGTAAAGAGGAAGATGGTCACGACGCTGAGGACAGTGGAGAGGGCCACGATCTCACCGGCAAGGCGCACGTTGCCGCCCAAGGTCTGGGCCATTGGCGTGGAGGCCACGGCGGTGGGGGAGGCGAACACGGCCAACAGCGCCGCCATGGGAGCTCCGCGGTAGCCGAGGAGCGCCATTATGGCGATACACACGACAGGGACCACAACCAAGCGGCAGGCAACCGCCGTGAGGAGACGGCCCTTGTGGCCTATCATGCTCTTGAAGGAGAGCATACCGCCCAGCACCACGAGAGCGAGGGGGGAGGCAAGATCGCCAAGGACGTTTAGGGGCTTATAGAGAAACTCAGGCACGCGTAAGCCGGAGAGGTTCACCAGCGCCCCCAGCACACCCGCCAGTACCAGCGGGTTTTTCGCTATCTGCCCCAGCGTCTTCTTTACGTCCACCTTACCGCCACGCATGACCTCAAAGTCGATGACGGCTAAGATGTTGAGAAGTGGCACGACTACCGCCAAAAGGGCCGCCATTATGGCCGAGCCCTCGTCCCCGGCGATGGAGCTCGTTATCACGGTGCCGAAAAGGACCGTATTGGAGCGGAATATGCCCTGGGTCACCGTGGGCACGTCGGCCCGGTCGGAGATGAATTTTTTACTCAAAAGGAGCGCCGCCACAAATGACGCGGTGATGAGCACCAGCGTCCAGATCATAAGGGGCCACTGGACGGCGGAGCCCAGATCGGCGTTATATATGTCAAAAAAGAGGGACAGGGGAATGAACACCTTGAAAATGACCGTGTTCATCTCCTTGAGCGTATCCTCGCTGAAAAGCTTCAGGCCCTTGATAAGCGCGCCGATGGCCATATAGATCACCAGCGGCGCTACCACGCTGAAGGCAAGCTCAAAACCGTGCAATTTTTATGTACGCCTCCTTAGCAAAACCTTTTGAAAAATTCACATTCGTCGTCGTTACAGCGCCTCCCGTCCGCGCTTCGCACGTTTACGTGGAACACGTGGCCAAGGACGTTTTTGCTGTCGCCGTAGTAGTGGAGCTCGAAGGGCGTCGAGGCTTTTATAAGGCTTCCGGCCATGAGCGCGGCGTCGTCTTTGAGGAAGTCGCCGGTGCTCGTCATCAAAAATACGGGCGGGAAGCCGGGGGTCACATGCCGCACCGCGTCCACGGTGTCAAATTCCTCAGCTGTGCCGCCGTTGGGGAGTATCTGGGGCATGAGGGAGGAGATCATGGGGTCCGTGGGGGGCTCGTGGTGGTAGGCCCCGCAGTTTAAGGCCACGGCGGCGGGGACGAAGCCCGCCGGAGGGGCGAAATCAAACCTCCCGGCGAAAGCGCTGTCTGCGCACATGGAGCAGAAAAGGGAGAGGATATGCCCGCCGGCGGAGTCGCCCACGGCGAAGACGCGCTCACAGTCAAAGCCGTATTTTTCGGCGTTGTCGAGGACCCATTTGAAAACGGAGCAGGTGTCCTCAAGACTTGAGGGGAATTTGTGCTCCGGGGCGAGGCGGTAGGTGAAGTTCACCACGGCAAAGCCCCTTTGGGCAAGGTCCATGCAGTAAAACTGGTACGTCTCCTTTGTGCCGTAGACCCAGCCGCCGCCGTGGACGCTGACGATAACGGGGAGGGCCTTCTCACCGGCGGCTTTGGGACGGTAGACGTCGAGTATCTGCCAGACGCTGTCCGGGCCGTAGGGTATGCCGTCAAAGCGCTCTATGTCCTCAGGGGTCGTGAGGCCCGCGTCGCGCCTGTCGTCGCTGAGCTTGAAGCTCTCGCGTATCTCTTTATATGTCATGGTCCACCTCACACAAGAAGCGCCCGGAAGGCCCCGTAGATGCCCGCGTCGTTTGAGAGGGTGGCAAGGCCTATGGGAGTTTTTTTGCAGGCGGGGAAGGCGTATTTTTCAAAGCTTTTCCGCACTCTTGTCAAAAGCGCGTCGCCGGCATGGGAGACGCCGCCGCCGAGAAGGATTATCTCCGGGTCCACGATATTCGCCACCGCCGCAAGGCCCCGGCCAAGATAGTCCGAGAACACGTCGGCAATGCGCATGGCGAGGGGGTCGCCGGCGATGGCCGCGTCCCAGCACGATTTGGCGTCCAGCTTGGCGACGGACCTTAGCGTGGAGGGCTCGTCGGTGGCGGAGAGCATCTCGGTGGCTATGCGCACGTTGCCCGTGGCGGAGGCGTACTGCTCAAGGCACCCGCGGGAGCCGCAGGCGCACTGGCGTGTCTCGTCAGGCTCGATGGGTATGTGGCCCAGCTCCCCGCCGGCCCCGTGAGCTCCGTCGAGGCACTTGCCGTCGATTATTATGCCGCCGCCCACGCCGGTGCCCAATGTCACGAGGACGAGGCTTGAGCAGCCCTTGCCGCCGCCCAGCCAGTATTCGCCCAAAGCCGCCATATTGGCGTCATTGCCGCCGGTAGCGCGAAGGCCGGTTATTTTCGTAAGCTCGCCAAGGAGGGGCGTGTGGTCCCAGCCAAGGTTCACAGCGCTTGCGGAGCCGTCCTTATGTATCTGCCCCGGCACGCCGATGCCGATGCCGATGTAATCATCAGGGTCGAAGGGGTATTTTTTCATGTCGGCCAATATGGACCGGGCTATGTCGCCGGGGATATTTTTCCCGCCATTTGAGGCGTCGGTGTCGATGAACCACTTCTCCACAAGAGTACCGTCAGTGGAAAAGAGGCTCATCTTCACGGTGGTGCCGCCCAAGTCCACGCCAAAGCCGTATTTCATGTTCACATCTCCTTATTCTTCAATTAAAGAGCCTATATCGCAAAGCTCAGCACCGGGGAAATATCTCATTTTAACGCCGCGGGAGGCGATAAAGTCGCGTATGGCCTCAAAGTCCGGGTGGAGGCTCAAATCTCCGTTGAACAGGAGCTCCCCGTCCACCGTCCCCGCCGTGCCGCCGATAAAGCCGGTTTCAAAGCCGGGGAGGGAGACGAAGCCCTCCCGTATTTTGAGGACGTGAAGCTCCGGGACGCGAGACAGCGCCGCGTAAATGCCGGGGTCCGAGGTTATGACGCTGGCGCCGTCCACGGGCACGCAGGAGCACCGTGTGTAGCCCTGGCGGACGTTTATCTCACGGAAGCTACGCTCACGGCAATATTTTAAAATAGAGCCGTCGGTTATGTCAAGACGGTGAATGAGAAATCCGTCCAATATAAGTGCGCACATGGCGGCGTTTTGGGGGTAGGAGGGGGAAGATGGGGGAACTGAGGACAAAACGGGGCCGGAGGGGCCCATTTTGCACATACGAAGGTCCGCGTGGCTCTCAACTCCGGGGCCGTAGCGGGCGTCGTCCTCGATGAGGCGCAGGGCGTGGCCGTGGCTCTCAAGGTATTTTTTGAGCTCCGGGAGCGCCCGGTGGGAGAGATAGACGGCGCTCATGACGTCGCCGCCTTGAGGTAGTATGCAACCAAAAGCTCCACGCAGGCGTCGTAGGAGCGTATGCCAAGAGGCTGTCCTTGGGCCTTTAAGTACCCGTCGTAGACCTTGGAGCTTACCTCCTCTATGGGGCCGTCGAAGCTTGCCCAGTAGGCGTTATTGTCCCGCCAGTCCACAAGCATGGGGCCGGTGATGAGCGCGGAGAGCTCGCTCCAGGCGGCGGGGTCGGTGTCGTACAGGGCGTTTGAGAGGTAGATGGCGCCGTTTAAGTAGCCGGAGTAGACGTAGACGGGGTCGCCGGAGCTTATGGAGGCCGCCACGCCCACGAAATTCGCCTCCGTCTCGGAGTATACGCCCTTCTGGTGGGCAAGCTCGTGGGCGATGGTGCAGGGGATAAGACAACCGGGGGCGTCGATATTTATGTTCGACTCGCCGGAGAAGGGGAAATATACGCCGGTGAAGCCCATGTGGGAGGACAGGCGGGAGAAGAGATACATCTTTTTCGGTATTCTTGACGAGGCGGAGAGGAAGGGGAACTCCCGACTAAGGCCGGTGTAGAGCGTTTTTGAGGTGCTTATGTACCCGTCCATGTCCTCGGCCCAGTGGCCGTTTTCGTCGCGGCTCACGTCGCCTGAGTGGAGGGCGGCGTTTTTGAGAAAATATTCCGTCACGGCCCGAAGGTCCTCCTTCGGTATGGGCGCGGTGACGATGCCGCTTTTTTCGGAGAAGGAGTCGGAGCGGTAGTCGATGGCGAAGCACCAGAGGAAAAAGCAAAATACATATAGGAGTATAAGCAACAGCGAGAGTGTCCTGCGGAGAAATACCTGAAGGCGCTTGTGGGCCCTTACGGTAAGAACGACAGTCCGCGCGACGTGCCATATGACGAAAACCCCGGCGGCTATGTACTCAAGCTCCATGATCGAGAAGGGCAACACGGAAAAGACGACGCCGAGAAAATTTTTCACGGGACGGGAAAAATAACTCGTCATGAAATTGGCAAAGGGCCTGACGCCGGAGAGAAGGACGAATAATATTATCAATATCACGGGAGGGATGGCGGGGAGCCACTTTTTGACAGCGGATCTTTTCTTTTCTTCTACGGCTTCCATGTGAAGACCCTCCTTTTATTTGCGGATAACGGAAAATAATATGACCGTACACACATTATAACATACTCCGATGGAAATTTACACTGTAAATAACAGGTTTTCGGGGCAAATAACTATTCTGTTAAAATTTTTATACGGCTGTTTTTAAAAATTAATCACTTTGTTATCAAATAGTCATTGAAAGTTTCGGGCCGTTTTGCTAAAATACGACATATGGAAAAGCGATACCATCTGTATTGCCTGAGACGGGAACAAACAAAAGAAGCAATGGGGTCAGGATATGAAAAAAGCTGTAATAACCGTAGTTGTGATCCTGCTGGCGGTGCTTTTGACGTCAGCGTTTACTATTTCCGCCCTTTGGCCCTCGGACAGGGGGCCGGAGCCTGAGACGGTGGGGGGCGACACGGGCCCTGCTACCGAGGCGCCCAATAACGGCGGCGATACGTTGAGGCCGGACCCCATCGAGCTGCCCACGGAGCCCAAGGCCCCGGCGGCGCCGCCGACGCCCGCCGACCCTGAGGCCGCCCGCGCCGAGGCCGCCGTGATAATGGAGAAGCTCGGCATAATGTACGGCGTTGGCACGCTGGAGGACGGAACGGTCGACTACGCTCTGGACAAGACACTTACGCGCATACAGGCCATGACCTTTGTCGCAAGAGCCATGGGCTATGTTCGCGACGGCTTGAACGGGGACTACCCCCACGACTTTACCGACGTGCCCGACTGGGCGTCGGGGAGCGTGGGCTTCTCCTTCAGACACGGCATCACCACCGGGAGCGGCGACAGGGTATTCGGCGCGCAGAGAGACGTGACTGGCAGGGAGCTTGTGACCTTCGCTTTGAGGGGCTTGGGCTACGGGCAGGACTTTAACTGGGAGGAGGCCTGCGCCTTCTCCGACGAGCTGGGCATCACCTACGGTGAGCTCGGCGACGGGACAGAGCCTGTCACAAGGGGCGAGACGGCGGAGATAATCGTGAGAATGCTTGAGACAAAGCCCAAGGACGGCTCGGACACCTACTTGAGCCGCCTTGTGGACGCGGGCATCGTCAGCCGCGAGGCCGTAAACGAGCTGGGGCTCTCCCAGTATGTCGCCATGTCCGCCGGTATCGGCTACACCGCCGCCAAGGCGTTGGAGGACTACGGCGGGGCCGCGGTGAACGTCCTGCCCCGCGATATAATGCAAAAGAGCATGTCCGCCGTCCACGGCTTTATAATAGCGAAGGACACCGTGGCGGTCCCCATAAGCGCCATAAAGGGCGCGAGCTATATCACCCTGACTTCAACGGACGGCGTCGACCTTGGCTACAAGGGCGTTATCGGGTGCGATGAGGAGCTGGGCATAGCCTACCTTGCCTGTACGGTGGAGGCCCCTGAGTGGGTGGAGAAGGCGTGGCAGGAGAAATACCCCGCGCCGGAGCCCCAACCCAGCGAACCTGACGCCACTGAGCCCGGCGGCACGGAGGATACCGAGCCCGCCGCGCCCACAGCGACAGCAACTGTCACGCCGACAGTACCCGCCACACCGACTGAGACACAGACGGCGACCGGGTCCGTTGCGGCGGACGAGCCCCAGACACCAAATGTGGAGCCGGAGGCGAGAGTTTATATCGTCTCCGATATGGCCGTGGCCAACTACTACGGGGATAACGCGTGGAACCAAGCCCTCGTGATGGTCAGCGACAAGGGGGAGCTTCTGGGCATAACGACACTCACCGGACATGCTATGCCCAAGCCCATGGAGGGGGAGCCAAGGGAGCTCTACGACGTGGGACTTGAGCTCTGGCCGGAGCTCTGCCCGCCGGTGAGGCCGAGAGGCATCGACCCCACGAAGCCCATGACGGCAATCACCTACGACGACGGCCCCAGCAAGGCGTACACGCCCATGCTCCTTGACCTTTTGGAGAAGTACCACACCGTGGCTACCTTCTTCGAGGTGGGCACCATGGTCAAATCAAACCCCCAGTTCCTCACCAGAATGGAGGCTCTGGGCTGTGAGATCGGCAACCACTCCTGGGACCACTCGAACCTTAAAAAGCTGAGCGCTCAGGGCGTGAGGAGCCAGATAGAGCGGACGGAGGAGCTCATACGGAGCTACACCGGCCACGACGTGGCGCTGGTCCGCTGTCCCGGCGGCAACTCAAACGCAACGGTTGCGGCAAACGTGGGCCACCCCATGATCTACTGGACCATCGACACCCGCGACTGGGAGCACCGCAACGCCTCCAAGGTCATAGCCTCCATACAAAATGACAGGAATCTTGACGGCGACATCATTTTGATGCACTCCCTCTACAAATCCACCTACGACGCCTCCGTCACCATTATCCCGTGGATCATAAACAAGGGCTATCAGCCGGTGACCGTCTCCGAGCTTGCCTTCTTCAGAGGCGTTGAGCTTCAAAACGGCGTCGTCTACTACAAATTCCCCCCGCAGTAAATTAATACTAATATCTAATTAAAACAAGCCATTCGCGACGGTCTTTTTCGCGTCGTCGTCGCTGAACACGCTTTACTTCGGGCTCCCTTCGGTCGCCCTCAGGCGCTGTGTTCGCTCCTCCTCTCCCCACCGGGCCACGGCCCGCCGGGGACCCCGGTTGCGTCAGCCGCCTTGGAAATACCAATGGGTATTCCCTGCGGCGTCTTCCTTGCCTGACACGAAAAATCCTCGCCGCTCGGTGTCTCCTTTTAATTAGATATTAGTATAAGGCGAATATTATCAGTCCGGGGTGGTTTCCGCCCCGGACCGGAGCGAAAAGATGCAGTTTAACAGTCTTGATTTCATATTTTACTTCCTGCCGGTTTTTCTGGCGGTGTACCGTCTGGCGCCGAAGGGCGTCAGGAGTTACATTCTCCCGGCGGGGAGCTTTATTTTTTACGGCTTTGCCACGGGCTGGAGCGCCGTTGCCCTTATTTCGCTGGCCGCGTGCCTTGTTTGGACGCTTTTGGCGGGGCTGGCCCTTGAAAAATATAAAAATCCGTGGCTTCTGGCGCTGGCGGTGGCCGTGCCGGCGGGGGCGCTTATATTCTTTAAGCTCTACCGTGGAGGGGAGCTGCTGCCGCCGGGTATGAGCTTTTACGTCTTCGGCGTCATCGCCATACTTGTGGAGATAAAAAGGGGCCGGCTGCCGGTGAGGGGATATGTCAGGGGCCTCACGGCCCAGATAACCATGTTCCCGAAGCTCATATCCGGGCCCATCGCGGACCCGGTGGAGCTAAAGCGCCAAACGGAGAGGCCCCACAAAACGCTTTATACCTTCCACCTTGGCCTTCAGCAGTTCATAATCGGCCTTGGGCTCAAGGTACTGCTGGCCGACAGGCTTGGGGGAGTGTGGTCGAGAGCCAATATGGCGGGGTTTGAGAGCATATCCACGCCATTTGCGTGGCTTGCCCTTCTGTCCTTCTCCCTAAAGCTCTATTTTGACTTCTACGGCTACTCCATGATGGCGGTGGGGCTGGGACACATGCTGGGCTATCACCTGCCCATGAACTTTTTAGAGCCTTACAGCTCAAGGAGCGTCAGCGAGTTTTACCGCCGCTGGCACGCCACGCTGGGACGGTGGTTCCGGGAGTATATCTACATACCCCTTGGCGGGAACAGGAAGGGAAAGCTGAGGACGGCCGTAAATTTGGCGGTGGTGTGGCTCCTCACGGGGCTGTGGCACGGCGTCGGCGGGGGCTATCTCATATGGGCCGGGGCGCTATTTATACTCATTTTGAATGAGCGGCTGTGGCTGAGGAAATATCTTGAGAAAACGAGGGTACTGCCCCATATCTACACGGTATTTTTTATTCTCCTCACATGGGCGGCCTTCGCCGCCGGGACGGGGGAGGGGGCGATAGCGCTTTTTGCGCGGCTATTCGGTGTCGGCGGGATACTGAACGTCTCCGATTTTCTCACATGGGGGGCGAAGTACGGCTGGATTTTGCTTGCCGGCGTATTTTTCGCCACTCCCGTGCCGAAGCGCGTTTGGGAGAGGATACAAGGGCGCTGGTACGCGGACGCGCTGTTGTTCGTGGTGTTTTGGGCGGCGGCATATTTTATGGCCACAGCGGGGCAGGACCCATTTATGTATTTTAATTTTTAGGTGAGAGCCATGAAGAAGCGATATTTGGCGCTGTTGTGCGCCATAATTATCTCGATGGCCGCGGTGCTCGCGGCGGGGGCATACGGAAAGTACGCCGTCTTGGCCCCGCTGGGGCTTGAGAAGGGGCTGAAGCTTCCGGAGATACCCTTCGCGTTGCTTGCGGACGACGGGCTCAAAATGCGCATCGAGCTTGCGCGGGAGCTCAAAAACGAGCCGCCAACGGAAGCCCCGACAGAGCCGCCCACCGAGCCTCCTACGGAAGCTCCCACGGAGCCCCCTACTGAAGCGCCCACGGAGGCTGACACGCAGCCGGAGACTGAGCCGGAGACCGAGCCGCCTACCGAGCCGGTCACCGAACCGCCAACGGAGCCGCCAGATACCGAGCCTGCGGGGAATACAGGCTTTGGTCCTCCGGAGCACAGGCCGGTGCCCAACCCCGACGTGACGCCGGTGGACGATGAGTGGTTCAGCGACGCTTTATTCATCGGCGACTCCCGGACCGAGGGACTTCGGGACTACGCAAGAGTGGACGGGGCGGACTACTTCTGTGACGTGGGCATGAGCGTATTCAACATTTACGGCAAGAGCATCTCCGACTGGCGCTTTTCAAACATGTCCATAAAGGAGCTCCTGAGCTCCGTGAAATACGGGAAGGTTTACATAAATCTTGGCATCAACGAGGCCGGCTACGGCATGGAGGAGCTCATTCGGGCGTACTCAAAGCTTCTTGACCTCATACGCGAGAAGGAGCCGGAGGCCATAATAATCATTCAGGCCATAATGACCACGGGGCGGCGAGAGGCGGCCATACGGCCCTACTCCGCGCCGGAGAAGCTCTTTGCCATAAATAAGCGCCTTGAGGAGCTGGCGGACGGCGTGAACGTCTTCTACATCGACGTAAACGAGCTTGTGGCGGGGGAGGACGGGTACCTGCCGGAGGACCTCTCCGGCGACGGGTGCCACCTCTACGCCAAGAAGCACCCCATGTGGATGGACTGGATACGCGCCGCCTCCGCCGACGTGTGGGAGAAATACAAGCTGGCCCACGGACTTACTGAGCCCGCCGACGCCACGGAGCCCACCGACAACACTGAACCCACCGACGCTACTGAGCCCGTAACGGCCGAAAACCCATTGGAGGCGACAAGCCCAACGGATACTTTTATTCCAACTGAGCCTGTCACAACAGGACCGACGACCCAAAGCGAAAGCCCGTCTGACGCGTCAGACGGGCTTTTACCGTAATTAACGTTTTTTGAAATTAGAGCGGAAATTCTTTAAAACCACTCTCTTGGTATATCTACCGTGCGCTCCGCGCCGCGGAGGGTGTAGGTCACCCGAAGCTCGTCGGGGTGGAAGCGGACGTTTTCGGCGTTTTCAGAGAGGTCTCTTATATAGGCGTAGGCCTCCCGCTGGGCCTTGGTATACCGGGACACGTCGTCGGAGGTCAGCAGTACGCCGCCGAAAAGGGCGTTTATTTCGGCCAAGAGCCGCTTTTGCTCCGGGAGGAGGTCAATATTGTCGTCCCGGAGAAAGAACACGTCAGGGTCGTTTAAATGGCCCCTGCCGTTAAGCTCACGGCGGTAGAGAGTATTCAGTATGGCCTGCTTTGTGCTGACACGCTCCCGGTGGCAAAGGCGCATTTGGGGCTTGTCGTCCCAGTCGAGGGACACGTCGCAGGAGATACGGCAGTACTCAAATTTTCCGAAAGCCGGGTACACCGGCACGCCGCAGCCGAGAATGGGCGTATTGCCGCAGAGCTCACGGAGAAGGTCAGCGGCCCTGAGCATTTTCGCGGCCCGCGTCTCCTTGTCCGTGCCGAAGGGCGCGGCGGCGTAGAGGAAATCGAGCTTCAATAGGTCAAAGCCCCATTCGTCAATGACCCGGTCAAAGACACGCTTTAAGTGCTCAGTGACCTCAGGGTTATCAATATCGAGGCCGTAAAACCCGCCCCAGTTCGAGCCTTGGCTCCAGGGCTCGCCATTGTGCTTTAAAAGCCAATCCGGGTGCTCCGCCGCCGTTTTCGAGCCCTTTTTCACGGCGAAGGGGGCCAGCCACAGCCCGGCCTTAAGGCCGGAGGCGTGGATCTCGTCAACGATGGGCCTGAGGCCCTCAGGGAATTTTACGCTGTCCGCCTCCAGCCAGTCGCCCACGGCGTTCTCCCAGCCGTCGTCGATCTGAAAGAGGTCTCCGCTTTTAAGAAGCGTCTTACAGCCCTCAAGGTCGCCACTGATGCTCTCGCGGTCTATGTCCTCGTAGCGGTTATACCAGCTGGAGTAGCCCCGCATTTTCGGGGCCTCCACGGGCTTTATACCGGCGGCGCGAAACCAGGCGTCAAATACCTCGTCCTCGTTTCCGAGGGCGAATTTAAGGTCGAAAAGGCGGTACTCCCCGCCGCATTTTATCCCCGCGCAGTCACGCCTTACGGTGAGCTGGGCTAAAGATACGTCGTACTCGAACATGGTGTAGCCCGGAGCCTCGTCAAGGGAGCCTATGAGCCTATATGTGTCGCCCCGGCGGAAGTAGCAGTAGGAGTGGCCGTGGGTCACGCCGGGGAGCTTGGGGTAGCGGACAAAGTGGTAGTCCGCGTACCGGTCAAAGTCGTATTTTCTGACAGTGGGACGGGGGACGCGGGAAAGGTCCCAGATCATGTCGCGGACGCCGTACTCCGGGCAGGAGGTCCAGGTCTGGTAGCCGTTCATGAATATTTTGTCATTTTCAAGCACGGCTGCGGGTATCCGTGCGGCCACGCTCTTTATGACGCCGTTTGGCAGATCGGCCGTGATATGGAGGGTATCGCCCCAGTCAAAGCTCTCCCGGCCCTCAAGTGTAACGTCGCCGCAGTCGGTCTTAACCGCGGCGCGCCAGGTCATGAGCATTATTTTGCCTCCCTTTTGGCCTTGAGTGTCTCGCCAATCTCGTCCATGCGCTTATCGGTGAGGGTAAATTTGGCGGCAAAGACGAAAAACGCCACCACAAGGCCGATGATGGGCAAAACGGTCATCAAAAGCCGAAGGCCCGTGATGGTGGAGGCGGTCTGGGCGATTATCTCGCCAGTCTCCTCGGTATCGCCCACAAGGCCGATGAGCTTGATGCCGATGCCGGTGATGAATACGGCGAGGCCCGACGCGGCTTTGACCACGAAGGTCTGCATGGAGAATATGACGGACTCCTCGCGGCGGCCTGTTTTAAGCTCGCCGTAGTCCACGGAGTTTGAGAGGAAGACGGTGGTCAGCACCGTCATTATGCCGTTGGCGGCGAACACGAGGGCCCCGCACACGCATATGAGGACCAT
>CANREY010000040.1 GCA_947629755.1 uncultured Oscillospiraceae bacterium | reverse complement strand
TCCGGGGACTACGAGCTCATGCGGGACGGGAAGGTGAAGCTCGCCTACATCGGCGACGAGGCCAACGTCATGACCGGTAGCACCGTGGTGACCTCCGGCTCCGGGGGGCTTTTCCCCTCCGGCCTCGTCATCGGCAAGGTGGGGGGCATATCTGTCAGCGCCTCCGGCCTCGACCCCTTCGCCATAGTGGAGCCCTCGGCGGACATCGGCGAGAGCGCCCACCTTTACGTAATTACGGATTTCGCCATCAGTGAGTAAGGGGGAAGCATGGTGAAAGGAAAATACGCCACCGCCGTAAAGCTCCTCATACTCTCGCCGTACCTGATACTCATATATATCCTCCAGTCCACGGTATTTACCGAGCTTACGCTTTTCGGGGCAAAGCCCATGCTGTTGGCTGTGGCAGCGGTGGGGATAGCAATTTTCCGGGGGCGAGTGGAGGGCGGAGTGTTCGGGCTTTTCGCCGGTATGTTCATGGATATGTCCTACAATCAGCCCACCATAGAGTTTACGCTGATACTCACCTTCACGGGCATACTTTTGGGGGCGCTGTCGGATACGGTGCTGGTGAGGGGCTTTCCCTCCTATCTTCTGTGCTCGGCCCTTCAGCTGGTCATCTGCTCCGGGGCGCAGCTGCTGGTGATGGCCGTCACCCAGTCAATACCCATGCCGGCCATGCTGCCTGAGGCGTTGCGCCAGACGGCCTACTCGCTCATACTCTCACTGCCATTTTACTACATCTCGCGGTTTCTTACGCGGATCATATGAGGTACCGAAATGGATAAATTCATAAAACCCTCAAGAATGATAGCTCTGGCCCTTATAATGGCCATACTGCTGTCGGTGTACGCCCTGACGCTCTACCGCATACAGGCATTGGACAGCCAGGCCCTCCTTGACGACGCCACGGAGCTCACCGCCACCAACAGTACCGTCTACGCCGCCAGGGGGTCGCTCCTTGACCGGAACGGCGTCCTTCTGGCCTCCGACAGGACGGTCTACGACGTGAAGATCGACAGGAGCCAGCTACTTAAGACCGACGAGCCCAACAGCATAATCCTGACACTCATCGGCGTGTGCGCCAAATACTCAGTCAAGTACAATGACCCCTTCCCCGTGACCACCGCCGCGCCCTTTGAGTATTACGTGGACGCCACGAGCACCCAGAAAAGCTGGCTTCGCAGCTACTTTAAATATTTCACCAACAGCCTCGACATAAAAGACCCCGACAACCCCGACGTTCCGGCCACGGACCTCATAAGCTGGATGCGGGACCACTACAAGATACCATACACCACCACCTCCGAGGACGCGAGGAAGATAATCGGCGTCCGCTACGGGCTGGAGATGCAGGTCATAAACTACTCCGATTACGTGTTCGCCTCCGACGTGTCCGACGAGCTGGTGAGCTACCTCTCCGAGCAGAACATACCCTGCGTATCCATCGTCACCCGCTCGGAGCGGGAGTACCACACGCCCTACGCCTCCCACCTCATCGGCTATATCGGCTCCATGAGCGCCGACGAGTACAACGACAGGTACAAGGCCCTCGACTACCCCTACAACGCCAAGATCGGTAAGACCGGCGCGGAGGCGGCCTTTGAGGAGTACCTCCACGGAGCCGACGGGGAGATAACCACCTACCGTGACCCCTCCGGGGCCGTGACGGACGTGGAGGTCAAAAAGGAGGCCAAGGCCGGGAGCAACGTGTACCTTACCATCGACATACAGCTCCAGCAGGTGGCTGAGAACGCCCTGGCCTCCACCATAGCCCAGATGAACATGGACCGTGAGGACGAGGCGAGAGAGAAGGCCGAGAAGGAGGGCACGGTCTACGAAGAGCCCGACTACGCCACCGGCGGCGCGGCGGTGATGACCGACATCAGGACCGGCGAGGTGCTGGCTCTGGCGAGCTACCCGACCTTTGATCTGAGCACCTTCTACGACCAGTACACGGCGCTTAATAACGACCCGCTGAAGCCCCTTGTCAACCGGGCCACCCAAGGCACATATAACCCCGGCTCCACCTTCAAGATGGTGACGGCCTACGCGGCCCTCTCAGGTCACACCATCTCCACCGGGACCACCATTCACGACGACGGCAAGTTCACAAAATACCCGGACTACCAGCCAAGGTGCTCGATATACCCCGGCAGCCACGGGACCATAAACGTGGTACAGGCGCTGGAGAAGTCCTGCAACTACTTCTTCTACACCGTGGCCGACAACATGGGCATAACGAGGATAGCCGACACCGCCAAGCTCTTCGGCTTCGGCGACCACACGGGCATTGAGATCGGCGACTCCACCGGGACCGTCGCGTCTATCGAGGCCAAGCGCGAGCTTCAGGACGAGGGCTGGTGGGACGCGGACACACTTATCGCCTGCATAGGTCAGGGGCTCAACCTCTTTACGCCCATACAGATAGCGAACTACGTGGCCACCATAGCAAACGGCGGGACCCGGTATTATACGACGATCCTGCGGAACATAACGAGCTACGACTACTCCGACGTAGTTCTGCGCCGCACCCCGCAGGTGGCCGCCGTCATTGACGACGCCGAGGGGTACATTCCCGTATTACAGCAGGGTATGCGGGCCGTGGCCAAAACCGGCACCGCCGCCAGCGCCCTTTCCAATTACCCAATCCCCGTGGCCGCCAAGACGGGCACCGTCCAGTCCGACACCTCCACCATAAACGACGGCGTTTTCGTGTGCTACGCCCCCGCCGACGACCCACAGATAGCCATCTCCGTGGTGGTCCAGAAGGGCGGCTCCGGCGCGGCCCTTATAACGATTGCCAAGGATCTTTTGGACGCCTACTTCGCCGACACGGTCAGCGCCGACAGCAATATAGCCACCGACAACACACTTTTGAAATAATTCCGTCATTTTTCACGTTTTTGCTTTAATATTTGAATAAAATGCCAGCAAAAATCCGAAAAATGTATAGAAATGGCCTTTATTTCCCTTGCAAATTTGCAGGCTCTCATATATAATTTTATAAGGGGGTATATATGGGTACATCTGTTCTTATAACCTCCGGCAAGGGCGGCACCGGAAAGACCGCCTGCGTCGCCGCCATAGCCTCGGCCCTTGCGTGCCTCGGTCACAGGACGCTCTGTATAGACTGCGACGCGGCCCTCAGGAATCTCGATTTGACGCTTGGTCTGGCGGAGGGCGTGCTCTGGGATTTTTCCGACGTACTCTCCGGGGACATCACGGCGTCCGACGCGCCGGTGAGCCACCCCAAAATAAAAAACTTAAGCTTCCTCTCGGCCCCCGCCGCCCTCCCCGACGATCTCTCCCCTGAGAGCTTCCGGGACATGGTGAGAGGCTATTGCGAAAATTACGACTATGTGCTCTTGGACTCCCCCGCCGGCATCGGGCCGGGCTTTCGGCTCATAGCGGGAAGCGCCGATATGGCCATGATAGTCGCCACCGGGGACCTTACGAGCCTCCGGGACGGCCAGAGAACAGCCATGGAGCTAAATTCGCTGGGGGTCAACGAGCTCCGGCTCTTGGTCAACCGGGTGAGCCGCCGGTCCTTTCGGAAAATACGCCGGAGCGTGGACGAGGTCATTGACGCCGTGGGCGCGAGGCTCATCGGCGTCGTCAGCGAGGACCGCGCCGTCAGCGAGGCTTTAAATCTCGGCACTCCCCTCATGCTCTACGGCTCCAACCGCGCATGGCCCCAATTTCAGAACATAGCGAGGAGAATGACGGGAGAGAGGATACCGCTGGGGAAGATTTGACCCTTCAGTCTCGCTTCGCTCGACAGCTCCCCTGAAGGGGAGCTAAAGATGTAGATTTGACCCCTCAGTCAGCGGCAAAGCCGCTGACAGCTCCCCTTGACGCCGCTTCGCGGCTAAGGGGCGCCAAAGCGGAATTTTTATTTTTATTTTATAGAAAGCTGGTGACGGTATGAACATCGCCCTGATGGCACATGACAGGAAGAAGGAACTGATGGTGCAATTTTGCATCGCCTACTGTGGGATACTTCAGGCCCACTCCATCTGCGCGACAAATACCACCGGGAGGCTGGTGAAGGAGGCCACGGGTCTGCCCATCGAGCTGTATCTGTCCTGCGATCAGGGCGGAGATCAGCAGATGGCGGCGAGGCTTGCCTACAACGAGCTGGACCTGGTGCTGTTCTTCTCCGATCCGACGGACCCCAGGGCCGCCGCCTCCACCAACAAGATAGGCCGTCTCTGCGACCAGCAGAACGTGCCCTTTGCCACCAACGTGGCCACCGCCGAGGTCCTCATACGGGGACTTAAGGACGGTATGCTCGATTGGCGCGACATCGTCAACCCGAAAAAGTGACCCTTTGACACACATCACCCCCGCTCACGGGCGGGGGCTTTTTTGCGAAAGGACATTCATTCATGGAACGCATTAAACCCCACACACTATCGGGCTTCATGGAGCTCACGCCCCAAAAGCAGGTAAGAATGGAGAAGATGACCGAGGTCATAAAGCGGGTCTACTCCCTCTACGGCTTTACTCCCCTTGACACGCCCGTCATAGAGGCCGCCGAGGTGCTTTTGGCCAAGGGCGGCGGCGAGACGGAGAAGCAGATATACCGCTTCACAAAGGGCGACAGCGACCTCGGCCTGCGCTTTGACCTGACAGTCCCACTGGCAAAATACGTGGCGATGAATTACGCAAATCTCACCTTCCCCTTCCGCCGGTATCAGATAGGCAAGGTCTACCGGGGCGAGCGGGCCCAGAGGGGCAGGTTCCGGGAATTTTATCAGGCGGACATCGACATCATAGGCGACGGGGAGCTCAGTATAATGAACGAGGCGGAGATACCCTCCGTCATATACCGGCTTTTCATGGAGCTGGGCCTTGAAAAATTCGTCATTCGCGTAAATAACCGAAAGCTCCTGACGGGCTTTTACGGTATGCTGGGCCTTTCAGATAAGTCCGGCGACATCATGCGCACGGTGGACAAGCTGGACAAGATAGGTCAAGGCAAGGTCCGGGCCATTCTCACGGAGGATCTGGACATCGACGTAGGGCTGGCTGACGAAATACTGAGCTTCATATCCATAAAGGGCTCCAACGCCGATGTTCTGTCAGCCTTAGAGGGCTACCGTGGGAAAAACGAGATATTTGACAGGGGCCTTGAGGAGCTCAAGACCGTGGCCGCGTACCTTGGGGCTTTCGGCGTGCCGGAGAGCCACTTCGCGCTGGATTTGACCATAGCGAGAGGACTTGATTACTACACCGGCACAGTATACGAGACCACCCTCCCCGACCACCCGGAGGTGGGTTCCGTGTGCTCCGGCGGGAGATACGATGACCTTGCGGGGTACTACACGGACAGGAAGCTTCCCGGCGTGGGCATATCCATCGGCCTTACGCGTCTATTTTTCATTCTCGACGACGTGGGGCTTTTCTCCGAGGACCTGCCCACCGCCCCGGCGGACGTGCTCATACTGCCCATGACCTCAGACCCCGCCCCGGCAATAAGGCTGGCAACGGCGTTGAGAGAGAACGGCGTTCGCGCCCAGATATATTCCGAGGCGAAGAAATTCAAGGCCAAAATGGCCTACGCCGACAAGCTCCGTGTGCCCTTCGTGGCCTTTTTGGGGGAGGACGAGGCCGCAAACGGCAGCGTCTCCCTGAAGGATATGGACACCGGCGAGCAGGTGTCGGTGCCGCTTAGCGAGGCCCCGGCCCGCGTGGCGCAGGCCCTCAAGTCACGGCCCGCCGTCCGGCCCATAAAGGGTTAAGGTCATGACGCTTAAAAACGCTATTATCATCATCGCCATACTTATGGCGGTGGTGCTCACGGTGGGGCTCATACTCTGCCGGCCCATGGCGGCGGAAAATTACGCCAGCGGCGTATTCAACTTTGCCGCCGTCAGCGAGATAACCGTCCGGGCCTGGACCGAGGACCCGGAGGCTCCCGGCGTCGTGCCCATGACGGTCACCGAGGACGACGGGAGCTTTGACGACATCATCGAGTGTTTCGACCTTCGGGGCTTCGGCCGCACTCCGGGCGGGATATTCTCAAGCGACGCCCCCACCCCCGCTCCCGGCGATAAGTGCTGGCGGCTCACCTTCCGGTGCTCCATAGCCGACAGCTTCCTCACCGTGGAGTATACCGGCGGAAAGCTGAGGCTCATAGGCGCTGAGCCCGTCAAGGTCACCACTCAGGACAAGGACGAGTGGGCGGAGGAGATTTATGAGCTTCTCATACCCCTCTACCCTGAGCCGGAGCCTGAGCCCACGGAGCCTGAGGCGACGGAGTGACCCCTCAGTCTCGCTTCGCTCGACAGCTCCGGCCTTCGGGGCGCGGAGCAAAGTCGGGGGAGGACCCTTCAGTCACGGGCGGAGCCCGTGACAGCTCCCCGGCCTTCGGGGTGCGGAGCAAAGTCGGGGGAGGACCCTTCAGTCACGGGCGGAGCCCGTGACAGCTCCCCGGCCTTCGGGGCGCGGAGCAAAGTCGGGGGAGGACCCTTCAGTCAGCGGCGGAGCCGCTGACAGCTCCCCTTGACGCCGCTTCGCGGCTAAGGGGAGCCAAATATGTAGATTTTATTTGAATACTGGAGTTGATAAACATGACCCAATCACGTACACACAACTGCAATGAGTTGAGGCTCGCGGACGCCGGGAAAGAGGTACGGCTGGTGGGCTGGCTTGAGAATATCCGGGCCGTCAGCGCCAATCTCGCTTTTCTGGTCCTCCGGGACTTTTACGGCACCACTCAGGTGGTGGTGGAGGACGAGGCTATCTTAAATCAGCTCAAGGCCATAAATAAGGAGTCCACCATCGCCGTCAACGGCACGGTGCGGGAGCGGAGCAGTAAAAATCCCAACCTGCCCACCGGAGACATTGAGGTGGTGCCAAAGTCAGTGGAGCTTTTGGGGCGGTGCAGATATAACGAGCTTCCCTTCCAGATAAACCGCTCCCGCGAGGCCGACGAGGCGCTGAGGCTCAAGTACCGCTACTTGGACCTTCGCAACCCTGAGGTGAAGAAGAACATCGTACTGCGCTCAAACGTGGTGGCGGCGCTGAGAAACGCCATGATAGACGAGGGCTTTCTTGAGATAACCACCCCCATACTGACGGCCTCCAGCCCTGAGGGCGCGCGGGACTATCTGGTCCCCGCCCGCAAGCACCCCGGCAAGTTCTACGCCCTGCCCCAAGCCCCCCAGCAGTTCAAGCAGCTTCTCATGACCTCCGGCTTTGACAGGTACTTCCAGATAGCCCCCTGCTTCCGGGACGAGGACGCCCGCGGCGACCGGTCGCCCGGTGAGTTCTATCAGCTTGATATGGAGATGGCCTTCGCGGGACAGGACGACGTCTTTGCCGTTTTGGAGAAGGTCCTGCCGCCCATATTCGCAAAGTACGGCACATATGACAGGGCGAGCTCCGCGCCCTTTACGCGGATTCCCTACCTTGAGGCCATGGACAAATACGGCTCCGACAAGCCGGACCTGCGTATAGATCTTACGCTTCAGGACGCAACCGAGGCTTTTGCCGGGTGCGGCTTCGGGCCCTTTGAAAATAACGTTGTCAAGGCCGTGGTTGTCACGGACTTTGAGGGCACACGCAAGCAGATAGACAAGCTGTGCGCCGACGTGGAGGTCCAGTCCGGCCGCAAACCCTTCTGGTTCCGTCTGGACGAGAACGGCAATATTGTTGGCGGCATAGCCAAATTCGTGGAGCCCATAAAGGAGCGCGTGATCTCCGCCCTCTCCCTCAAGCCCAACTGCTTTGTGGGGCTGGCCGCCGGGAAGCTTTTGGAGGCCCAGAAGTGCGCCGGGGTGCTCAGGTCAAAGCTGGGCGCAATGTGCGAAAACCACATGGACGATAAGCAGTACGCCTTTTGCTGGATAGTTGACTTCCCCATGTACGAGATCGGCGAGGAGTCCGGGGAGCTTGAGTTCTGCCACAACCCCTTCTCCATGCCCAACGGCGGGCTTGAGGTCCTGCAAAAAGCCGCCAGCGGCGAAATAGACCCCCTGACCATCACCGCCTATCAGTACGACCTTGTGTGCAACGGCGTGGAGCTCAGTTCCGGCGCCGTGCGCAATCACGACCCGGAGATAATGATTGAGGCCTTTAAGCTCGTCAGGTTAGGCGAGGAGGACGTGAAGGCCAAGTTCCCCGCCATGTACAACGCCTTCTGCTACGGCGCTCCCCCCCACGCGGGCATCGCGCCGGGTGTGGACCGCATGGTCATGCTCCTCACCGGGGCTGAGACCATTCGGGAGGTCATACCCTTCCCCATGAACAAGAACGCCCAGGACGTGATGATGGGCGCTCCGGGCTCTGTCACCGCAAAACAGCTTGAGGAGCTCAATATCGCGGTAGTAAGTAAGGAATAACGGCGTTTTTCGATGGAGGCATCTATGCTTGCCGATTATCACAACCACTGCAAGCCCTGGTCCCCGGACGCGGAGGACACCATGCTCGCCATGGCTAAGGCGGCGTACAAAAAAGGTATTACACACCTTTGTATCACAAATCACATAGAAAACTGCGCCCAGACGCCTATATTTTCCGACCAGTTCCCTCCCTTTCACGATTACGAGGGGCTTAAAAGGGAGTTTGACAGGGTCAGGGCCAAAATGCCCCCGGAGCTGGACATGCGCCTTGGGTGCGAGATAGGCTCGCCCCACTATGTGCCGGAGGAGGGGCGGAAGATCTACTCAAGCCCCATCTTCGACTTTGCCATCGGCTCCGTACACAACCTGCGGGGCAAGCGGGATTTTTACTACCTCGTTTACCCCGATGATTTTGAGAAATTCCGCCCTGAGGTGGAGGAGTATCTTGACGAGAATATCGCCCTCGCCGCCTCCGGCCTGTGCGACGTTATCGGGCATCTTGGGTACATGCGCCGGTATATGGCAAGGCAAAATAAGGGCTTTGACATGATGACTTTTGAGGACCGGCTGAGGGAGCTTTTCAAGGTGTGTATCGACCGGGGCGTGGGCATCGAGCTCAACGCGTCGGGCCTCACCGACGCCCTCCACGGCTTCATACCGGAGCCGGAGGTGCTGAAGCTCTACCGGGAGCTGGGCGGGGAGATAATAACCTGCGGCACCGACGCCCACGAGACGGGGAAAATCGGCGTGGGGATAAGGGAGGCCTATGAGCTCCTGCGCTCCCTTGGGTATAAATACGTCTGCCTTTACAAAAACCACAAGCCGGAGTTTGTCCGGCTCTGAAAGAAGGGATTTTATGAAAATAGCCTTGGGCTGTGACCACGGGGGCTTTGAGCTCATGCAGAAGGTGAAGGAGCACCTTACCGCCTTGGGACATGAGTATACTGACTTCGGCACCTACTCCACCGAAAGCTGTCACTACCCGGTCTTCGCCGCCAAGGCCGCCCGCGCGGTGGCCGACGGAGCGTGCGAGCTTGGTATTTTGATATGCACCACCGGCATCGGTATGTCCATGGCGGCAAACCGGGTGCCGGGAGTGAGGTGCGCCCTCTGCACGGACTGCTACTGCGCTGAGATGACCCGCCGGCACAATAACGCCAACATGCTGGCCCTTGGGGCCAATGTGGTGGGGCCGGGGCTGGCCCTTAAGATAGTCGACACGTTCCTCACAAGCAAGTTCGAGGGAGGCCGTCACGCCACGCGGGTGGCAATGCTGGACGACATTTCGCGGGGGGAGCTGTGATGGACCGCCGGGAGCCCAGGATATACCGCAGTCACCGTCCCATAAAGACGGCGCTGACGGTATTTTTTGTCCTGCTGGCGGCGGTGGTGACGCTTATCTTCGCCGTGTTCTTCGGCTTTAAAAAATACATCGTCTACACCTCCGACGGGGTGAAGCTGGTGGTCCCCTGGCTCATGGACCCGGAGGACGTACCGCCTGAGACGCCCGGTCCCGCGACCACGCTGCCGGAGGATACGTCCCCTGAGGGCACGTCCACTGATGACACTTCCACGGAGGACACGTCACCTGAGAGCACAGCGCCGGAAAATACGGCCCCTGAGGGCTCACTGCCCGAAAGCACGGCCTCCGGTGGCGCGTGGGACGCCTCATGAGGCGTGTGGCGGCGCTTTTTTGCGCCCTTTTGTGCCTCGCCTCCTG
This sequence comes from uncultured Oscillospiraceae bacterium, assembly GCA_947629755.1. GTDB lineage: Bacteria > Bacillota > Clostridia > Oscillospirales > Oscillospiraceae > RUG626. Next base: position 9,931 of record CANREY010000040.1, on the reverse strand, counting down.
CTCCCCAGCCCCAAAAAAGCACAGCTCCACGCTCTTTGCCATGGACACGGTGATGGAGCTTCAGGTCTACGGTGACGAGAGCGTCCTGGCAAGCTCGGCCGAGCTCATAAAGGAGCTTGAAAGCGAGCTCTCCGCCACGGACGAGCACAGCGCGGTCTACGCCTTCAACCACCGCAGCGCCGGCCTCTCCGGGCCCGCCCTTGATGTCCTCTCCCGCGCCATGGACATAAGCCGCCTGACCGGTGGCGCTCTTGACGTCACGGTCTACCCGCTGGTGCTGGCCTGGGGCTTCACCACCGGGCAGTACAGAGTGCCAGATAAAACCGAGATAGCCGGGCTTTTGGAGAAGGTTGGCTATGAAAAGCTTACGGGCCTTACCCTCCCTGAGGGCGCTATGATAGACCTTGGCGCCGTGGCAAAGGGCTACGCCTCGGATAAGGTGGTGGAGCTATGGCGTGAAAAGGGCGTCACCTCCGGCCTTATGAGCCTCGGCGGCAACGTGTACGCCCTTGGCGTGAAACCCGGCGGTGACAAATGGACCGTGGGCGTAAGAGATCCATTCTCTGACGGCCTTTTGGGCTCGGTGGAGGTTGAGAACGCGGCCGTGGTCACCTCCGGCGGCTACGAGCGGTATTTTGAGGAAAACGGCGTCACCTACCACCACATAATAGACCCCAAAACCGGCTATCCGGCAAACAGCGGCCTTGCCTCCGTTACGATAGTTGGCCCCGACGGCACGCTGTGTGACGGCCTCTCCACCGCCTTTTTCGTCATGGGCTTGGACGCGGCCGCGGAGACGTGGAAAAGCTATGGCCCCGGCTTTGAGGCCATATTTGTGACGGACGACAGGGAAATCTATATAACCGAGGGGCTTGAGAGCTCCTTTTCTGTAATGGGGAGCTACGATAAAAGCGATGTGAGGGTGATACGCCGTGGTCAAAACTAAGACTTGGATAATTATCATCTCGGCCATATTCCTTCTGTCGCTTGTTTTTTCCCTCCTCATATTCTTAAGGCCCCGGAGGGCCGGCACAGCCGAGATCTACGTGGACGGCGAGCTTATAAGGACCGTGGACCTTGATAATGATGAGACCTTCACCGTGGACACGGGCCGGGGCGTGAACACTGTTCTTGTGTCGGCGGGAAGGATACGCGTCATTGACGCTGACTGCCCGGACAGGGTGTGCGTAAAAAGCGGCTGGCTCACGGGCTCCGCGCCCATAGTGTGCCTGCCCCACCGTCTCGTCATTAGCTTTTCATCGGATACCGGCGGCCCTGACGCCGTGGCGGGGTGATAAAATGAACGTCAGAAGACTTGCCAAGGACGCCGTGTTGACAGCCGTGGCCCTTGGGATATACGTGGTGGAGCTCCAGCTCCCGGCCCTCACGCCCATACCCGGCGTAAAGCCCGGCCTTGCGAATATCGTGACGGTGGCCGCCATGTTCACTCTCGGCCCCGCGGACGCCGGGGGGATACTGGCCTGCCGGCTTATTTTGGGCTCCCTTTTCGCCGGGAACGTGGCGGCACTTTTGTATAGCGCCGCCGGGGGCGTCCTCGCCTACGCTACCATGCTAATCTTCCGGCGGGTGCTCACGAAAAGCCAGATATGGGTGGCCTCCGTGTTCGCCGCCATGGCCCACAACGTGGGTCAGATAGCAGCGGCAATGGCCCTCACCTCCACCCCGTCGATCGTCGTCTATTTGCCGGTACTCTTAGTCTCCGGCGTGGCCGCGGGGCTTTTGACGGGCCTTGCCGCCCAGTACACTGTGAAAAGACTTGGAAAGCACCTTAAATGACATGGAAAACGAAGCTTTACTTAAAAACCGCCTGACGGAGCTTGCCTCCCGCGCTTGGGGCCGCGGGACATGGGTATACTCCGAGTTTCTCACCTTAGCCGAGCAGGACGCCCTTCTCGGCCTTAAGCTTGATTGCCCCTTCGCCCTTTTCGGCGGCCTTCCCACCTCGGAGCGGAAGATAGCCTGCTTCGGAAGCGAGGAGCTTTGCGGCTATGAGGAGACGCCCCCGGTGGTGTGCCTGAAGCTTGAGCCCGTACAGCAGAAATTCGCCGACGCCCTCACACACCGGGATTTTCTCGGCGCTCTAATGTCCCTTGGGGTCCGCCGGGAGGTGCTGGGGGATATTGAGATAGTCGACAACGTGGGGTATCTATTCTGCCTTAAGTCCATCGCCGGGTTTATCTCGGAAAATCTCACCTCCGCGCGCCACACCACCGTGGCCGTGACGGTCTCTAAGCCCCCGGAGAGGCTCTCCGCTCCCCCTCCCGTGACGGAGCTCGTGGTGGCCTCGGAGCGCCTTGACGCCGCCGTGGCCGCCGTGTTCCGCCTCTCCCGGTCCCAAGCACAGGAGCTTATCGAGAAGGAGCAGGTCTTCGTCTCCGGCCGCCTCCCGAAAAGCGCCGGCCTCGACATAACCCCCGGCTCCGTGATCTCCGTGCGCCACTACGGCCGCTTCGTCTACGAGGGCGTCGCCAGAGAGACGAAAAAGGGCCGCATTCGGATACTCGCGCGGGTTTACAGATAAAAATCGGCCCGTTTTATGAAAAAAATGTTGACTTTCGGCAAGCTTGATAGTATACTTTATAAGCCGCTTTGAGCTGAGCCGCAAAGTGATTTTAAAAAATCCGCCTGCGAGAGCGAGTCTCTACATTATAAGAGGTGAAAAGAATGACAGCAATCATCGAGACCTGCGGTAAGCAGTACCGCGTGAACCCCGGCGACACTCTCTTTGTTGAGAAGCTGGGCGTGGAGGACGGCCAGTCCGTCACCTTCGACCGGGTGCTGGCGATCTTCAACGACGACGGCACCGCCACCATCGGCAAGCCCGTTGTTGAGGGCGCTTCCGTCACCGCCACCGCGGTGAAGACCGGCAAGAGCAAGAAGATCATCGTCTACAAGATGCACGCCAAGAAGAACTATCGCCGTAAGCAGGGCCACCGTCAGCCCTATACCAAGGTCACCATCGACGCCATCAACGCCTGAGGCGCTCAAAGCGCGTGGGAAACCTTATTTTCACAACATGGAGGTGTATTTTACATGGCACATAAAAAAGGAATGGGCTCCACCAAGAACGGCCGCGATTCCGAGTCCAAACGCCTTGGCGTTAAGCGCGCCGACGGTCAGTACGTTCTGGCCGGCAATATTTTGGTCCGCCAGCGGGGCACCGCTATCCACCCCGGCGTGAACGTGGGCAAGGGCAAGGACGACACCCTGTTCGCCCTGGTCTCCGGCAAGGTCCGCTATGAGCACGTGAACCGTGACCGCAAGCAGGTCTCCGTCTACGAGGAGAACGCACAGTAACTTCGGGAAAACAGCATTTAAAAGGCGCTACGAAAACCGTAGCGTCTTTTTTATGTGGGATAGAACAGCAAAATCTGAACAAATCGGGAAAATTTGTTCAAAAAGCCTCTACCAATTTACGCTGACATGTGATATTATTGATTTCGCTATTTCGTAAAATCGGAGGGCTTCCCATGAGAATAAAGATAACCGCCGACAGCACCTGCGACCTGCCGGCATGGCTTTGCGAGAAGTACAACGTCCACATCTTCCCCCTCTACGTGGTGATGGACGGCGTGGCTATGCGTGACGGCGTTGAGATCACGGCTCAGGACATATTCGACCACGTCTCTGCCGGCGGCAAACTGGGCAACACGGCGGCGGTCAACGTGGGGGACTATCTTGAAAAATTCACCGAGTTCCGCAAGGAATATGACGCTGTCATACACTTCACCATCTCCCAGACCATGTCCGCCTGCTTCCAGAACGCCAACATCGCCGCCGCCGAGGTGGGGAACGTCTGGGTGGTGGACTCAAAGAGCCTGACCGTGGGCATATCCATGCTGGTGCTGGACGCCTGCGACATGGCCGCCAGCGGCGAGACGCCGGAAAACATCGTGGCGGCGATGGAGGCAAAACGGGAAAAGCTGGACGTGAGCTTCGTTGTGGACACCCTCGACTACCTCAAGGCCGGCGGCCGCTGCTCCCCCTTAGTGGCCATGGGCGCGAACCTTCTGAGTCTCAAGCCCTGCATCGAGCTTGCGGACGGGAAAATGGACGTTGGCAAGAAATATCGCGGTACAATTGAGAAGGTGGTGCTCAAGTATTTGAGCGACCGGCTCTCCGACCCCGACGTCATCGACACGAAAAGGGTATTTTTCGTAAAATCCAACGGCTTTACGGAGGAATTTCTTGAGGAGGCCCGACAGGCGCTCATGGAGGAGTGCCGCTTCGACGAGCTTCTCGACGCTGTGGCGGGATGCACTATTTCAAACCACTGCGGGCCCAAAACTCTCGGCATTATAATGTATAGAAAATAAGGATTTTTTGTTGAACAGGGCCAAATTCAATGCTATAATACTGTCATTATCAAAAAATTAGTTGAGGTATTTTCTATGTACTCTGACCTTCAGGATTCCATCGGCTTCATCGCCGCCGCCGACCCCGCCTTAGCCGAGGCTATGGGCAGGGAGCTGGGCCGCCAGAAGCGCAACATCGAGCTCATCGCCAGTGAAAACTACGTCTCCCCCGCCGTCATGGCCGCCATGGGGAGCGTCCTCACCAACAAGTACGCCGAGGGCTACCCCGGAAAGCGCTATTACGGCGGCTGTGAGTACGTGGACGAGGTGGAGACTCTGGCCATTGACCGGGCAAAGGAGCTCTTTGGCGCGGGCTACGCCAACGTCCAGCCCCACTCCGGCGCTCAGGCCAACACCGCCGTGTACTTCGCCCTGCTCACCCCCGGCGACACCGTCATGGGCATGAACCTTGCCGAGGGCGGACACCTGACCCACGGCTCACCCGTGAACCTCTCTGGCAAATACTTCAACTTCGTGCCCTACGGCGTGAGCCCTGAGACGGGGCGCATCGACTACGACGCGGTGCTGGACATCGCCAAGAAATGCCGCCCCAAGCTCATCGTGGCCGGGGCCTCGGCCTACCCCAGAGCCATAGATTTCAAAAAATTCCGCCAGATCGCTGACGCCGTCGGGGCCTACCTCATGGTGGACATGGCCCACATCGCGGGTCTGGTGGCCGCCGGCGAGCACGAAAGCCCCATTCCCTACGCCCATGTCGTCACCACCACCACCCACAAGACACTTCGCGGCCCCCGCGGCGGACTCATTCTCACCGAGGACGCCGAGTTCGGCAAGCAGTTCAACAAGGCCATCTTCCCCGGCACTCAGGGCGGCCCCCTCATGCACGTCATCGCCGCCAAGGCCGTCTGCTTCGGCGAGGCGCTGAGACCCGAATTTAAAGAGTACCAGTCCCAGATCGTGAAAAACGCCGCCGTGCTGGCTCAGGAGCTCATGGCAAACGGCATAAACCTCGTCTCCGGCGGCACCGACAACCACCTGATGCTGGCCGACCTCCGTGGCACCGGCGTCACCGGCAAGGTGCTGGAGAAGCGCCTTGACGAGGTCTACATCACCGTCAACAAGAACGCCATTCCCAACGACCCGGAGAAGCCCTTCGTCACCAGCGGCATACGCGTCGGCACCCCCGCCGCCACCACGCGCGGCTTTAAGGAGCCTGAGATGCGCGTCATCGCCCAGTGCATCGCCGCCACCGCCCACGACTTCGAGGGCACAGCCGACGAGACGAGAGCCAAGGTCAACGACCTCTGCGCCCGCTTCCCGCTGTATTAAAGGTAATACGACGATTACCCACGTCCGCTCACCCCGGACGTGGGTTTTTTCGTCCCGTCCCGCCCTCCGCCCGACACCTTTCCCCTTGATTTTATGTTCCTTTATGGTAACATATGGATAATTTCAATCAGGGAGGGCGACAAATGTATATTTGCACCAAGGTGGAAGACCGCGCGGAGCGGCTTGATCGTTCGGCCCTGCCGGAGGAGCTGGCCGAGGCCCTGACCCTCGCGGGGCTCACGCGGAGGCACGGTCTGGCGCTTTTGCGCGTGCCGGACTTTAAGCTGCGTGAGGCGGCGCTTGTGGAGATGGCCTATCTGCGCCTTCCCCCGGAGGAGGCGGACAGGTACATCGACGCGGTACTCTCCACCGTCCTCTCTCCGCCGGTGCGGGACTTCATCTCGTCCCTCTCCCGCGAGCTTGAGGCCCTCCGGGCCGCCGGGGTGGACGCGGAGCTTCAGCGTGACGACGCGGACAACCTCATAAAGCTCACGGTCCGGGTGCCGATCGCGTAAAAAATTCCTTCCGCCGTTGCGTTTTGCCGTGTTATTTGCTATAATAGCCAATGGCATGGATATTTTTTAGAAAAATACTGTTTTCGGGGGACGAGATGGCAAAGAAACGGGCGGCGACTGAATTTTCTCAATACCTCTCCACGCTCACCGACGGTGAGCGCGGCCGTGTTGACGGCTTTTTCCGCCTTGTGGATCAGCACCTACGCCTTCCGCGGGAGTGGAAGCGCCAGCTCGTCTGCGATTTTGAGAACGCCATACTGTGGTATTCCAAAAACGGCGTGGACTTAAGCTCCGCCCTTGACCGGCTGGCGCCGGTGAATTTAGGCGGATTTTACTCCCGTCCGGCGGAGGACTGGTTTCCGCTGGACGCGGCGGCCAAGGTCTATCCCCTGTCCATGAGCCACAAGCAGATGGCTGTGTTCAGGCTCTCCATGTATCTTGACGCGGACGTGGTGCCGGAGCTTTTGCAGATGGCCCTGACCTTCACCATAAAGCGTTTCCCCTTCTTCGCCACCACGGTGAAAAGCGGATTTTTCTGGCACTACATCGACGCGGCCAAGCGCCGCTTCCCGGTGGAGCCGGAGTCCACCGTCCCCTGCGCGGACATAAACGTGTCGTTGACGGGCTCCAAGTCCTTCAGGGTGCTCTACTACAAAAACAGGATAAGCTGTGAGTTTTTCCATATCCTCACCGACGGCACTGGCGGCACGGTATTTTTAAAGACTCTCGTGGCGGAGTATCTGCGGCTTCTGGGCTGTGAGGTCAAGTGTGAGGCCGGAGTGCTTGACGTGAACGGTGTCCCCGACGCTTCGGAGTCCGCGGACGACTTCAAAAAATACGTCTCCGGCAGAAAAAGCTCCGGCTTTGTGGACAAGCCGGCCCTCCAGATGGGCGGTAAGCTATCCGCCGTCAAGCCCTGCCAGGTCATACACTTCGACATGACCTCCGACGAGCTCAGAGACGCCGCCAGAGCCCGAAACGCCTCCGTGACGGCCTTGGTCACCTCCATGATGTTCATCGCCTGCAAGGCCGCCATGGACCGCCAGCAGGGCACGGTGCACATACAGGTGCCGGTGAACATGCGAAATTATTTTGAGACGGGGACGCTGAGAAATTTCTCCCTCTACGCCAACGTACATCTGAAGCTCCCGGAGATAAGCACCGTTGACGAGATCCTGCCTGAGGTCACCCGCCAGCTCAAGGCCGGCTTTGCCTTCGATAAGATGCAGGAGATGATGAACGGCGCGGTGAAGCTGGTGCGCTCCGTGCGCTTCGTGCCCCTGTTCATAAAATGCCCCGTGGCGAGAGTGGTCTACGGCTTTTTGGGCGACAGGGCCTTCACCACCACCCTCTCGAACCTCGGCGTGGTGGAGCTCCCTGAGGGGCTTTCGGAGCACGTTGAGAAGATGGACTTCGTCCTCGGCACCGTGGCTCTGGCCCGCGCCGCCGTCTCCATGGTCACCGCAAACGGCACGGCCACCGTCTCCGTCGCCAAGCTCACCACGGACCCGTCCTTTGAGGAGCGTATGTACTCGCTCTTTCTTGATCTCGGCATAAAGCCCCGGCTCTCCGGGTCGGAGCTGTACAGCCTGTAAGGAGGCGCAATATGGATCTTGAGATAATCTACCCGAAAATAAAAAAGCAGTCCCTTGCAAAGCTCCGGGTCCGGTACATCTTCGGCCTTATTTTCCTCGCGGCGGCCCTGGTCTGCCCCGTGGTGAACATCGTCCTTGGGGGACCGGCGTGGAGCGTGATCGTCCTCTGGTCCCTCTATATGGTCTGGACGCTGTGCCTGAGGCTCCCGCTGGTCGAGCGGAACCTCATAAATCTTGGCGTGCGCTTTGCCGTTATGACGGTGGTACTTCTCATACTCATTGACCGCCTTCTGGCCCCCGGCTGGGCGGAATTTGTGGTGCCCTTGGTGGTCTACGGGGCGCTTTTGGCGCTGGCGGCCCTCTTTTTCGTCAACGTCTCCAAGCAGCGCCAGAACGTGATGCCCCTTGTGCTCCTGACCTTCGCCGTCCTCGTGGGCTCCGGCGTGGCCCTTTTCGCCTTCTCCCTCACCAGCTGGCCCATGATAGTCTTGGCCTGCGTCTCCGCCGCCCTCCTCACCGCCACCGTCTTCACCCTCCGCATGCGCCTCTTTTCCGAGATCCGAAAGCGCTTCCATCTAAAATAACTCGCAAATCCCCGTTACTTACACATCACCAACAAATCAAAATATTAAAGTTCTCTTTGAACAATCAGCCAGCACCTCAAATTCCCTGTTTAAATCAATTTTTTCAAGGACATGTGCTCGTGTTTATAGGGAAACTTTGTGAACCTACTTCAATATTGTTTTCGTACAGGAGTCCGTGTCCCACACCAATGTCACAAACATACCCCCACCGAGCAAAAGGGCGAAGGAGGGGGTATGTTTTTTAATAAAATCACTTGACAAAACGGCAAAAATGTGCGGCGCGCTTTCGCTTCTTTAAAGTATGGAGATGCGAAAGCGCGCCTTTGTAATTAGGGCTTGTCCACCGACACTTAATTGCAAAGGAGCCGTTTTTATGAAGTCGAAAACCATCAGGAAACATCTCAAACAAATCATCAATGACCTATCCACAGATCCCATGCTGTTCCTGCGCGACCCCAGGCGGGACTTTACCCGTACGCGCAAGCTCTCCTTTTCAGATACCGTTTCCGTCGTGCTCCAGATGGAGGGGAAAAGCACCGCAAATGAGATATTGAATTTCTACCGCTCCGCCAGCGCCCCCTCCGCGTCTGCTCTCAGACAGCAAAGGAACAAAATACTCCCTGCCGCTTTTGAATTCATTTTCCGTATGTTCAGTGAATCCTGCATGGACAAGTCCTTCGAGTTCCACGGTCACCGCCTCCTTGCCGTAGACGGCTCAGACCTCCTCACTGCCACCGGCCCTTCTGACCCGGAGTCCTTCTTCAGGGAAGGACGCAAATCCTACAACATCTTTCACTTGAACGCCTTATATGACATAGGACAGAAGATGTATACAGATGCCATCGTGCAGAGAAGCCGATGTGTCAATGAACATCGTGCCTTGTGTGACATGGTGGACCGTTCTGGCATTGAGAGGGCTGTCGTCATCGCGGACCGGGGCTTTGAGAGTTACAACGTGCTGGCTCATATCCAGAAAAAGGGCTGGAAATTCCTTATCCGCGTCAAGGACGGCGACAGGGGCATAGTCTCCGGCCTTGACCTGCCGGACTGCGATGAGTTCGATCTGCCGATCAAGCTCAGGTTGAGCAATATGTCCAATGAAATGAAAGAGCTCTATAAGGACAGGAACCACTTCAGGTACATCTCCAGCACCTCCACCTTTGACTTCCTGCCCTCCAAAAGCAGAAAGTGCGACCCTCCTCATTTCTTTGACCTGAGCTTTCGCGTTGTCCGCTTTAAGATCTCTGACTCAGCCTTTGAGACCGTCGTCACTGATCTCCCTTATCCTCCCCATGAGCTCAAAGCGCTCTACGCCATGCGTTGGGGTATTGAGACTTCTTTCCGCTCTCTCAAATACACCGTCGGACTGTCCTCTTTCCATTCAAAAAAGGCGGACCATATCCTTCAGGAGATCTTCGCCAGACTTACCATGTACAACTTCACCTCGGCAGTCACCCACTCCGTGACTGTCCGGCATAAGCAGAGAAAGCACCCTTGTAGACCTCATGCTTGAAACGGTATGCACCGCAAGGAAGCGGGTACGGATTGCGGGGGACGACTACCCGGCAGAG
>CANREY010000039.1 GCA_947629755.1 uncultured Oscillospiraceae bacterium | reverse complement strand
CCGGTCATGACGTTGGCCTCGTCGCCGATGTAGGCGAGCTTCACCTTCCCGTCCCGCATGAGCTCGTAGTCCCCGGATATGACCCCGGTGTCCCCGGACTCATATATGACCGCCCCCACCCGGAAGGTGGTGTCAAGTAGCGTGGTCACCGTGCAGGAGGAGGACGTGGCGGAGGTGACCTGCCCCACAAGATAGCCGTTGGCGGTGATTATGGGGTCCCCCACCGCTATGCCGGCGGAGGTGCCCTTGCTCACCGTGAAGGAGGAGGAGAAGTTGGAGGCCGTCCAGGATATGACCGACACCGGCTCCATCACTATGTCCTCGTGGCGCTCGGCAAAGCCAAGAAGCTTGTGGAGCCGCTCGTTCTCCTCGCTGACCTCGGTGTACTCCCGGTAGTCCCGCTCAAGCTCAGCCACTCTGGCAAGCAGCCGCTCGTTTTCGGCCTGAAGCTCGTCATAGCGGTACATGTAGTCGTATACGTGCTCAAGGGAGCCCACCAAGCTCGTCATGGCGCTTTTAACCGGCTTGAAAAACGGCTCGGAGAGCAGGGAGGCAAACCCGGCGTTGCCGCCGGACACCGCCACTGAGATCGCCGCCGCTATTGCTATGACTATGGCCGCCACGGCGATGTATATTCCCTTTTTCGATATAAAATCCTTCATCTCATCTGTCCTCTTGAAAAAACCTTGTGGCCCGCGGCCTCCAGCAGCCGCGCCAGCCTCGCTACCGGAAGTCCCACCACGTTGAAATAGTCCCCCGTTATGCCCTCGATAAGCATACCGCCAAGGCCCTGTATGCCGTAGGCCCCGGCCTTGTCCATGGGCTCGCCGGTGGAGACGTACCAGTCTATCTGCTCCTCCGTCAGCGGCAGGAACCTGACGAGGGTGGTGACGGCGTCGGTGTATTCCCTCCCGTCCGCTATCACCGCAAGGCCCGTTATGACCCGGTGCTCGCGGCCGGAGAGGGCCGAGAGCATATTTTTTGCCTCCGCCTCGCTTCTCGGCTTTCCCAGAGCCTGCCCGTCAAGGAACACTAAGGTGTCCGCGGCAATGACCGTGTCGCCCTTATCGGCCTTTGATGAAATATCCCTGGCCTTGCCGAGAGCTATGAGCTCCACGGCCCCGGCCTCGTCCATGTCGGTCCTCAGCGGCGATTCATGGGCAGAGGGGCGAATATCAAATTTTCCAATCCCCATCGCCGAGAGCAGCTCCCGCCGCCTTGGCGACGCCGAGGCAAGTATTATCATAAGCTGTGATCTCCCCTAAAATTTCCCCTGCGTGGTGCTGGAGGGCTCGTAGGTCCCCAGCTCCAGATAGCGCTCCGTTATCTTCGCGCACTCGTCGGCGTTCTCGGTGGTGAAGCTGAGCCTCACGCCCCAGAGCCCCGCCGTCAGATACTCACGGCTGCGCTTTATGAGGTGGAGCTTCTGGGCGCTCCACAGCGTGTTGCGGCACCCGAAGGACCGGGTCACCGGGTTTATGAACCCGGAGGAGTCCGGGAACCCCAGAGCGCTGTCGCAGGAGCACACCCCGGACCGGGCCCTGATGAGGCACGCCGCCGTGCGCATCAGCGGGAGCCGCCCGTATATGACGAGCTCCGTGTCCATGGGCTTTTCCATGGACCGGACCTGGAAGGAGCTTAAGTCCATGGCCAGCGCCGCGGAGCCGAGCCTTAAGCGCGCCAGCACATCGAGCGTATTTGAGTTTCTCACGTTCATTGCCGTGTCGCCCCGGACGTTGAAGCCAAGCCTCCTTACGAAGACGATGTGGCCTATATTCGATACCGCCAAGTCCTTTATCCCCAGCTGTCTTGCCTTGAAAAGAAGCTGTGCGACCTCAGGAAGCTCCGAGGCGTAGATGTACTCAGGAAGGGTGGCGCAGACGGTTATGTTTTTGTCGTCCAAAAACGGCTCCAGCCGCTTATCCCCGGATACGGCCTCCTCCAGCGGGAGATACAGTACCGGCGGGGCCAAGCTCAAAAGCCTTGACGAGAGCTGTGAGCACTTTTGCACGGCCACCGTAAGTATGGGGGGCCCTGAGTGGCCCGGCGAGGGGGGAAGGGAGGGCACAACGCCCTCGGCCCTGGTCTCCAGCGTCACGCGCTTTTCCAAAAGCTCCTGAAGGAGCTTGTCACGTATGGGCGCCAGGACCTTCGGGTCCAGGTAGACGCCCTTTTGTATGTGGGCCGTGAGCCCCGCGAAGCGAAAGGGCGTGCCGCCGGTCTTATATAGCTCCGTCTGGAGCATGGCCTGAGTGGTCTCCGTGTGGAAGGCGAGCTCCGGCGCGCCCCCCTCGCCGGAGGCGAAGTTGCCCCGGTCGTCGGCGGCTGTGAGCTTTACGGGCTCCTCAAGGTTTACGGTTATGTCAAAGGTCACCGGCACGCGCTGAAACTCGTGATTTAAGTAATTTTTCCGCACCGCGGCGTAAAAGGGCGTGTCCTCCTCCGGCTCCGGGGAGGGCATACCAAGCATGGACTCGGCCTGGGCCCCGGTGAGGTAGGCGTCCGTGAACCCGGCGGCGGGGAAGGCCCCGCGCAGAAGCTCCATATCCTCCTCCGAGGGCGTCCTCAGCGTCCCGATGGCCCGTGACCAGACCCCGGTCACGGCGGCGCAGTACTCAGGCCGCCTCTCCCGCCCGTCTATCCGAAGGGCCGTGACGCCAAGCCCCGTCAGAAACTCCGCCTGGCTAATAAGGCACAGATCCTTCATCGCCACCGGGTGGCGCTCCCGTATCCCGGCCTTGAAGCCCCGAAGGCACCAGCCCTCGCAGGGGCCGGGGAGGGCGTCGTGGAGGGCCGGGAGCATACACTGTCCCTTAAAGGCGGCGCACAGCGGGCCGTGGGCGCATATCTCCGTCTCAATGGGGGAGCCCTTGACGAGGGTCTCCAGCTCCTTTTTCGGAAGCTCCCTCGGCAGCGCCACCCTTGAAACGCCCATGGCGGCGCAGAGCCTCACCCCGTCAAGATCGTGTATCCCCAGCGCCTCCCCGGCGTGTATGGGCATACTTGGCACCGCCCGCCGTAGGGCCCAGATGAGCCCCAGATCCTCGGCGATGACCGCGTCGGCCCCCATACGGGAGGCCCTTCTGGCGTTCTCCACCGCCAGCGGCAGGTCCGCGTCCCGGCAGAAGTAGTCAAGCTTTACGTATATTTTAACTCCCCTTACGTGGGCAAACTGCACGGCTCTGCCAAGCTCGTCCTCCGTAAGGTCAAATTTCTTTCTCTCCGATAGGGTGGCGAAGGACAGATACACCGCGTCCGCGCCGCTCTGCACCGCCGCCGACACGCCCTCAGCCGACCCCGCCGGTGACAAAAGCTCCATTCTTCACCACTCCTTTCATCAAATTTGGGCATAGTTATCCCTATTATAGCACACCCTTCCCCGGATTTAAATTGCTTTTACACTTTTTTAATATTTTTCTTGAAAGGTTGCGGGCACCATTAATCCCGACAGCACATATTTTCTCTTGTACTTTTCCCAAAATTGGTTTAAAATAGAGTAGACAAGCCCGTTGGGGCGATTTTTGAAATCATCTATTTTTAAAGGAGTGTTTTATTATGGCAAGCCGCATCGTTCTGAACACCATTTCCTACCACGGCCACGGGGCCATTGAGAACATCGTGCCTGAGCTCACCGCCAGGGGCTACAAAAAGGCCTTTGTGGCCACCGACCCCGACCTTCTCAAATTCGGCGTGACGAAAAAGGTCACCGATCTCCTCGACGCCGCGGGCTTTGCTTATGAGGTCTATTCCGACATCAAGGCCAACCCCACCATCGAGAACGTCCAGAGCGGCGTGGCGGCCATGAAGGCCAGCGGCGCTGACTGCATCGTCGCCGTGGGCGGCGGCTCGGCCATGGACACCGCCAAGGCCATCGGCATCATCGTGGAGAACCCGGAGTTTGCCGACGTCCGCAGCCTTGAGGGCGTGGCCCCCACCAAAAAGCACGCCACCTTCACCATCGCCGTGCCCACCACCGCCGGTACCGCCGCGGAGGTCACCATCAACTACGTCATCACCGACGTTGAGAAAAAGCGCAAGTTCGTCTGTGTGGACGTGAACGACATTCCTGAGATCGCCGTTGTGGACCCGGACATGATGTCCACCATGCCCAAGGGCCTCACCGCCGCCACCGGTATGGACGCTCTCACTCACGCCATCGAGGGCTACATCACCGCCGGTCACTGCGCCATCTCCGACATGTTCCATCTTGAGGCCATCAGGCTCATCTCTGCAAACCTCCGGGCCGCCGTTCAGAACGACCCCGACGGCCGCGAGGGCATGGCCCTTGGCCAGTATATCGCCGGTATGGGCTTCTCCAACGTGGGGCTGGGCATAGTCCACTCCATGGCCCACGGCCTCTCCGCCCTCTACGACACCCCCCACGGCGTGGCCTGCGCCATAATCCTGCCCACCGGCCTTGAGTACAACGCCCCCGTGGCCGGTGAGCGCTATCGCGCCATAGGCAAGGCTATGCACGTCCCCGGCATTGACATGATGACCGACCACCTGGCGGCCAAGGCCACCATCGCCGCCGTGAAGAAGCTCTCCGCCGACGTGGGTATCCCCGCCGACCTGAAGGGCATTTTGAAGGAGGAGGACATACAGTTCCTCTCCGAGTCCGCCTACGCCGACGCCTGTCGCCCCGGCAACCCCAGAGACACGAGCGTGGAGGAGATCAAGGAGCTCTACCGCTCCCTTCTCTGAGCTTAAAGACAATATTCCATGGGGGACCCCGCGCGGGTCCCCCGTTTTGTTTGAATTGGGTATTGAAAATAAATAAAAAAGTGGTAGAGTATTATAAGTATCATTATAAAGGACCGTGGAAGATGACGGACATAAAAGAGAAAAAAACAGTTATGACGGCGCTGGACAATCTGCCCTACGGAAGGGCGGGGGATCCGGGGGAGATTGGGCGCGTGGGCAAGGCCGTGACGCCGGAGGGGATAACGAGAAAGAGGATATACCGGGACGTTATCCTCATCGCCCTTCCAAGCCTTGTGGAGCTGGTGCTGACACAGCTCACCTCCATCGCCGACCAGATAATGGTGGGCAACCTGCCCGGCAACGAGGGGATAGTGGCCCTTACCGCCGTGGGGCTTGCCTCACAGCCGAAGTTTTTGCTCATGACCATGATACAGGCCATGAACGTCGGCGCCACGGCTGTCATAGCCCGCTTTCGCGGTATACAGAAGCAGGACAGGTGCAACGACGTATTCAAGCACGCCATGATATTGAACCTCATAATGAGCGTCCTCTTTATGGGGCTGGGCCTTGCCTCGTCGGAGTGGCTCATACGTTTCATGGGCGGCACGGGCATATCCGAGGAGGCCATAAAGCTTGGCAAGCAGTACCTTGACATACAGCTCTACGGCTTCATACCGCTTTGCATGACCATAACCGTCACGGCGGCTTTGAGGGGAATCGGCGACACGAAAACGCCCATGATATACAACACCATAGCGAACGTTGTGAACCTTGGCTTTAACTACGTCATGATCTACGGCCACTTCGGCGTGCCGAAGATGGGCGTGGCCGGGGCCTCCTGGGCCACAAACATCGGCCAGACACTGGCGTTTTTCATCGCAATGTGGGTGAGCTTCGGCAAAAAGAAGTATGTTTATATTGACCTTAAGGAGAAATTTACGTTGAACCGGGGCCTCATGGGGGACATCATCAACATCGGCGTGCCCTCCATGGTGGAACAGCTTCTTATGCGCTTGGGGCTCATAATCTACACCCGCCAGGTCACGGGCCTTGGGGACACTGTCTACGCCACCCACAATGTCCTTATGAGTATCCAGTCCATGAGCTTCATGATGGGTCAGGCCTTCGCCAACGCCGCCACCACCCTGATGGGCCAGTCCATCGGCAAGCGCCGGTATGACATGTCGGCGGTGTACATGCGGCGGACGCGGGACCTTGGCATCGTGGCCTCGTTCTTTGTGGCGGCGGTGCTGGTACTGTTCGCAAGGCCGATTATTGCCATGTTCAAAAATGACCCCACCGTAATAAATATGGGCGCTCCAATACTCTACCTCCTTGCCGCCTCCCAGCCCCTTCAGGCCGACCAGTTCATCGTCTCCGGCGGACTTCGTGGCGCGGGGGACACCCGCTTTACGGCGGTTGTGATGGCCATAACGGTACTGGGACTTCGGAGCGGCCTTGCCATAATCACCATAAACTATCTGCACTGGGGTCTCTGGGGGGCGTGGATAGCGCTGGTTATCGACCAGTGCTCCCGGACCTTCATAATGGCCCTGAGGTACCACTCCGGCCGCTGGAAGGAGATAAGCCGGAGCTTCAAGCACTCCACTCACCACTCACCGGCTGACTGAAGAAAGCAAAAGGAGTATCCACATGACAGCCATAATAACCGACGTACATTACCGCATGTCTCTGGCCGCCATACGGGAGCTGGGGGAGCGAAAGATAAAGGTCGTCTGCTGTGAGCGTGAGGGCGCGGGGGAGCCCATCGGCTTTTATTCGAAATACTGCGCCGCCTCCCGGCTTTTGCCAAGCGAGGGCTATGTGGACGCCCTTTTATCGCTGTGCCGTGAGATTTGTGAGGCCGAGGGGGAAAAGCCGGCGCTTCTCCCCGTGGGGGCATACACCATAGGGGAGCTTGTAAAGCCGGAAAATAAGGAGAAAATCTCCGCGGTCTGCGGCGCCCTCCTGCCGGAGAAGTCCGCCCTCGACACCCTCAACGACAAGGAGGCCGTGGCGAGGCTGGGAAGGGAGCTCAATATCCCCATACCGGAGGAGTATACGCCCGGTACGGCCCGGTTCCCCTGCGTGGTGAAGCCAAAATGCGGGGAGAAGTTCGGTCTTTCCGCCGGGGAGAGGTACAGGATAGTGAAAAACCGTGAGGAGCTGACGGCCGCGCGGGAGCATTTCAAGGCCATAACCGGCGGGGAGCCTGTCATACAACAGCTCCTGCCCGGCGACGGCATGGGCTGCTCTCTCGTGGCCGAGAACGGGCGCATCATGAGCTCCCTTTGCCACAGGCGTGTCCGGGAGTACCCGGTTACCGGCGGGCCCTCAAGCTGCTGTGAGGCCGTAAATTACCCGCTCTTGGAGGACTACGCCGGAAGGCTCATTGAAAAAACAGGCTACTCCGGCCTTTGCATGGTGGAATTTAAGCTGGACGCCGAGGACCAGCCCCGGCTTTTGGAGGTAAACCCCCGCGTCTGGGGCACCTTCCCCCTGACGCGGGCCTCAAATACGGGGCTCATATGGGAGTGGTTTCGCCTTTCGTGGAACAGGGGCAACCCGGACAGGGCCATACCGGCGGAGGACCGGAGCTTCAAGGCGGGCAAGCGCATGGCCTTCACGGCCACGGACCTTGCCGCCGGGGCCGGGTATTTCCGCGCCGGGCAGAAAAAGAGGGCCCTTGGGGCCGTGGGGGACCTCTTAAACCCCAAAGTGGCCGACGGCGTCTGGGAGTGGGGGGATATAAAGCCCGCCGCACGGTATTATAAGTCCCTCTTCAGCCGGGGAGGTAAGTAAATGGAGCTCAAAATCGACCTTCACGTCCACTCCGACGCGTCCTTGGACGGGCGCTCCGGCTTAGATGAGCTGGCCCAAGCGGCGAGGAAAAGGGGCCTTGACGCCATAGCCATATGCAACCACAACAGGTTTACCCTCACCGCCCCGGAGGAGCGCGAGGGCGTGCTCCTCCTACCGGGCTGTGAGTTTTCAACCAAAACCGGCCACGTGCTGGCCCTTTTCTGTAAGGAGTATGTTGACCCGACAGGTAAGCTCCCTGAGCTTTCCGAGGCGGTCAAGACCATACACGACCTCGGCGGCATAGCCGTCATCGCCCACCCCTTCACGAGGGCGGACAAGGACCGGGAAAAAGAGGCCGAGTGCCTCGACGGGGCGGAGGCGGCAAACTCGCGGGCCTTTTTCCACAATAAACGGGCAAACGAGATGGCCTCGGAATTTGCCGCCCGCCACGCCCTTATAAAAACCGGCGGGAGCGACGCCCACGAGGCCGGAGAGGTTGGCAACTCCTACACCGCCGTCACCTGCGAGGACCGCACCCCGGAGGCCATAGAGAACGCCGTCAGGGCCGGGAGGAGCGAGGCCGTATTTGTGAAAAACACCTCCCGGACGAGGAAGGGCCTTTCACAGCTGCGCGCCGCCCGCCGCCGGGGCGGGGCGGCTTATTTCTGCCGGGAGCTTGTCTACACGGGCTACTGCGTTTGCAGGGACATTTTACACATCTGACGGGAGGAACACTTATGTCATTGGTAACGAAATGTATCGGAACGGCCAAGAAGGTCAAGCACCGTTTTGAGGACGAGATAAAGGCCCGCACCCCGGTCTACGTCTCCCCGGTCCGCCGTGTGGAGAGAGTTAAGACCACTGAGCGCGTGGTGGCCATGACCTTTGACGACGGCCCCAGCCGCATGGCCCCGAACCCGGTGGGGGAGCACAAAAAGGGCCTCACCATGGAGCTCATGGAGACGCTGGAAAAATACGGCGCTCGCGGGACCTTCGACGTGGTGGGCTCCACCGCCGAAAACTACCCCGACGAGCCGGGTAAGCACGGCTCCGCCTCCTGGGGCGGCAAGAGATACGACCACTACCCGGACATCGGCCACGACGGCGAGGGCGGGGCTCAAGTCTGCCGGGAGGAGATAGACCGTCTCATCTCCGGCGGCCACGAGATAACGAGCCACACCTACGCACACGTGCTCTACGGCTGGAAGCCGCTGGTCTACGGCCGGAGGCACTATCTGGGGGACATAAATAAGGCGGTGGAGGACCTTAAAAAGCTCCATACGCTTCTGAAGGAGCGGCACAATTACACAATTCGCCTCTCCCGCCCGCCCCACTACGTGGACAAGATAGCGCCGGGCCTTTCAAGCTACGACGCGCTCTCCCAGCTTGGCTACCAGTACATGGCCGCCAGCTTCGACGGCGCGGGCTGGCTGCCCTTAAGCTCCTATGAGGCCGAGGTGGAGGCCACATGGAGGCCCATCGAACGGGCTTTGACTACGAATCCCGACAGCCTTTGCGGGCAGATAATCTTCCAGAAGGACGGCTTCAATATGGCCCGCCGCACGCCCATCGCCGACGGACTTGAGGTACAGTTAAAGCTCCTCAGCGACGCGGGGTACAGGGTGGTGACCGTCTCGGAGCTCATGGAGCTGAGCCCCTTCGCCGACCTCGGCGCCGGGGACGACTGCTTTGAGGCGGCAAAGAAGCTTGTTGACGCCGGTTACTGCCCCGCCTACCGGGACAACACCGTGAGGCCGGACAAGCCCATGACGATTGGCGAGCTTGCCGAGACGGTGTTCGGCTGGCCCGCCGCCTCACGCCGCGTGGAGCGCATACTCAAAAAATCGGGCAAGTGGCCCTCAGGCCTCGCCGCCAATCACCCCTACGGCGCGGCGGTGGATATGGCCATGGAGCGGGGCTGTATCGAGAAAAGCTCCGCCTTCGACCCGGACAGGCCCCTGACGGAGGAGGACATCAAGAAATTTATTAAGGCTCTCACCGGGAAGATGCCTGAAAGCGTCAGCGCCGCCACCCGCGGCGACGCGCTGAAGGCGTTGGCCGGCGCTGTCTGCTGAGGCGGAGGGGATATGGAGACACAGAAAAAAATGCCCCGGTGCTTTCAATGCCCCGCGCCATTTTGGCGGAGAATGGCGGTCATGACCGGGGGGATAATATTGCAGGGCTTTGGCCTTGCGCTTTTAAGGTCCATAGATCTGGGCCTGGACCCCTGCTCCTGCCTCACCCAAGGGGTGTCACAGCTCACCCACTTGAGCTTCGGCACATGCCAGGTCATATGCCAGACGGTGATGTTCATAGCGGTCATTATATTTGACCTTTCGCGCATCGGCTTTGGCACCGTGTGGAACGTGGTGTTCCTTGGGTACATCTCGGACTTCTTCACATGGCTTTTCCGGGTGACGTTACCGGCCGGGGCGCTGGAGCAGACTGCCGTTAGGTATGTCCTTCTCATTCCGACGCTGGCCGTATTTCTCGTTGGCGCGGCGGCCTACATGAGCTCCGGCCTCGGCTCCTCGCCATATGACGCGGTGCCATTCATAATCTCGTCCCACGTGAAAAAGCCCTCCTTCCGCGCTGTGCGCATAATCTGGGACGTGGCCTTTATGGTGCTCGGCGTACTCCTCGGTGTCCGCCCCGGTATCGTCACCGTGGCCGTAGCTTTCTTCTGCGGCCCCGTAGTGGCCGCCGTCCAGCGCTTCCTCACAAGGACCCTCCTTGCGGAGAAAGCTTAATAAAACGAAATACATAAAAGGGATACGGCTCAAAAAGCGGGCCGTATCCCTTTTTTATCTATTTAATCTTTGATCTCCACTGAGTACTTTCTCAGCCAGTGGTTGAGCTGGAGGAAGAAGGCCACGGTTTGGGGGGTGGTCATGAGTTGGCCGTACCAAGGGGTGGAGACATTCGAGGCCATGAGGGCACGCAGGGCGTCGGGCTTTACTATCTCGTGTATGGGCTGGCTCTTGTCATCGACGACTTTTTGGAGCTCACTATTCACGGCCTCAAGGTAGGAGGGGTTGTGGGTCTTGGGGTAGGGGCTTTTCTTGCGCCAGAGGACGCAGTCGGGCAGATACCCCCGCATGGCCTCCCGGAGAAGTCCCTTCTCAAAGCCGTCGTGGTCCTTATATTCCCAGGGTACGGTGTACAGGTACTGGGCTATCCGGTGGTCGCAGAAGGGCACCCGGACCTCCAGAGAGCTCCACATGCTCATGCGGTCCTTACGGTCAAGCAGCGTCTGCATGAACCAGTCCACGTTGAGGTTCATCATCTCCTTCATTCTCTTTTCCAGTGGGGAAGTGCCGGGGAGAATGGAGGAATTATCGCAGGTTTTGCGGTAGTAGTAGTCCACGAAGTCCGCGGGGTCGATATGGCCCAAAACGCCGTCCTTTAAAAACCCCGCCCGCCAGAGTGTGGACTGGGCCCATGGGAAGCCCTCCCGCTCCCGTATGGTGGGGTCTCTGTACCATGGGTAGCCCCCGAATATCTCGTCGGCGCACTCGCCGGAGACCGCCACGGTGACGTCCCTTTTTATCTCCCGGCAGAAAAGGAGGAGCGAGGAGTCCACGTCGGCCATTCCCGGAAGGTCCCTTGCCTCCACGGCCTCATATAGGGCCGAGACCAGCTCCGGGGTATCCAGCGTCACAAGCTTGTGCTCGCCGGGCAGATACTCCCGCATTGCCATTATAAATTCCGGGTCCGAGGTGGGCTGGAATTTGCTCTTTTTGAAGTATTTCGCGTTATTTAAGTAGTCCACCGAGAAGGTGCGAAGGGTCTCGCCGCGCTCTTTAAAATACTCACATGCCACGGAGGATATGAGCGACGAGTCCAGCCCGCCTGAGAGGAAGGTCCCCACGGGCACGTCGGAGACGAGCTGGCGGCGTATGGCGTCGAGGACGAGATGCCTCACCTTCTCCGCGGCCTCCCCGAAGCTGTCGTGATTTTCCCCGTCCTCAAGCCGCCAGTACCGGCGAAGGGCGAGCCTTCCCGTCTCCAAATCAAAGTACCCGCACTCACCGGGCAGGAGCTCCCGCACGTTCCGAAATACGCCGCTCCCCGGCACCCGGCCGGGCCCTAAGAGCATGACCTCCGCCAGCCCCTCCCGGTCGACCTCCGGCCTTATATCCGGGTGGCAGAGGAGCGCCTTGAGCTCCGAGGCGAATATGAGCGCGCCGCCCCTCCCGGCGTAGAAAAGGGGCTTTACCCCCATACGGTCCCGCGCCATAAATAGCCTCCGGCGCTTTTCGTCCCACACGGCGAAGGCGTATATGCCGTTCAATCTCTCCACGCACTTATCCCCCCACTGGGCGTAGGCGTGAAGCAGGACCTCGGTGTCGGAGCGGGTCACAAACTCGTGGCCGAGGGAGCGAAGCTCCGTTTTAAGCTCCGGCGTATTGTAGATCTCGCCGTTATACACCATGGTGTACCCGCCGAAACTCATTGGCTGTCGCCCGTTCTCCGGGTCCATCACCGAGAGACGGGCGTGGACAAGCACCGCGCCCTCAAATACCGCCGTGCCGTTGTCGTCGGGCCCCCGGCGGGATAAGACACTTTTCATCTTTTCAAATACGGGCAGGAGCGGGCGTAATTCTCCGCCCACCTGCCCCGCGATACCGCACATAAGCTGACCTCCTGAAAAAACGGCGTCCACCCGGCCGGGTGAACGCCTTTGTCGGTCTATTATATGCGCGGGAGACGAAAAGTTACCCCACGCCGTTTATCCTGCACAGTACCGCGGCCATGGCGGCCCTGTCCATGGTGCTGTTGCCGGAGAACGCCCCGCCGCCGGTGCCGGTAAGCATTCCGGCCCTGTACCAGCGGTAGATCATGGCCCCGTATGGGTCGCTCTCCTTCACGTCCGGTATGGAGCCGGAGGGGACGGGGACGCTGTCCTTAAATACCGATTTCGGTATGATCGGGTCCATTATCCTCACCATCTCAAGCCGCGTAGCCTCACGGTCGAGGGTCGCGAAGGGGAGCTCGATCTCGCTTATGTAGCCATTGACCACGCAGTAGTCGTAGGCCCCGGCCTTCCAGTCGTTTATCGTCGGATCCGTGTCGCCGTTAAATCGGGCGGCGGTCCTCGCGGCGAAGGTCACCACCTGAGCCAGCGTGAGCTTACTTTGCGGGCTGAAGGTGGTGGGCGACGTGCCGTAGATGAGCCCCAGCTCGTTTCCCGCCTTCACGTAGGGGTAAAACCAGTCCTTGGGCGACACGTCGTCGAAGGGCGACACCTCGCCGTAGGGCTTTTCCGGGTCGAAGAAGCTGACGGTGTACTTAAAGTCGGCGGAGCCCCCGGCCAAGAACTTCACGCCTGAGACCGCCACCGTGTACTCGCCCTCGTACACGTCTATCCCCGCGGGACGGAAGATGATGCAGTTATTCACGCCGTAGCTTGTGGTGTCCACGTTGAAATATTCCCCACTGTTGGAGGGGGTGTAACCAGTGCCCTTGAAGGTCCAGACCCGCCCGTCGGACCTTCTTGTAAGGGTCACGGTCACATCGGAGCGCGACGGCACAGCGTACTTTTCGGGGTTTAAGGTGACGCTCCATGCTTCGTCGGCGGCGAATATGCCTGATGATGGGAAGTTGCCGGAGGCAGGCCAGGAGATCATGTCATAGTCCAAAGCCTTGCCGTCCATGCCGTATATGTACTGGGCGCAGTAGTAGCCGGAGCCGGTCTTTGCCGGCACCGCGCCGAAGCCCGTCTTGTCCATGGTGGGATTTAAAAGCCAACGGCGGTTGCCCAGCCTGTCCACACTGCTGGAGCCGGAGTCGTCAATCCACATGTCCACGCTGAAGGACAGGGGGGAGGAGCTCTGGGAGGCGGAGGAGAGGGCTATGGACTTTGACGTGCCCTCCACGCCCTTTTTATACAGGTCCTCCGGCATACCCTCCGGCATCTCGGAGGTCTGGCCCAAGGAGCCCTTCAGGGCGTTTAAGTACGCCGCGGCTTGGGCAAGCTCGGTGTAGCCCTCGTCTAATTTGACGGAGGGGAGCCCCGCTATGCGCCTTACGGCGTTGAGACGTTGGAGCGCGCCCTCAAGGTGCTCGTCCCTCACGGTCCCGGCCGACCAGGGGGAGGAAAAGCCCGGCTTTGCTTTCATTAGCTCCCCGGACACGTCGGAGCTTAAAAGCTCCACGATCTCACCCACGGTGAGCTTCTCCGCTCCCGCCGCGCCGCTCTCAAGCTGACGGACCTCGTCGGCCCGGACGGAAAGGGGCACGGCGCAAAGTACGAGCACAAGGGACAGTCCCAATGAGACGATCTTCAAAAGAGAGCTTCTTTTCATCGCCGCGCCTCCTTAAAATTTACGCGTAGTTGTCTACAAGGTAGTGAAGGGCCTCAAGGTATCCGTCGAACCCACGGCCCTTTATTGTTTTCACACACGCTTTTCGTATGTAGCTTATTTTCCTAAATTCGTCCCTCACGTCGGGGTCGGAGATGTGGACCTCCACCGTGGGGATACCCACGGCCTTCACCGCGTCGAGGAGCGCCACGCTCGTGTGGGTGTAGGCGCCGGGGTTTATTACGATGCCGTCTATCCTGCCGTAGGCCCCCTGTATGGCGTCCACCAGCGCCCCCTCGTGGTTCGACTGGTAAAACTCCACGTCCGCGCCGAGCCTTTCGGCCTCGCCGGATATGAGCCTTATGAGGTCAGGGTAGGTGCTCCTGCCGTAGATGTCCGGCTCCCTGATGCCCAGCATGTTGAGGTTTGGCCCGTTAATAACGAGTATTTTCACAAAAATCACTCCAGATCTTCCCGGCGCACTCAGCCAACGTCCCGTCGTTTTTCACCGTCACGTCCGCAAACCGCCGGTAGAGGGGGTCCCGGACCTCAAAGAGCGCCTGAAGGCCCTGAAGCCCTCCGGCTGAGAGGGGGCGGCCGCGGGTGGTGAGGGACGAAAGCTCCCGGTCCACGCGGTAAATACGGCCCGTCTCATGGAGTATGCCGTAATTTTCCGGCACGGTCACACAGCCGCCGCCGGTGGTTATTATCTGGCCGCCGCGGGAGCATATGTCCCTGAGGGCCTCGGTCTCTATCCTGCGAAATTCCGCCTCGCCCCGGCTCAAGATGATGTCTCCGGGGCGCTTACCCGTGTGAGCAAGGATATACCTGTCCGCGTCCACCAGCTTCCTCCCGGACAGCTGGGCTATGAACTTGCCCACGGTGGACTTGCCGGAGCCCGGCATACCGATGAGGACTATGTTCGTGGCGTCGCGGGCCAGCTTCTGGGTTATGCTCTCGATGAGGCCGTCGTCCAGCGTCTTATCGAAAAAGAGCTCCTCCGCCGCCTTGGCCTGGGCCACCAGCATGGCAAGGCCCCCGGCGTGGGGGATCCTGAGCTCCTCGGCCTCCATCAGAAGGCCCGTGCGCAGGGGGTTGAATATGACGTCCATCACTCCCTGAAGCTTCGGAAATGAGCGAAGACTCAGTGGCGCGGCGGGGCAGTTGGGGAACATGCCCACGGGGGTGGTGTTTATGAGCATCTGGGCGTCCGCGTTTTTCTCAAGATTGCCGTAATTATTTTCGCCGTTTCTTGAGATAACGACGATCTCACGGGCCCCAAGTGACCTCGCCGCCGCGGTCGCGGTGTGGGAGGTCCCCCCTGAACCCAATATTACCACTTTTTTACCCGAAAAATCAAGCCCCGCGCGCAAAATTGCGTACTCTAATCCACATTTATCCGTATTATAGCCGAAAAGCCGACCCTTTTTGTTGACGATGGTGTTTATGGCCCCTATATCCCGTGCCGCCGGGTCCACCACGTCTACGTATTTGAAGACCTCCTGCTTATAGGGAATGGTCACGTTGACGGCCATGGGCTCCGGGCGGCGCAGAAAGCCCTCAAGCTCCTCCGGCTCCAGCTCGTAGAGCTTATAGCCCCGACAGCCCATCATGCGGTGTATCTGGGGGGACCAGCTGTGCCCCAGCTTCCGGCCTATAAGGCCCACTACCCGGCGCACCTCAGACCTCCTGATAGTTGCCCAGATACCGAAGGGACCTGCAGGAGTGCTCCAAGCTCTCCAGCATGTCCACCACCTTGGGGTCCCGGACGCTGGCCTCTATCTCAAAGAAGAAAAGGAACTCAAAGTCGTGGCCCACCATGGGGCAGGACTCCAGCTTAATAAGGTTGAGCTCAAGGGCCGAGATGTGGCTCAGCACGTCGTAGAGCGCTCCGGGCCGGTGCTCACAGCTGAGGACTAAGGTTATCCTGTTGGCTCCGGGGTACACGGCGGGCTTTTTGGTGATGCAGATAAAGCGGGTGTAGTTGTTATCGGAATTTTGTATCCGCCCGCAGTTAAGGGCCTCCAGGCCGTAGAGCTCCGCGCAGTTGGAGCTTGAGAGGGCCGCCACGCCGCGCTCGGCGCACTGGGCCACGTATTTGGCGGCCACGGCGGTATTCTCCATCTTCTCTATCTCCACCTTGTCGCCCAGGGACTTTAAAAACTCACCGCACTGTCCCAGCGCCTGCTCGTGGGAGACTATCTTTTTGACCTCGGAAAGCTTCACGCCGGGCTTTACAAGGAGCTCGTGGGAGATGCAAAGCCTCTCTGAGCGCACGATGGACACGTCCTTTGTCTGGAGAAGGTCGTATACCGCCCGCACGGAGCCGTTGGAGCTATTCTCGATGGGCACGATGCCAAACTCACAAAAGCCGCTCTGCACAGCGTCAAAGACGGCCTCGAAGGTCTTGACATAGACGATGTTGCCGCGGGTGAACATTCTGTCCGCGGCCATCTGGGAGTAGGCCCCCTCCACGCCCTGACAGGCGATGAGACCCGTCTCCGGGAAAAGCTCCGGGGAATTTTCAAGAGACTTTTCGATGAAGGAGCGCACGTTGGAACCGGTGTTGCGATATTTGCGCTGATATGTCCGGCTGAGCTCAAATATGGTGGAGAAAAGCCGGTGGGTGTAAAGCTCGTATTCTCCGGACTTCTCCAAGACGCGGCGGAGTATCTCACGCTCACGCTCCTTGTTGAGTATGGGCATGTTCTCCCTGGCCTTCACCTCGGCGACCTCCTTGGAAAGGTCCATACGCTCCAAAAAGAGCTTAAGTATATCCGCGTCCACAAGGTCTATTTTTTCGCGTATCTCAGTAAGATCCATTTTCCTTCTCCTCCATAAGTATGTCGAGTATTGTGAAGGCCGTGACGGCCTCGATGACGGGAACAGCCCTGACGGCCACGCAGGGGTCGTGCCGGCCCTTTATCTCCAGCGTGGCCTCCTCCATTTTTGAAAGGCTCACGGTCCGCTGGGGCTTCGATATGGACGGGGTGGGCTTCATGGCGCACCGAAGGACTATGGGCATACCGGTGGTTATGCCGCCTACAATGCCTCCCGCGTCGTTTTTCTCCGTCCGCACCTGTCCGTTTTCGATTATATAGGGGTCGTTGTGCCGGCTTCCCCGCATTTTGGCGGCGCCAAAGCCCGCCCCGAACTCCACGCCCTTCACCGCCGGAACTCCGAATAGGGCGGCGGCAAGGCGGTTCTCGATACCGTCGAACATGGGTGAGCCCAGACCCGCGGGAAGGCCCACGGCGGCACACTCAATTACCCCGCCCACGCTGTCAAGCTCGGCTCTGGCGTCCTCAATGGCCTTCGCCATCTTCTCACCGGCGGTATCATCAATGACCGGGAGGGATTTTGCGGCGATGTTCTCAAAAAGCTCACGACCGGGCCACAGGGGAAAAGCCTCGTCGGCTATACCGGCCACGCTCGCAAGGTGGGCCCCCACATATATACCGCTTTTTGAGAGGAGCTGCTTCGCTATGCCCCCGGCAATGCACAGGGGGGCCGTCAGGCGGCCCGAAAAATGGCCGGAGCCCCGCATGTCAACGCTCTCGCCGTAGCGCATACGGGCGGTAAAATCCGCGTGGGAGGGCCGGGGCAGGTCAGCGAGAGCCGCGTAGTCGCCGGAGCGCTGGTCGGTGTTCTCAATTATGGCGCAGAGGGGCGAACCCGCGGTCACGCCGTCAACGAGCCCGGAGAGAAAGACGGGCCTGTCCTCCTCATGCCGCTGTGTGGAGAGCCGGGAGGTACCGGGCTTTCGCCGGGACATGAACGCGTAGAGCTCCTCCCCGTCTATCCTCACCCCGGCGGGCAGTCCGTCAATTACAACGCCGATGGCCCTGCCGTGGGACTGGCCGAAGACGGATATTTTCAGCTTGTGACCTGTCTCAGAGGACACTTACCTCACCTCCAAGCATTTTAAAATCGTCAAAAAACGTGGGGTAGGATTTATTGACCGCCTGGGCCCCCAGAATGGTCACCGGCCCTGAGGCCCTTGTGGCCAAAATGGCGGCGGCCATCACTATCCGGTGGTCGTTGGCCCCGTCCACCGAGCAGGGCTTGAGGCTGTCCGTACCCGTGACGGTGAGGAAGTCAGGCCCCTCGGCGCATTTTACCCCGAAGGCCCGGAGCATGGCCGAGGTGGAGGCTATGCGGTCGGATTCCTTCATGCGAAGCCGCCCGGCGTTTACAAATCGGGTCTCCCCGCTTCTCCCGGCGGCCATGACCGCCAGCGGCGGCAGAAGGTCCGGTATTTGGGCAAGGTCCACGGTCACGTCACCCGGATCTGCCAGTCTCTCCGCAAGCTCCGCTATCGCCCTGTCCCCTTGAGGGGAGCTTAAATCAAGACCACAAACCTTCACGTTATTTCCAAGGAGCCGGGCGGCGTACCAGAAGCCCGCCTGGGACCAGTCGGCCTCCACAGTGTAGTCGCAGGGCGTATATTTTTGATTTCCCGGCACGGAAAACCGCTGAAAATCGTGATTTTCCACGTAAATTCCGTATTTTTTCAGTACGTCCACCGTCATGGTCACGTACTCCCGGCTCTCAAGTGGGGAGGTGATGACGACCTCGCTGTCCCCCGGCAGGAGGGGCAGGGCGTACAGTAGCCCCGTGACGAACTGGCTGGACACGTCGCCGGGGAGCTCGAATGCTCCGGGTGTCAGCGAGCCCATGACGGCCAGCTCCCCGACGCTTTTCTCAAAGTGGACGCCGTTTTTGCGGAAGATGTCAAAATACGGCTCCTGAGGCCGGTCCATGAGACGACCACGGCCCGTAAATTTCGCCCCGCCCCGCAAAACGAGTGACAGGGGGATAAGGAACCGGAGCGTGGAGCCGGACTCCCCGCAGTCGAGGAGGGGAAAGCCGCTCCCAATGTCAAAAAGGGCGTCCATGCACCTTTTTGTGGCCTCGATGTCCTGAGAGGCGGCCAGATTTTTTATCCTGTCCTCCGATTTGGCGAGATACCCCGCTATGAGCGCCCGGTGGGACAGGGATTTTGAGGGGGGAGGCGTGACCGTTCCGGAGAGAGCTCCGGGCCTTACGCGTATGTCCATATCTCACCCTCCAAGCGCGCCGGAGAGGAGCTCCGTCACGTCGGATTTTTGTATTTTCAGGGGCTTTACCCTGCCGATGTCCTCAAGAAGTATCAAGGTCACGTGATCTCCTGACCCCTTTTTGTCAACGCCCACGGCACGCTCAACGCACTCAGCGTCGCAGGCTATATGTGTGGGAAGGCCGAGGGGGGCAAGGATACTCTCGATTTTCTCAGGGACATCACTTTCCGTCACGCCGAGCCTCACGCCCAGCGTGGCGGCGGTCACCATTCCGGCGGCCACGGCCTCGCCGTGGCTCCACCTGACGTAGTCCCCCGCAAGCTCGTAGGCGTGGCCCAGAGTGTGGCCGAAATTCAATATCATGCGAAGGCCGGTGTCGTGCTCGTCCTCATTGACGACCTGACGCTTAATGTCACAGCAGGTGTAGAGAATGTGGGTAATATCCGCCATCAGGGTCTCCCTCGTGGGCCTTTTGGCGAGGAAATCGAAAAACTCCCGATCCCAGATGCACCCGTACTTTATGACCTCCGCCATACCGGACATGAATACGTTCAGGGGCAGTGTGGAGAGCACCTTCGGGTCCATGAGCACCAGCCTTGGCTGATAGAAGGTCCCTACGAGATTTTTCCCCTCAGGAAGGTCAATGGCGGTCTTGCCGCCCACAGAGGAGTCCACCTGACTTAAAAGGGTGGTGGGCATCTGCACAAGGTCTACGCCCCTTAAGATAGTTGAGGCCGCAAGGCCCGCCAGATCCCCCACAACGCCGCCGCCCAGCGCCGCCACGCCGTCGGAGCGCGTCATGCCGAAGGCGGCCATGGCGCTCCAGATCCCCACAAGGGAGGCGGCGCACTTGCTTGTCTCCCCGGCGGGTATGACGTGGGTGCGGACCATAAAGCCCCGCGTCTCAAGGGAGGCCACAAATCCGGGGCCGTATATGGGGCCCACGTTTGAGTCCGTCAGCACGAATATCTTCTTCGCGCGGGGTAGGGCCGCCTTTATGAGCTCCCCGGCCCGGTCCAGAACGCCGGGCTCTATGACAATATCGTAGCCGCCTCCGGCGTCTACGTGTAGGGTCTTAGCGTCCATCATGTACCTCCCGCCGTCATCTTGAGCTCCCGGCCGTTTTTGAGAAGCTCCCGGAGCTTGTCCGGGTCGCCGTCCCGAAGGGCCCCAAGGTACTCATTGAGATGCCCGATGAGCGTCTCAAGCTCGCCCGTAAGATAGTCCCGGTCTGCCAGAAATAGCTGTGTCCACATGTTCTCGTCCAAGTACGCCACCCGCGTCATGTCCCGGAAGGACCCGGCGGAGAAGCCCATGTGGGTCTGGGCCGTGGGGGATTTCACGTAGGCCGACGAGGTTATGTGGGCAAGCTGTGAGGTGTAGGATATTATCCTGTCGTGCTCGGCGGGGGTGGAGTAGGTTATCATTCCGAAGCCAAGGGACAGGAAAAACTCCTTGAGCCTCTCCAAAAGCGGCGCGTCGGTCCGCTCGTCGGGTGTCAGGATCATGGACGCCCCGGCAAATAGGTAGGCGGTGGAGTTTTTAAAGCCCCCATGTTCCTTCCCAGCCATGGGGTGGCCGCCGATGTAGGAAAAGCCGTACTTGTCGGCTAAGGGCCTGAGCTTTTCCACGATGAGGCGCTTTACGCCGCAAAGGTCGATGAGCACCGCGGTGGGGGCGATATACTCCGCGTTCTCCTCCGCCCAGCCGATAAGGGCCTCAGGCGGCAGGGCGGCAAGAACGAGGTCGCACTCGCCGATGCTCCCCCTGTCCATCACGTTGTCGATGGCCCCGGAGGCGAAGGCCAGAGCCATTGTGTCGGGATTTAAGTCCGCGCCCAGCACGGTGTGGTCAGTGTGAAATTTTACAGCCTTGGCCATAGAGCCCCCGATAAGCCCCAGACCGACTATGCCGATGGTTGACATAATATCATATTCCTTTCTGGCTCCCCCTCCGGGGGAGCTGGCACGCCGCTTGCGGCGTGACTGAAGGGGTGCCCCGACGACAGAGCGCCGATTAAGAGA